>CBFGUT010000188.1:0-6535 GCA_965652265.1 uncultured Cellvibrionaceae bacterium | reverse complement strand
CGGTGATCCAGTAGTAGCCGTCCTCGTCGCGGCGGGCGCCGTCGCCGGTGAAGTAGTAACCGGGGTAGGTCGAGTAATAGGTATCGATACAGCGCTGGTGGTCGCCATAGACGGTGCGCAACTGGCTGGGCCAGGGCGCCATGATGGCCAGGTTGCCCGACCCCGCGCCCTCAATTTCGCGGCCCTCGTTGTCCAGCAACACCGGCTGCACACCAAAGAAGGGCAGAGTGGCCGAGCCGGGCTTGAGATCGATGGCGCCGGGCAGGGGCGTGAGCATATGGGCGCCGGTCTCCGTCTGCCACCAGGTATCCATGATCGGGCAGCGCGAGTCGCCCACCACGCGGTAGTACCACTCCCAGGCTTCGGGGTTGATAGGCTCCCCCACACTGCCGAGGATGCGCAGCGAGGCGCGGCTGGTGCGGGTGACAAACTCGTCGCCCTGGCCCATCAGCGCGCGAATGGCGGTGGGGGCAGTATAAAAGCTGTTGACGCCGTGCTTGTCCACCACCTGCCAGCAGCGCGAGGCATCCGGGTAGGTGGGCACGCCCTCGAACATCAGCGTGGTGGCGCCGTTGGCCAGCGGGCCGTAGACAATATAGCTGTGGCCGGTGACCCAGCCCACATCCGCCGTGCACCAGTAGATATCGCCCTCGCGGTGGTCGAAGACAAACTTGTGGGTCATGGCCGCTTGCAGCAGATAGCCGCCGGTAGTGTGCAGCACGCCCTTGGGCTTGCCGGTGGAGCCCGAGGTGTAGAGGATAAACAGCGGGTCCTCGGCATCCATGATTTCCGGTTCGCAGGTGTCTGGCTGGTCGGCTACCGCCTCGCGATACCAGATATCGCGCTCGTCGTCCCACATGATCTCGGCGGCGGTGCGCTTGAGCACCAGGCAGGTGTGGACATTGGGACACTTGGCCAGTGCCTTGTCGGTATTGGCCTTGAGGGGGATACGTTTGCCGCCGCGCACACCTTCGTCGGCGGTAATCACCACTCGGCAGTCGGCATCGAGAATACGGTCTTTGAGCGCGTCGGGTGAGAAGCCGCCGAATACCACCGAGTGCACCGCCCCGATACGTGTGCAGGCGAGCATGGCGTAGCAGGCCTCGGGTACCATGGGCATATACAGGCACACCCGGTCGCCTTTTTTCACGCCTCGGTCGCGCAGCACATTGGCCAGGCGGTTCACCTCCACCGACAGCTCGCGGTAGGTGATCAACTGGTCCTCGGCCGGGTCGTCGCCCTCCCAGATAATGGCCACCTGATCGCCGCGCGTCTCCAGGTGGCGATCGATACAGTTGACACTGACATTGAGTTTGCCGCCCAGAAACCAGGCCACTTCACCCTTGTGCAGGTCGGCCTCGCAGACGGTGTGCCATTTCTGCTGCCAGGTGAGGAAGGTCTCGGCCTGATTCGCCCAGAAGGTATCCGGATCCTTGACGGATTGCTGATACAGGGTCTGGTAGCCAGCGAGATCAATGGCGGCGGCGGTTTTCAGCGCCTCGGGTACCGGGTACAGGTGTTGCTCGGACATGGATACATTCTCCTGCGGTTATCCTTATTACTTATGCTCCAAGCTTAACAGGCACAGCGCTTTTGCGCCATAGACAACGTTGTCTCGACGAGGTCGGACGTCCGATGTCTGACGTCTGACGCTAAATTCTGGTCGATCTGCTTTGTGCCAGCACATACTCGGGGACGCTGTCGGCGCGTACCACGTAGCGCAGGGGGCCACCGGCTTCCAGCCCGTTGAAGGGGTAGCAGGTCACCAGCCACAGGCTGTCGCGGCTATTCTCCACCAGCAGGGGGTCGTGGCGGCTGTCGGCGATGCGACGCTCACTGACCACATAGGTCTGCCACTGGCCGTCACTATGCTGCCAGCGCAGCCGGTCACCTTTTTGCAGGTGTTGCATAAAGGCGAAATGGGTGTCGCGGTGGCCGCCCACCAGCCGCGCCTGGCCCAGGCCGTCCATCAACCCGGGGCCAAAGGCCAGGGCGCTGCCGTGGGCGCCGGAGAGCACGTAAAGATCGCGCTTGACCTTGCCGGACTGGTCCAGCCACTGCAGCCGCGCCACCGGCCGGGTATCGGCCCAGGGCCAGGGCGCTGCGGGGGTGTCGGGTGCCGCCAGCGTTTGTTGCCAGGCGCGTTCTATCAGTACCTGGGCCAGCTCCGCCTTGGCGGCGATGGCGAAGGCCTGGCCCCACTGCCAGCACAGCAGGGCCAGCAAAAGTACTGTCAGCAGCAGGCGGATCCGGTTAAACCGGGTTTTATGGCACAAGTTTCGGGTTTCGGCTTCGGGAGCCGAGCCCGCGCATGCCCTGCCGGGACACGCCGTCAACCCATCCTTTGGGGCTCGATTGCCGCTGTCTTTGCAGCAGGCGGTCCCGGCAGGGCATACCCGGCCTCTGCTGTTGCCAATGTGAGAATGAGGCACGCTGTCAGTACGCATACTTCACCCCCGGACGGCGAATCAGTAACAGCGCCAGCAGTGTCAGGGCGCCCAGCAACAGGTGCTGGTAGAGGCCGGTGGCGGTTTGCGGGTAGGGCGCGCGCATGCTGGAGCCGGCGGGCATGGCGTTGGCCACGCTGTGGTCACTGGCGTCTTCCTCTGCCGGGCGCGCCGGTGTCTTGTCCACCGCCACCAGTGAGGTAAAGCGCGACATCAACTGGTACTCCAGCGCCAGCGGCAGTATTTCTGCGCGCGCCTTGTCGCCGCCGGCATCGCCGTAGTGCTGGTTCTCGATAAAGGTGATTTTCTCGCGGGCAAAGCGCTGGGCCAGCAGGGGCGCGGCCTCGCTCTTGCCGGGGGTTGAATCTGGGGTAAAGTCCAGCGGGATATCGCGCCCCCAGGTTTTGCCGGCGCTCTTACCGGTTATGGTCAACTGGGCGCTGGCGCGTGCCGGCCAGGGCGGCAGCTTGGCGGTCACCAGCAGCGGCTCGCCCCAGTAGAGGTCGGGCACCTGGCGCGGGAACATCTGCACCGGCTGCGGCCAGTCGAGTTGGATATCGGTCACCAGCGGTTTTTCCAGTTTCTCCAGCAGCGCCGCCATACGGCTTTTCACCTGGGAGACGTCGGCGATTTCCGTCAGGCTGCCGCGGCCCATTTCCGCCGCGCGGCGCAGGAAGTAGCGATTGGGCGCGCTGCCAATGGCCACGGTGAACAACCGGGCGTCGCCGGCGTGGCGCTGGATATAGGCCAGCAGTTGCGCCTCGTTGCCGACGCTGCCGTCGGTGACGAAAACCATCTGCTGTAAATGAGACTCCACCGGCGTGTGCGCGAAGGCGCGCTTTAGCGCCGGCAGTATTTCCGTGCCACCATTGGCCTGCAGGCCGCTCACGTAATGGCGCGCCTCGGCCACATTGGCCGCTGTGGCGGGCACGGCGCCGGTGAATAGCTGCGAGGCGTCACTGCTGAACACAATGATATTAAAGCGGTCGCCGGGGGCGAGCTTGTCCAGCGCCTGCAGGGCGCTTTCGCGAGCCTGCACAATGGAGGTGCCGCTCATGGAGCCGGACACGTCGATAATCAGCAGCATCTCGCGCGGTAGCACCTGTTGCCGGGCCAGCGTCTGCGGTGGCATCAGTAGCACCTGCACATAGTCCTCGCCGCGCCAGTGATCGTGGAACAGTGCCGCCACTGGCTCCTGGCCGATGGTGGGCGTCCAGGTGAGTTCGAAATCCCGGTCCATACTTACCTCGCCGGCGCTCAAGTGCACTTCGTGGTAATCCGCCTTTTCCGTGACCTGAATCTTGTGGGTGGCACTGTCGATGCCCGCCAGTTCAAAGCCGGCATGCAGACGCAGGCTGAGGCGAATGGGGTTCATTAGTTCGCCGGCGCCGGGGTGGCGTTGCCGGGGGGTAATCAGGTGAGCGTCGGTCACCACGTCCGTGGGCAGGGCCCAGCCCTGGGTGGCCGGTGTCAGGCTGGCGTTCTCCAGCAAGTCCGCCCGGCTAACGCCGGGAATATAGCGCGGGGTCAGCGTCATGGGCATACGCAGACGGAATTCGCCGCTGTCGTAGACGATGCTCTGGGAGTAGCCAATGCGGATTTCAATGGTTTCGCCGGGGCCGATATTGGCCACCTGCTGGCGGAATAAATTGGGGCGCTGCTGCTCCACCAGGGTGGTGCGCTGGCCGGCGGCCTTGGCGCGCTCAAAGGTGGCGCGGGCCTGTTCCTTCTCCTGAATCTCGCCCTCGATAATGCGCTCGCCAATCACCATTTTCAGCCGGTTGACGGCGCTGTCCTCCGCCAGCGGATAAGTGTAAGTGGCATTCATCCAGCCGTCGGTATTGTTTTTGAAGCGCTGGCGCACCTCCACCTCGGCGTGCAGCCCCTTGACGGTCATGTCCACCTCGGTACCCAGGTGCAACGCCTCTTCGCCACCGCTAAAAGTGAGCTGCCCGGCATTGGGTGTATCGCCCTCGGCGCTGGCGACTTCGCCCAGCAATAAAATAATCATGGCCGCCAGTAACTGCCAGGGCCAGGCCATGGCTCCACGGCTCTGTCTGCGATAAGTGTTCATAACCCTCTCCATTTGTTGTTAGTGATGGAGTTATTACACACACAAGAAAAGGCAGGACAGCGCCAGAAAAAGACAAGTTGGTGAACAATTGTGATGAAATGTGGCGGAAGGAACGTCGGACGTCTGACGCTTTGCACTGCCGGTAAATTTACTGGCAGGGAAATACTGGGGCCTAGACAGGGTGGCGAGGTGGTCCAACACTTTTTAACATCAGACATCAGACATCAGACATCAGACATCAGACATTCCTGATATTGATGACAAAAGTCACTTAACCCGGTTACACTCCTGTCCTATAGTGGCACCGTCATAGCGCAATAACGAAGGGCAAAACCATGGCTCCGAGCCTGGAACAACAGCGTGAAGACTTTAAACGGCGACGTTTTATCGCCATGCCACTGGCAGGGACCCTAGTGTGGTTCGCCATTGGCGTGGCGAGTCTTTTTTTAAATACCCAACAGTCGTCACTGGCACTGTTTATCGGTACCGGTTCCATTTTTTATCTGGGCATGTTTATCTCGCGTTTCACCGGTGAAAACTTTTTCGATAAAACGCGCCCACCCAATACCTTTGATCGAATGTTTCTCTCCACCGTGGCCATGTCGCTGCTGGTGTTCGCCATCGCCATTCCGTTTTTTCTGGTGGACAACACCTCGCTGCCGCTCACAGTGGGCATACTGGCGGGATTGATGTGGCTGCCCTTAAGCTGGGCCATTGAGCACTGGATCGGTATCTTCCACGCCGTCAGCCGCACACTGCTTATCGTCGCCGCCTGGTACCTCTGGCCCGAATGGCGCTTCGCCACCATCTCCGCCATTATCGTCGTAATCTACCTTATCACCCTGGTAGTACTGGAGCGCCGCTGGCGGCGTATACACGGCTAAGGCGATCACCGAGTTTTCGAATCATCGATCATCGAGGTCCGGTGATCGTCCCCCTGTACGGATATTCCTCCCATCACTTGTGCTATTGATTAACGGCACCAGGGTGTCTATTATTTAAACGATCTCGTGCCTTTAGTGGTTGTCAGGCATAAAAACAGGCCAAGGATATAACAGGAATGTTATGGTCAATAAAACATATCTCTTTAGCGTCCGACTCAACGCAGCCACCCCTGTAGCTTGCGTTTCACTGTTATTCATCTTGCCTTACCGTGCCTTCACAGCGGCGACCTTGGCTGCCCGCATGACAACCCCGTTCCGGTTCCCTCACTCTACACCCCGCCAGAGGCTACTGGCATGACTAAAAAATTCAAACTCCCCAAGGTAGTATGGGCGTCACTAATGGTTGTGCTACTGATAGGGATTTACTTTGCTGAGAATATCAAAGGCCAGATTCGTTTTATGCAGTACTGCTGGAAGGAGGGCGGCCTGAAAGTGTACGAGCCCCTGGAGCGGAATGTGGGATGGTGGGCTGAGGATCTTGAATCTGCCAAAGCGGTTGCATCTAGGCATCCTGTTGCATTTGTCCGGTATAGAGATGATGAAGGTGATGGGGAAGAGTACGATGTTCGCTATATAGGGGGCAGCTTTCGCGATGAAAGCTCATATCAAATTTCGCCTGCTAATTATGAAAATCCTGTTGAATTATTTTCTAAGTTTTACTTTGTAAGAATACAAAATGAAATCCGATTAATCAAAAAAAATTATGAAGTCTACAGTTTTGAAAAAAACGAACTGCTAGCCGGTTATTATGTATTTGTCTACTCTCAATTTGATCTGACTCCATCCAAAGTTAATTGCCCTAGTGTGCCTGGTTTTGATTTTCACAAAATAAATGAAGCATTTAAAATATAAAGGATTTATTAATACTATTTGCGATGAGGTTATTTGAATGAGCGAAGGAATATTGTTTTTACCCATGAGCGGAAAAATTATAGATATAATGACCGACTTCTTGGGTGATAGAGCAGGAGCAAATATTTTATTTTTTACTGGAATCTGGGGCTTTTTTGTCCTGCGCGGTTTCAAGTAATAACTGCAATTTAGTTACGCGGCGAGCAAGTCATATCGCC
>CBFGUT010000187.1:0-6634 GCA_965652265.1 uncultured Cellvibrionaceae bacterium | reverse complement strand
GGAAGTGACACTACTATTACTGGATGCTTCGCTACTGCTACTGCTGGAGCTGATCTGGCTACTATTGGAGACTTGGCTGCTACTGGAGGCGTTGTCTGTAACCGGCGGCAGACTGCTGACGCTGGAAGACGAGGATGAGGGACTGCTGACACTGCTGCTATTGGTAGGCGGTGGCAGGCTAACCGATGACGAGGATGATTGGCTCGAGACAGAAGAGGCGTCGGACTGCGATGATGAACTCGAGTCTCGACTGCTGCTGGAAACCGCCGGGGGAACCACCGAACTGGAAGAGACGGACGAGGACCTCACTGGTTCTATGTTGGCATTTCCTTCCTCTCCCCCACAGCCATACAGTAAAGCCGCTGTGAATAAAAATACGATGTGTCGCGTTTTTTTAATGCTCGTCATGGTCAATGAAGCCTGATGTCTCCCGGGCTTTTTATTGTCAAAAGCTGGCGAGGGCACTACAAGGCGAGAGTAAAACGCCATCGTGATAACAGCGTGAAAAACAGCGGGTCGGCACGGAGGCCAACGTGATACAACCGAAAATGCCAAGTGCATCACATATTGCCAAGCTCAGGAAGAAACATCCTTTAGTAACCTAACGAAGTAGGCTAACGCAGGCGCCGGCGGACCAAGTTTGCTCACCGGGGGTGGGGAAATTGAAGGCGTCTTGCACCGTGAAAACTTTGGTGAGGGCGGTATTGGCCGGTTGTGCCAAACCTGTCACAAAAATAAAGTCCAGGTGACCATATGCCCGACAAAAGGGGCCGTCCGTCATTGCGGTGTTCAGCATTGGGGTCTCAGCCATTTAGTATGACCGATGCTATAAATCGGATTGAGTAGACAGGATAGTGTTGCCGCCATTATGACAACCTCTAACAACACCTTGGCGCTAAAAACCTCTAAAAAGGGCTGTATTCAGGTAATGGGCGCCTTTGCGGTGACCGATCTGGATGGCAGGGTGTTGGCGATTGGTTCCCGTAAATTACAATTGTTGTTGGCGATTCTGGCTTTTCACCAGGGTAAAAAAATCTCACGCCAGGAAATCGCCGCCATTCTCTGGAGCCGCCATGCGGAAAACAATGCGCTGACTTCTCTACGCCAATCCCTGTTACGTTTAAAGAATATGCTGGGTGACAACGCAGAGACCCTGCTGGTGGTAGAGCGGCGGGCACTGGCACTGAATACCGGTATTTTCCACAGTGACATTGGCGATTTACTGCATGCCTGTCACACGGCTAGGCTCAACGAAAGTCAGCTACAGGCGCTGGTGGAAGAGAGGATTTTTGCCGATCTGGTGGCCAAGGATGAGGCGGAAAGAGTATGGCTGCAGGAAGCGCGAAAGCATCTGTATGAAAAGTCCTTACACGCATTGACACGGCAATTGGCCAATACCGCTCTGAGTAACACCTGGCGTCAAAAGCTTGTAGAAGCACGACTGGCACTGGAAGAGCGCCTGGATATTGATGTATTGCCCTCTGCCGATGAGCCCGGCGAACCTCCTGCCCTGCGGGAGCCTCCCCCCAGTCGCCTGCAATCCTACAAGCACTATTTAAAAAACAAGGTGTCGAGTTTCTGGATTCAGGATGTCCTGAATAATGCTACCGGAGCAGGCGGTGGGCGTGAGCCGCTGATGGACCTGGCACTGACCGAGGATTCAACGCTGGTGAGCAGCCCGGTGATTGATCATGACACGGGGAGCAATATTCATCCGCTGAAGCTGTGCGGCCGCACCTTTAAAAGCAGCGAAATTGCCAGACTCTATCGAGAGGCCAACGGAAAATTACTGGTTGCCGGTAGTCCCGGTTCAGGCAAAACGACTTTGATGTTGCGGCTGGTGGATGATCTGCTGAATGGTATGCAGCACCTGGATGATCCGGTGCCGGTGGTGATCATGGCTTCCTCGCGCTTTTCTCAACACCAGAGCGCGCTGGACTGGATGGTGGAGGAACTGGATTATCGTTACGACATTCCCCCCGCCATTGGTCGCGAACTGATCGAGGGGCGTCATCTGGCGCTGTTTGTCGATGGCATCGATGAAGTGGGCCCGGCGCTGGCGGAGTCCATTGTGGCTGCGCTCAATCAAATGTCCCGCCTGCGGCCCAACCTGCCCATGTGTCTGTTTTGCCAAACCCAGTGTTATCGCGGCATGTCTATCCGCTTCGCGGCACTGCGCGCTGCCACCATCGAGCCCATTTCCCCGTCGACCCTTCGCGAATATTTGGCGCGGCAGGGTGTCACGGGCAATCTGGGAAAGCGGGGGCATTTTGTCGCCGAGGAGGATTTTTTATCCACGCCGCTCACTGTACACCTGGCACTGATGACACGCCCGCAAAAGGATTTGAGTGAAGGCCGGTTGGTTGAGCGCTATATCGATACCATGCTGGATGATGACCCCGAGGCGGCGAGTCGCCAGTATCACCACCTTTCCTGCCTCGCTCGCCTGATGGCTGATGCCGGGCGTTCCGTACTCTATCTGGACGATTTTGCCGATATCTCCCTGTATCGCCCGTCTTTTCAACGCTGGATCCGGCTGTTATCTCTCAGTGTTATTACCTGTCTGTGCGTCTGCGTGGTGGGATTTTACGGTTACCAGCATCGCCAGGACTGGATCAGCATTCTGACGCCCGTGGTGTTGGGTATTGTGGGGGTTGGACTGGTCTCATCTTTGGGATCAGTGGTGGATGCCAGTTTGCTGCCGCGCTATCACTATTCGCTTACAGCGCTTAAGCACAACTTGAGCAAGAAACTATTAGTGATTGTCTATGCCGTGGGGGCACTTTTTACCAGTTGCTGGTGGATATTCGGTCTGGCTTATGGGGTGGCCGTGGGGCTGGTGGTCAGCTTTATGTTCATAATCTATTGTTGCCTGGATTATTACTCCGCGGCGGAGCCCGATAACAAGTTTGGCCGTCCCTATGAGCTGATGCGCCGGACGTTGAACAATGCCCTGCTGGGCGCCGCGATCGGCGCCATGCTGGGAGCCTTGACGGACTCTATTCTCAGCGGTGAGTACTTTCTGGGGTTGTCTACTGTGCTGTTTCCGCTGGTGGTCTTTTTTATTCTCGGCGGCCATGCCCTGTTACAGGCTCTGGTGGCCCGCTCGCTACTGGCTCTGACGGGTCAACTGCCCTGGCGGTTTAACCGCTTTATCGATCACGCCAGCCGACGGCGCCTGTTGACCCGGGTAGGAGGGGGTGTCATGTTTTTTCATCGTTCCCTGCTCAATCATTTAAAGAGCCGCTGCCGATAGAGACACGCTGAAGCCCCCAAAACCCGGCAACCCCGGTCACTGACACCTGCGCTCCTCCATGCTAAGCTCTCGCCGCAGGGACACCTTCGCCCATCGTGAGACGGGTTATTCATGTGCAGGCTGTCCACCAGAGAGGCTCCTTATGCATATTCATATCCTCGGTATTTGCGGCACCTTTATGGGCAGCCTAGCGCAATTGGCGCGCGCCCTGGGACACCGGGTTACAGGTTCGGACCAAAACGTCTACCCGCCCATGAGTACGCAACTTGAGCGCGCAGGCATTGAATTGATTGAGGGCTTTGATCCCCAGCAACTGGAACCTGCACCGGATCTGGTGATTGTGGGTAACGCCATGACGCGTGGCAACCCGGCGGTGGAAGCGGTGCTGGAGCGAGGTATTGCCTATACCTCCGGCCCGGAGTGGCTGCGCCGCGAGGTATTGCCTGGCAAGTGGGTGTTGGCAGTGTCCGGCACACATGGCAAAACCACCACAGCCAGTTTGCTGGCGTGGATACTGGAGTACGCGGGTATGAGCCCCGGCTTTCTTATCGGTGGCGTGACCCAGAATTTTCCCGTGTCGGCGCGTTTGGGCAGGACGCCGTTTTTTGTGATTGAGGCCGACGAATACGACAGCGCTTTTTTTGACAAACGCTCCAAGTTTATTCATTACAGCCCGCGCACTTTAATTATCAATAATCTGGAATTTGATCACGCGGATATTTTTGACTCGCTGGCGGATATTCAAAAGCAGTTTCATCATCTGGTGCGCACCCTGCCCGCCAGCGCCCGCATTATCCATCCCGCTCAATATGCGGCGATTGACGAGGTGCTGGCCAAAGGCTGTTGGAGTGAAACCCAGAGCTTTGGTGAGGGTGCCGAGTGGCAGGTGCAAATACGCAACGCTCACGGCTCTCACTTTGTGGTCTTGCAGGAGGGCGAGCCCTGTGCCGAGGTGCACTGGGAGATGGGCGGCGATCACAATGTGGCCAACGCCCTGGCAGCCATGCTGGCGGCGCGCCATGTGGGCGTGACACCTGCCGTGAGTGCCGAGGCCCTGGCCAGCTTTCGGGGTATCAAACGGCGTATGGAATGTATTGCGGACATTCACAGCGTACGGGTCTACGACGATTTTGCTCATCATCCCACTGCCATTCAAACCACACTTGAAGGCTTGCGGGCCAAGGTGGGAGAAGACAAAATCATTGCCATTATCGAGCCGCGCTCCAATACCATGCGTCTGGGCGCTCACAAAGCCGGCCTGGCAAAGGCCACACAGGCGGCCGATGGAGTACTCTGGTATCAACCGCCGCAGGCCAACTGGGATATGCAGCAAGTGGTCAACGCCTCGCCCGTGCCCGCCAAGCTCTATAACCAATTGGACACCCTCATGCACGATGCCCTGGCGCTGGCGGAAGTGAACAGCCATATTGTGATTATGAGCAACGGCGGCTTTGATGGCCTGCACCAAAAACTGGTGCAACAATTAAAGAAACATGCACTTTAGGGGAGGCCGTATGCAAACAGCACGCACCATCACTCTCGCCATGACCGGCGCCTCGGGCGCGCCCTACGGCCTGCGTTTGCTGCAGTGCCTGCTGGCGGCGGACTGCCGGGTGTATTTACTGCTCTCCAGTGCCGCCGAGGTGGTGATTCGGACGGAAACCAATCTGGATTTGCCGTCCGAGCTGGAGGACCAACAGGCCTGGTTGTCGGAACGCTACTCAGCCGACGATGATCAACTGACCCTCTTCGCTCGCGACGACTGGTTTGCGCCGGTGGCCTCGGGTTCCAGCTCACCCGGCTCCATGGTGATTTGCCCGGCCAGCGGCGGTACGCTCTCGGCCATTGCCGCGGGGGCCAGCAACAATCTTATCGAGCGCGCCGCCGATGTGGCCCTCAAGGAGCGCCGCCAACTGATTGTGGTGCCGCGCGAGACGCCCTATTCGGCTATTCATTTGGAGAATATGCTCAAGCTCACCCAACTGGGTGCCGTTGTGCTGCCCGCCAGCCCCGGCTTTTATATGCAGCCAGCGAATGTGGAGGCACTGGTGGACTTTGTCGTAGCGCGCATACTCGACCAGTTGGGCATAGAGCAGGATTTGATGCCGCGCTGGGGGGAAGATTAATGGCCTTGCCATCCCGGGTCACACTGGTGGAAATGGGGCCGCGCGACGGTCTGCAAAATGAACCCACCCCCATCGAACCCGCCGACAAAATTGCCTTTATCGATTCACTGGCCGAAGCGGGCCTCACGCGTATTGAGGCCGGTGCCTTTGTCAATCCGCGCTGGGTGCCGCAAATGGCCGGCAGCGAAGCGGTGTTCGCGGGTATCCACCGGCGCGCGGGAGTGACCTGTAGTGCCCTGGTGCCCAATCTCAAGGGGTTCGAAAGGGCTCTGGCGGTGGGGGCCGACGAGGTGGCGATTTTTGCCGCCGCCTCGGAGGCATTTAGTCAGCGCAATATCAATTGCTCTATTGCCGAGAGCCTCGAACGTTTTAAAGAGGTGGCCGCCGCGGCGCGTCAACACAGAGTACCGCTGCGCGGTTATATTTCCTGCGCACTCGGCTGTCCCTACAGCGGTGAGGTCGATCCCCGCCTGTGTCTGGACATTGCCCGGCAACTGCTGGAACTGGGCTGCTACGAAATCTCCCTGGGTGACACCATTGGTACGGGTACTCCCACGGCGACGGCGCGGCTACTGGAAACGCTGTTGGCGGAAATGCCGGCGGAGCAACTGGCGGTGCATATGCACGATACCTATGGCATGGCCATCGCCAATATTCACACGGCTTTGCAACACGGTATCAGTGTGGTGGATGCCTCGGTGGCCGGTCTGGGCGGTTGCCCCTACGCCCAGGGAGCCAGCGGCAATGTGGCCACAGAGGATGTGATTTATCTGCTCAATGGGCTCGGCATTTTGCACGGTGTTAATCTGCAAAAATTGATGGCCGCGGGTAACCGAATCTGCGAACTGCTGGGTCGCCCCAATAACAGCAAAGTCGCCCGCGCCCTGGGAGGCAAGCCGGCATGAATGACGAGATTCTCAAAGCCAAAATCAATCTGGAAACGGCCCGTTTGCAGTGGCGCGAACTGGCCCGGTATTTTGCCGGCGGCCGGGTGATCCATATCGACCCGGCCCTGGATTTGACCGCAGTGGCCGAGCGCATGGCTGCCGACGATGCCGCCTATATTCAGCAGTTGATGGAGTCGGGCCAACTGACGCCGGTGGAGGACAAAACCGCCCTGGTCTGGGAGGAGACCAACCCCTCACTGTGGACGGTGGTGGTCAAGCCCTGGGTGTTGGTGCAGGAAGCCACGAGTTAGCGCAGAACGCAGAACGCAGAACGCAGAACGCAGAACGCAGAACGCAGAACGCAG
>CBFGUT010000186.1:0-6652 GCA_965652265.1 uncultured Cellvibrionaceae bacterium | reverse complement strand
GTTCACCGGCATCTTCACCACACGGTTGGTGGGTACGTAGCGCGCTGTGATGGCAATGCCCACCACGTGGTGTGACATGTCATCGGTATCGCGCCACAGGGGAACAATAGCCTGTTCCATCAACCCCACATCGGGCAGGCCAATGGCGTCCATTCCATCGGAAACATCGGCGACCCGCAGGCCTTTAAAAAGCGACAGTATCTCCTGATTACTGAGGTCCTCGGCCAGGCTCATGGCCGGCAGTAGTATGGTCACGAGCAGTAACGCCCGGCGTACTGACAAGGTTGTTATTTTTAGCATAGTGACTCTCCTCTTTGTGGGCACCGCTATGGTTGGTTTGTTAGCCATAATTACCATAGCAGCCTCAGCAAGGGCTGCCAGGTGTCTTGACGTTTCTTGGCACAGGCGCCGGCATTCGCTATGCTGGGGTTACCACACGGAGCGCAGAGATTATGGCCAACACCCAAGAAAGTGCTTTTGACAACGCCGGCAAGATAGAACGCCAATTGAAGCGGCTGGACCGCTGGCTGTGGGAGTTTGAAAGTGCGCACCACTCCGCCTGGCACAGGCGTTTCTGGCATATTTCCCGGGTGCTGGTGGCGGTGGTCCGGGACCTACTGCGCGGGCAGATTACCTTGCATGCCATGAGCCTGGTCTACACCACGCTGCTGTCATTGGTCCCCTTTCTGGCGCTCAGCTTTTCCGTACTCAAGGGGTTTGGCGTCCACAACCAGTTGGAACCCGTGCTGGACCGGGTACTGGCAGCGCCGCTGGGGGAGCGCGGCCCCGAAGTGGTCAATAATATTCTCACCTTTGTGGATAACATCAAGGTGGGTGTGCTGGGCTCAGTGGGTCTGGCCTTTTTGATCTACACCGTGGTTTCCCTGATCCAGAAAATCGAGCGCTCTTTCAATGAAATCTGGCGGGTCAGTGAAAGCCGCTCCATGGCCCAGCGTTTTAGCAGTTACCTCAGTGTCATCATGATTGGGCCACTGCTGGTTTTTTCCGCCATGGGTGCCACAGCCGCCGTGGTCAATAGCGATTGGGTTCAACAAATTATCGCTATTGAACCTTTTGGCTGGCTCTTCGGTTTATTGACTTCTCTGGCCCCCTATTTGGTGATTATTGGCCTGTTTACCTTTCTGTATACCTTTATACCCAACACCAAAGTCAAGCTCCGTCACGCACTGCTCGGTGCTCTGGTGGCCGGCATAATATGGCAGAGCACCATTTTCGGCTTTACCCTTTTCGTGTCCGCCTCTACCCGCTATACCGCTATTTACTCTGGCTTCGCCGTGGGTATCATGCTGCTTATCTGGCTGTATCTGGCCTGGATTATTCTGTTGGTGGGTGCCGCCGTGGCCTTTTACTCTCAGCACGCCCAGCAGATTACCCGCGATCGCGTCACCCCGCCCTGCGCCCGTATCGACGAACTGACAGGCCTGGCTATCATGTACAAGGTAGCGCGCCAATTTGACGATACTGGTGGCGGTGCCGCCATTAATGAAATGGAATCCAGCCTGTCCGTAGGCCCGGAAGTGACGGCGCGGATGATTCAAAAAATGATTGATCACAAACTGGTGGTGGAAGCGGGGCCAGAGGCCGGCTGCCTGATTCCGGCACGCTCACTGGATCATATTCCACTGACCGAACTGTATCAGGCGCTGCGGGCAGAGCAGACCAGTCTACCGCCTTCCTTGAAAAAAGACGCGGTGTTGCATGAGTTATTAGGGCAAACCGAGGCGGCCGCTTACGGCGCCCTCGAAGGCCGGACCGTGGCCGACTGGATTCGGCAATGACGTCGGTTTACCCAGTCTGATCACGGTCGATTTACAAAAACAAAGCATGCAGCCACTCGGTTTGCCTCTGCTTCAGTAACCATCATTTTTCTGTGGAACTTCTGCTTTTTTGTGGCCCTTGGTCAGGGTGTCCAGGTAGCCCATGGCAAAGGCCGACGACACAAAGGTCAAGTGTATAATCACGTACCACTTGAGATGCTCTGCCTCGATGTTTTGCGCATTCATAAACATTTTCAGCAGGTGGATGGACGATATCGCCACAATACTGGCCGCAATCTTCGCTTTCAGCGAGGAGGAATCCATGGTGCCCAGCCAGGAGAGCTTTTCCTCGCCGGCGGGTACGTCCAGGCGGGAGACAAAGTTCTCATAACCGCTCATCATCACCATCACCAGCAACCCGCCCACCATGGTGATATCGATCAACGACAGTACCACCAGGATCATATCCGCCTCTGAAAAGCTGAGAATGTGGGACAGTAGATGCCATAGTTCCTGAAAGAATTTGATGGTCAGCGCCACCACGGCCAGCGTAAGCCCCAGGTAGATGGGCGCCAGTACCCAACGCGCGCGATAGATCAATTTTTCGACAAAAGACTCCATGCATACTCCGCTGTTACCTGTTTAAGTGGGCTGATTCTATACGTTCCCGGTCTCCGGTGTCACCACCATCAGGGCCCGGGGCTTTTGCCGGGAGAAGCTTTGCTCTACAATCGAGCCGATAACGATAACAAGGAGTCATTATGAGTTTTACCTCTCCCGAGGCGGTACGCGCCTACTGGCGGGCTAATATCCGCTACCTGCTGATACTGCTCAGCATCTGGTTCACCGTGTCCTACGGGGCCGGCATTCTGTTTGTGGACGAGTTGAACTCCATTCGGCTCGGCGGTTTCAAGCTCGGCTTCTGGTTTGCCCAGCAGGGCTCCATCTATACCTTCGTGGTGCTGATCTTCGTCTATGTGTACCTGATGAACCGGCTTGATCGCAAGTTCGGCGTGGAGGAGCACTGATGGACGTTCAGATTCTGACTTTTATTATCGTCGGCTTCACTTTTGCGCTGTATATCGCCATTGCCGTTTGGGCGCGCGCCGCCACTACAGGTGATTTCTACGTAGCCGGCGGTCATGTTCACCCCGTAGCCAACGGTATGGCCACGGCCGCCGACTGGATGAGCGCCGCCTCCTTTATTTCCATGGCGGGGTTAATTTCCTTTATGGGGTACGACGGCAGCGTCTACCTCATGGGCTGGACCGGCGGTTATGTATTACTCGCCCTCTGTCTGGCCCCCTATTTGCGCAAGTTCGGCAAATTTACTGTGCCGGATTTTATTGGCGACCGCTACTACTCCCAAACGGCCCGCACCGTGGCCGTGATCTGTGCCATTTTTGTCTCCTTTACATACGTCGCCGGGCAGATGCGCGGCGTGGGCGTGGTTTTCTCCCGGTTTCTGGAAGTGGATATCACCCTGGGGATTTTTATCGGCATGGGTATCGTGTTTTTCTATGCTGTACTCGGCGGCATGAAAGGCATTACCTATACCCAGGTGGCCCAGTACTGTGTATTGATCTTTGCCTTTCTGGTGCCGGCCATCTTTATCAGCCTGATGATGACCGGATCGCCCATTCCCCAAATCGGTATGGGTAGCAAGCTGACCGATGGCTCCGGCCAATTCCTGTTGGAGCGGCTCGATGGATTGAGTCGCGAACTGGGGTTTCATGCCTATACCGAGGGCAAGAAATCCACCATTGACATATTCTGTATTACCGCGGCGCTGATGGTGGGCACTGCGGGCCTGCCGCATGTGATTGTGCGCTTTTTTACCGTCCCCAAGGTGCGCGACGCCCGCAAAAGTGCCGGCTGGGCTCTGATTTTTATCGCCGCGCTCTACACCACTGCGCCCGCCGTAGCGGTATTTGCCCGCGTCAATATGATCGACACGATTAACGGGCCCGAGGGCCAGGGGGTTGCTGCCGCCGAAGCGCCGGGCTGGATCGAGAGCTGGGAGCCCACCGGCCTGGTGGCCTGGGAGGATAAAAACGAAGATGGCCGGCTGTTTTACAGCGGGGACGAGCGCAATGAAATGACCATCGACCGCGACATCATGGTACTGGCCAGTCCGGAAATCGCCAGGCTGCCGGCCTGGGTGGTGGCATTAATTGCCGCCGGCGGCCTGGCGGCGGCGCTGTCCACGGCCGCCGGCTTGTTACTGGTCATCTCTACGGCCATCTCTCACGATTTGCTCAAACGCAACCTGATGCCCGGCATCACCGAAAAGCAGGAGTTACTCTATGCCCGTATTGCCGCCGCCTGCGCTATCAGTGTCGCCGGTTATCTGGGTATCAATCCGCCCGGTTTCGTGGCAGAGGTGGTAGCCTTCGCCTTTGGTCTCGCCGCCGCCAGCTTTTTCCCCGCCATCATCATGGGTATCTTCTTCAAGTCCATGAACCGTGAGGGTGCCATTGCCGGCATGGTTACCGGCCTGCTGTTTACCGTGGCCTATATTGTGACCTTCAAGGGTATTTTCATTGAGCCACTGCTACCTAACACCCGCGAGTACTGGCTGCTGGGTATTTCACCCGAGGGGATTGGCGCCGTGGGCATGCTGATTAATGTTGTAGTGGCTGTCACCGTGTGGCGCTTTACCGCCCCGGCCCCACCCGAGGTGCAGGCGCTGGTAGAGTCCATTCGCTACCCGGAAAACAGTGCCGATCCCCACGGTTAAAGATGACAAATGTCATCCCAGGTTGATGACACTTGCCGGTGGTC
Organism: uncultured Cellvibrionaceae bacterium; assembly: GCA_965652265.1. Classification (GTDB taxonomy): domain Bacteria; phylum Pseudomonadota; class Gammaproteobacteria; order Pseudomonadales; family Cellvibrionaceae; genus Gilvimarinus. The sequence continues at coordinate 2,090 of CBFGUT010000186.1, read as the reverse complement.
TTCCTCGCCTTATCTTGGCAAAGTGCTCTTCGTGGAGGGCACTTTATGACAACTGGCATTATTCTTGACTGTACCCAATGGCTGGCGCAACTATGTTCACTGTCCCCCGTTTTAATGGGTGCCAGCCTCGGAGTTTCTATCGCCGCTCTTTACTGGGTTATTGCCGATGAATACTGACACACTCCAGCACCTGGCACCGCAGACCAAGCGCTCTCCCAGGGATAAATTTTTCCAGTATTTTCCACTGGTATTCAGTGTCTATTATTTTATTCCCGCCTTTATCATGTCCATAACCGGTTGGCACCTGGTTCTGGTCTGTTTTTATTTTTTGCTGTTTGTAGCGCTTTATATCTTCGCTATCGAACAGCCTCGCAAACTCTGGCCCGCCCTTGCCATGATTGCTCTGGGAGCCATTGCCAGCAAAGCGATTCCCGGGGCACACAATTTCCTGATTTTTGCCAGCTTTTTTATCGGTTTTTCTCTGCCCGTCCGCTACGTGCTGCCTCTTTGCGCGTTTATCATTGGTCTGACGTTCGTACTGGAACGACTCTATCACTACGAATTCATTTACTACACTCTGTTTGTCTTGATAGGAGTACCAGCCTTGGGGCTCTGGGGTGTCATTATTCGGCTACACATGTTAGCGGAGATGCGCGAACGCAAAAGTCGCGAGGAAATCGCCCAACTGGCAAAAACGGTGGAACGCGAACGCATCGCCCGCGATCTGCACGATGTCATTGGCCACACGCTGTCCACTATCACGCTTAAAGCCGAATTGGCCCATAAACTGCTCAGCCGTGAACAAACCGATAAAAGCCAGCGTGAACTGGAGCAACTCTTAACCATCGCGCGTGAAGGATTAAAGCAGGTGCGCGAAACCATTAGCGGTGTTAAACGGGCCACCCTGGCGGACACGGTTATGCAATTGGCTGACAGGCTGCGCCAACGCGGCATGAGAGTAGAGGTAGAGGGTCAGGTACCCACATTCACCGCTGAGGCCGAACAAGCACTGGGACTGGTGCTGACGGAGCTGACCACCAACATCCTCCGTCACAGCAAGGCTAGCGAGTGTTACCTTCGCTTTGCCCAGCATTCTGGCTCTGTGGAAATACAGGTCTGTGATAACGGCCAGGTAAAAGACCTCCGCCAGGGCAACGGGCTGGAGGGTGTGGATTACCGTATCACCGCACTGGGAGGCTCTGTGCATATCGACACCCGACAACAGTTTTGCGTTTCTCTCAGCCTCCCCGGGAGCACCCTAGTGGGGGGCGCGTGAACTTCAGTAACAAAGGAGCACAGCAAAAATGACCAGATCAAGGCGGAAAAATGCAGGCATAGTGGCGCTATTTCAAATTTTTCCAACGCAGAGCTGGGCATTTTGGCGCAGCGAACTGTTACTTAATTTTGCGCGCGGCCCACTAATATGAATATTCTACTCGCTGAAGACCAGGCGATGTTACGCGATGCCCTGGTGTCGCTGCTGGAACTGGAGGGAGATTTCAAGGTAACCGCGGCTGAAAATGGCGAGCGTGCCCGCGAGCTTTTGCAGTCCAGTTCCTTTGACCTGTTACTGACCGATATTGAAATGCCGGGCATGACCGGGCTGGAGCTGGCCAGTTGGCTGACACGCCACCAACCCCAGACCCGGGTGGTGATCATCACCACCTTTAACCGCGCCGGCTATATTCGCCGTGCTCTATCACTGAATGTGGGTGGCTTCCTCCTCAAGGACTCACCTTCCGATCAGTTAATCGCAGCAATCTACAAAGTGCGCGACGGCGGTCGGGTCATCGATCCCGAATTGGCACTATTGGCTCTTGATGACCGCGACCCACTTTCCGATAAAGAGCGTCAGGCTTTGCGTTTGGCTCACGAGGGGCTGCGCACTGCCGATATCGCCCAACGCCTACACCTGACGGAAGGTACCGTGCGCAATTACCTATCCGAGGCCATCAGTAAACTCAACGCCACTAACCGCGTGGATGCCGCGAGGATCGCACGACAAAAAGGCTGGTTGTAGGTCTGAGGTCTGATCATATAGCCCGACTTCAGACATCCGACGTCAGACGCTTTTCCGTTCGCCGTACAGG
>CBFGUT010000185.1:0-6761 GCA_965652265.1 uncultured Cellvibrionaceae bacterium | reverse complement strand
TTTCACGCCAACTACTGGTTCCTGCGCTGGCCACTGGATCACCTGTTTCACTCGGACCACTTCACCCTGGTACACATGCAGCGCCTGCCCGCTTTCGGCTCCGACCACTTTCCACTACTGGCACAACTGCAATACAACCCCCGCCGCCGCCACGAACAGGAAAGCCCCGACGCCAGCGCCGAGGAAAAAGCCTTCGCACGCAAAAAAGTGCAAGCGGAAGATGTGAATCAAAGCGATGTGCCGGAACCGGGGGAGTAGAATACCCCCTCAAATGTCAGACTTCCCGCCACAGCATCGGACCTAAGTCTCAAACAATAACAATAAAGGATTTTTACGATCTTTCAGTGCAAACACCATTACGGAGGAGGCTGATCATTAATACAGGTATAAACTGGCCGAACCCCGAAAGTAGGGCGCCAGACCAGCGCTGACGCGGACTCTGGGTTTTCATCTGTTGCATTTTTTCCAAAGCAAAATATCTATTGACGGCAGTATAACAAGTGTTATACTGCCGATATAGCAATGTGCGCTCCAATGTAGGGCACGCAAATATCGAGTCGATACTAACAAGTCTGGAGAGTTAGAGCAATGGCGACAGTAGCCATAAGACGGTCTGGCGGTGCCAGTATCGTTTCAATACCTAAGAGTGTCTTGGGTTCGATGGGCCTCGACGTTGGTTCAGAGCTAGAGCTGACGGTAGAGAATCGCACCATCGTGATGAAGCCCAGGGCGAAAGAACTAACCCTTGACGACATCCTTGTCGGGTGTACGCCGGAGCTGCTCGCTATGACTGAAGAGGAGAGGGAGTGGCACGACATGCCACCGGCAGGTGAGGAGGAAAATTGACATCTGCACCAGACCGCGGCGACATCATAGTCGTCAACATGGACCCCAGCGCCGGGAGTGAGATACAGAAAAGGCGACCAGCGCTGGTCATTTCTCATAAACAGTTCAATGCGGCAACGGGATTTGCCTTCATTGTGCCCATCACCAGCACTCACCGAGGTCTCAATATTGAGGTACATGTGGAGGGAAGCAGCACACAAGGGTATGCGATTACGCAACAAACTCGATCCCTCGATTACAGGTCCAGGGATGCCGAGGTGATCGACAGAGTGTCGGACGATGAACTGGAACAGGTAGTTAAAAGGGTTCGCCTGTTCATTAGCTAAAACAAGAGCCACCGTGGTTTACATGGTGGCTCTTGTTTTTATAGAAACATCCCCACCCATGTGTGGAAGACGCCTTGGGTGCCGACATACTTATTTTCCCCTGGTGGCCGTCTTTAGAGTATTTTGGTCGCTGGCGCTTGTTTCATTGGCTAACTATGCCACAGTTTTGGGGGGCTGTCAGGGTAGTTGGGCCTGTGCTGAGGTCAGGCCGCTGTGTCCGACTACGAAAAACCGAGTCACCGATTTTCAATTCAATAAGCGACGACTCGGTGGCTCGTACAGCGTTCTGCGTTCGACATTACCTTCTTTGCCAATATCAAAAACCCCCACCCCGACCCTGCCCCCGCAAGCGGGGAAGCAGCATAAAGTGATCTACGCTCACCGACTCAATGACCGCCGATTTGAAACCATAGTTTTACAGCTTTGCCAGTGGTTGTGACTTTAGGCTGGTTTTTTATTTTAGGCGTCAGACATCCGACTTCTGACGTCCGACATTTTTTTGGGTGGCGCGGGAATGTTGGGTGGCGCGGAGCTTACCCAACCTACCCCAACCTAGCGCAATCTATCTCAACCTGCGCCTGCGTTCACCGTTCTGCGCGCCGCGTCAGACGTCCGACCTCAGACATCCGACTTTTCAGCACCGCTCACCAAATATTGCGCGTGAAAGCGCAGATGTTCGTCGATAAAGCTGGCGATAAAGTAGTAGCTGTGGTCGTAGCCCTGTTGCATGCGCAGGGTGAGTGGGTAGCCGCTTAGCTCGGCGGCGTGTTGCAGGGCTTTGGGGTTGAGTTGTTCGGCGAGGAATTGATCGGCATCGCCCTGGTCCACGAGCGCTGGCAGGGTGCCGCCGGCCTGCATCAGTTCGCTGGCGTCGTACTGGCGCCAGGCGTCACGGTTTTCGCCCAGGTAAGCGCTGAACGCTTTTTTACCCCAGGGGCTGTTAACCGGGTTGGCGATGGGGCTGAAGGCACTGACGCTGGTATAGCGCTCGGGATTGCGCAAAGCCACCACAAGCGCACCGTGCCCGCCCATGGAGTGGCCGCTGATGGCGCGGCGCTGGGTGATGGGAAAATGCTGTTCCACCAGTGCGGGCAGTTCGTCCACCACATAGTCGTACATCTGGTAGTGGGTGTTCCAGGGCGGCTCTGTGGCATTGACGTAAAAGCCTGCACCCAGGCCCAGGTCGAAAGCGCCATCCGGGTCGTCGGGTACAGAGTCGCCACGGGGGCTGGTGTCCGGCGCCACTATCGCCAACCCCAACTCCGCCGCAGTTCGCAGGGCACCGGCCTTTTGCATAAAATTCTCGTCGGTACAGGTGAGTCCCGACAACCAGTAAACCACGGGTACATTGTCGCCCGCTGCCACCGCCGGCGGCAGGTAGAGGGCAAAGCGCATGTCGCAGTTCAAACGCTGGGAAAAATGGCGATACTGTTTATGCCAGCCGCCAAAACATTGATTGCTGCTTACCGATTCCAACTCCATCCGTTAACACTCCCTGGTAGTGATTAATAGTGAATAACACTGCGGATGGACTCGCCCGCGTGCATTAAATCAAAGGCGCGGTTGATATCCTCCAGCCCCATGGTGTGGGTAATAAAATCATCCAGCTTGAATTTTCCGGCCAAGTAATCATCGACAATACCTGGCAGCTCCGAGCGCCCCTTGACGCCACCAAAAGCGGTACCCCGCCATACCCGCCCGGTAACCAATTGGAAAGGACGGGTGCTGATTTCCTGGCCGGCCCCGGCCACGCCGATAATGACCGACTCACCCCAGCCTTTGTGGCAGCACTCCAGCGCCTGACGCATCACATTGACATTGCCAATGCACTCGAAGGAGTAGTCCACGCCGCCATCGGTGAGGTCGATAATCACCTCCTGAATGGGCCGATCGTAATCCTGCGGATTGATACAATCGGTGGCACCGAGTTTTTTCGCCAAATCAAATTTGCGCTCGTTGATATCGATAGCAATAATGCGCCCGGCACCGGCCATGACCGCGCCGATAACAGCCGACAAGCCAATGCCGCCCAGGCCGAAAATGGCAACCGTGGCGCCCGGCTCCACCTTGGCCGTATTGAGTACCGCGCCCATGCCCGTGGTCACTCCACAGCCCAGCAGGCACACTTCCTCCAGCGGCGCGGCTTTGTTGACCTTGGCCAGCGAAATTTCCGGCAACACGCTGTACTCGGAAAAAGTCGAGCAGCCCATATAGTGGTGAATCGGCTGCCCCTGGTGATAGAAACGCGTGGTTTCATCGGGCATCAGGCCTTTGCCCTGGGTGGCGCGAATTTTCTGGCAAAGGTTGGTTTTGCCCGAGGTGCAGAACTTGCACTCGCCGCATTCCGGCGTATAGAGGGGAATCACATGATCGCCCACGGCAACACTGGTGACGCCCTCACCCACCTGTTCGACAATGCCACCGCCCTCGTGGCCGAGAATGGCCGGCCAATTGGCTTCCGGGTCTTCCCCCGAAAGAGTAAAGGCATCGGTATGACAGACACCGGTGGCGACAATACGCACCAGCACCTCACCGGCCTGGGGCGGCATAACGTCCACCACCTCGATGGACAGCGGCTGGCCGGGGCCCCAGGCCACAGCGGCTCGCGATTTGATCATGGCAACCTCCTGTTTCAATAACTCCCAGTATAATCAGTGTTGCGCCGGCAAATACATGACCCAACCCGGCTTTTGTGTAATGAAAAGTCAAGCCCGGCGCTTTTTGGCACAAAGTCGACGTGCCGCGCTCCTGGCAGGCTGTTGGCACCCCCTACCCGCTGATAGCGCAATCATGCATTGAAGCGTTGCCCCTGGATACAGATGGCTTATACTAGAAGCCAGGATGAGTGCTGTCATTCATTCAATCCTCAACCACTATAATAACAACACTGATACCATCCCCTATGGAAGAGCGCATTTTCAATATTCACGATGTCGTCCTGTTTATGACGATTATCGTCTGCTTTTTGCTTGCCCTGTTTCAATGGGCACTGCCAGCCTCCAGCAAGCGACTGGCCAGCGGCTTTCTGATTTCCTTTTTATTGATCACCGGCCTGCAGTCGGGATGCATTCAGGTATTGTGGAACGATGAAGTGCATATTGGCGATTTCTTTGACGCCTACATCCTTCCCTACTTGTTGACCTTTGTGGTTCTCACCAAAGGGCCCGTGCTGTATTTTTATGTGGCCTCTCTCACCCAGCATGCTTTTCGTTTGCGGCTGCACCATCTGGTGCATTTGCTGCCGCTGGTGGTAGCCTGGTTGTGCCTGGCCATTTTTGGTATCGATAGTGACGCCATGCGCTGGCGCAGTGATATAGCCACACCCTTCACCCAGCAGTTGGTGGATTATCTCTGGCACGCCACCAAAGTGGTGCCTTTTGTTTACGGTGTGGGCGCCGTGTACCTCACCATCCGCTACTTCAATACCCTTAAAGATCAGTACTCATCTATTTCATCCAGCGAGCCCGGCTGGCTGATGGCCTTGACGCTGGGTTTTACTCTGAGTTGGGCCTTTTCCATTTTTGTGCATATCAGCGCGCAGTTCCTGTCCGTGGAAATGGCCGACTTACTGGGCATTTCGGAGAACTACGTGGTATTCGTGCTGATTAACGGCTTGTTTACCTACAGCCTGGCCTATGCGCACAATCTGCTGACCACTAAGCCTGTAGAGAGCACACGGCCCGCCGCCAGTGATAAACCCGATGAAGTCGCTATTGCCAAGGTGCAGGCGGGTATGGAAGAAGAGAAACTATACCTGGAACACAACCTCAATATTGAGGAGTTTTCCACCCGCATTGATCTGCCGGTACGCGATGTATCAGGAGTGATCAACAAGCACTTTGGCACTAACTTTTTTGAGTTTATGAATTCCTATCGCGTGGAAGAGGCCAAGCGTTTGTTGCGTGATGAGTCCATGAGTGACTTGACCATTCTGGATATCTTGCTGCAAGCGGGATTCAACAGTAAATCCGCCTTTCACCGTTTCTTTAAACGCCTGACAGGCATGTCACCTTCGGAATACCGTAAACAGAACGCGAGTGCAGATAAGTCGGCGACATAACCCCCTCCCCAACCCTGCCCCCGCAAGCGGGGGAGGGAGCTAATCTTTAAAGCTCAGAGGCTAACAAATAACGCCATCCACATCAGAGCTCAGACTTCAGGCTTTTCATGTTGGGTGGCGAATAGCTTACCCAACCTACCCCAGCCTACCCCAGCCTACGACTCGATTTCCCAAGCGTCAGACATCCGACGCTGATATTATTCAGCAATTTCCAAACGCACATTATCAAACGACACGTCCATGGCGCCGTGGGGTTCCACCACAAACATATTGCTGATCAGTGACAGATTGGCGATACCGCCGGCCAGCGAATTGCCGCGCGAGCGCAACTCCTCAAGGCCGATGCTGTAACTCAGCCATTCACCTTGCGGACTGACAGGAATGGACACATCACTGACGTTGGGCCAACCGCTATCGATCTTGATGAGCAGGGTGCTGCCATCGGCGGCGCTGTTAATGCGGTAATCAAACTTCAGTTCGCCATCGGCCTGCCAGGCGTTGAGGTCGGCAGGACCATTGTCCACCTCAAAGTAGACGTTGCCATCGACGCCAGGCTTGGCGACATTAAAAATAAAACCCCGGCCCTCTTCAACAGTATCGCTGGACCAGGTCACAGAGCCCGCGGGGTTGTAGCTATTGACACTCAAACCTGCTGCCAGAGTATCGCCAAACATTGTGAACAGCGGTGGCATGGCGAACTCGTTACCCACCAGCGGTGGCGGCGTGTGTCCCTCCACCATTTCCGCATCCTCGCCGATAGTGGCACAACCCTTACCCGTCGTGGCCGAAGCACTGCATTCATAGATGCGCACATAGTCCACCTGCAGGGTCTGCGGGAAAACCGATTCATCAATGCCGGTTTCGTTGACATTGGCCGCCCAGTTACCACCCACGGCAAGGTTAATCAGCATGTGGAAGGCGGCGTGCTCATCGAAGGGCGCACCCATGGGCGCATCAATGATTTCGCCCCCGACTTCATATTGCGAATACCAGCCACTGGAGGTTTGTGTGGCGTAGTGAACATCGTCCACATACCAGCGGATTTCACCTTCCTCCCACTCCAGTGCATAGGTATGAAAGTCATCAGCCGGGTTGGCATCGTCGGGAAGTGTATAGAATGTCCCGGAATACACATTATTGGGCCAGCTGCCGCCGTAGTGCAGGGTGCCGTGAACCCGCGATTCGAGATCGCCTTCTTCAGCATCGGGGGCATCCGATTGAGTTTTCAGATTGACGGCTTCCATAATGTCAATTTCACCACTGGCGGCCCAGCCATTGTAGGGAGAGGTGGTGGGCAGCATCCAGACGGCGGGCCAGGTGCCCTGCCCCTGAGGTAGCTTGGCACGAATCTCAAAGCGGCCAAAGGTCCACTCGGCCAAATCGCGCGTGCGCAATCGAGCGGAAGTATAGGGCAGGGTGACCTGCTCACCCCCCTCGCCATTAGGATCATTGGAGCCGGTAAAATCCTCACGTTGTGCGACAATCGTGAGCATGCCATCGGCCACATATGAATTTTCAGGTCGGTCGGT
>CBFGUT010000184.1:0-6766 GCA_965652265.1 uncultured Cellvibrionaceae bacterium | reverse complement strand
CATCTGCGCGCTGGTACTGGCCAGGTTGCGCCCGGCATTGACGATCTCACCACTGTCGTCCGCGCTGTGTTTGATGTCTTTCACCAGGCCATCAATATAAAACGAGACTTCCGCCGCCCCGGTGGCCATCTTGGATGTCGCGGCAGACACCCGGTCTGCCATGCGCGTAAGCGTAGCCGACTCGGCCGTCATCCCGGCCTCCGGTATGTGCTGCGCGGGCCAATACAACAGCACCGCCAGCGCCACCGATACGCCGGTAATCATCAACCACACAGGTGCGCCAGATAGCCAGGCCAGCAGCTGCAGGGCAATGATACAAACCAGTGTCAGGTGTTTTTTATTGTTATCAGAAAGCATGCGTGCCACCTCGCAACCCGAATATCCTCTTGAGTCTAGCAGTTGGTGCGCACTCTACCTGTCACAGCGTGCCCAACACCTCGCACGGCGTCGCCCGCCGACGATGATTTGCCACCACATCATGCACTTGGCCGCCAAAATACTGGCCATTGCGCGCTTTTTTGTCCTGCATCAATAACCGCACAAGCGCTTGCTCTAGACTCCCCGAAAAGTCCTTACAATCATCGGGTGGAAGCCGTTATGAAAGTCGCTGTCTTCAGTAGTAAAGCCTATGACGTGGAGTATTTGACGGCGGCCAATACCCAGGGCCATACGCTGATCTTCCACGAAGCTGCCGCAAACGAGCAGAGTGCATTGCTCGCCCAAGGCTGCGACGCCGTGTGCTGCTTTGTTAACGACATCCTGGATGCCGCCACCCTGAAGGTGCTGGCCAAACAGGGGGTTCGCCTCGTTGCCTTGCGCTGTGCCGGTTTCAATCAGGTGGATATGACCGCCGCCAGAGACCTGGGCATCACCGTGGCGCGCGTGCCGGATTATTCGCCCCACGCGGTGGCTGAACACGCGCTGGGCCTGATGCTGATGCTCAACCGCCACCTGCACCGCGCCCACTATCGCGTGCACGAGAACGATTTTTCCCTGAACGGTTTGCTCGGCTTTGATATGTACCAGAAGACGGTCGCCATCATCGGCACCGGCAAGATCGGCGCAGTACTGGCCAACATCCTGCTGGGCATGGGTTGCCAGGTCGTTGCGTACGACCCGGTGGTCAACCCGGCGCTTGTTGAACGGGGCGTTCGTTACCTCCCCCGCGATGACGTCTGGTTTCAGGCGGATATCATCTCCCTCCACTGCCCACTCACCCCCGCTACCCACCATCTGATCAATACCGAAACCGTTAAGGCCATGAAGGATGGGGTGATGCTGATCAACACCGGGCGCGGCGGGCTGATCGATACGCGCGCGGTTATCGCCGGCTTGAAGTCACGCAAGATTGGTTACCTGGGGCTGGATGTGTACGAGGAAGAGGCCAAGTTGTTCTTCGAGGATTACTCCAACAACCTATTGCAGGACGATATCTTTGCCCGCCTGCTGACCTTCCCCAATGTCGTGATTACCGGGCACCAGGCATTCTTTACCCGGGAAGCCCTGACCGCCATCGCCCGCATGACTCTGGACAACATCAGCCACTTTGCGCGCGGCGAACTGGACCGGATCTGCTGCGTGAATTAACCATGAACCGCTCTCTGCCTCCCGAGTTACCGGCTGACGCCCCGCCATTGCCAGATGCGCACGCCCGGACCCCGGCAGAACTGTTCGCGCAGCTGGCATCAAGCGATGTCGGGTTATCGGCCACGGAAGCCCATCGCCGGCGCATTCGCTGGGGTGAAAACCGCTTGCCTGCCAATCCGCCGACCCCCGCCTGGCGGCGCTGGTTGCGTCAATTCCACAACCTGTTTATCTACGTGCTGCTCACCAGCGCCCTGATCAGCAGCCTTATCCAGCATTGGGTCGACGCCGGGGTGATCATGGCGGTGGTGCTGATCAACGCCACAATCGGGTTTATCCAGGAAGGCAAGGCCGAGGCCGCCCTGCGCGGAATCCTGCGCCTGAGCAAGAGCCAATGCCTGGTGATGCGCGACGGCCAGAGCTTTACGCTCGATAGCCAACTGCTGGTGCCCGGCGATGTGGTGGCGCTCCAGGCGGGCGACCGCGTACCAGCGGATATGCGCCTGTTTTACAACAAGTCGTTGCGCTGCGATGAAGCCATGCTCACCGGTGAGTCCCAACCCACGGAAAAAAGCGTGGACGCTGTGTCCCTGGACACCCCGCTGGCCGAACGAAGCACCATGGCCTATATGGGCACCATGGTGACCTTCGGCACGGCCCGTGGCCTGGTGACCCATACCGCCAGCCGCACCCAGATCGGCCAGATCAGTGAACTGGTACAACAGGTATCCCTGCCGGAAACGCCACTGCAACGGCAATTGGCGCAGCTGGCGCGCCAGTTGACCCTGGTGATCCTGTTGGTTACAGCGGCTACCGCCGTGTTTGGTTTCCTGGTCCGCGATTACAGTCTGGCGGCGATGTTTCAGGGCGCCATCGGCATCGCGGTGGCCGCCATCCCGGAAGGCTTGCCCGCTATCGTTACCATTACCTTGGCCATGGGGGTGGAACGCATGGCGCGCAAGCATGCGCTGGTGCGCCGCTTGCCAGCGGTTGAAGTGCTCGGCGCGGTGGACGTGATCTGTTCCGATAAAACCGGCACCCTCACCGCCAACGCCATGACGGCGCGGTTGCTGGTGACCAGCACAGCCCGTTTCACCATCAGCGGTGAGGGCTATGCGCCTATCGGCGACATCCAGCATCACCATGGCCGCTCGCCCAGCGAGGACGAACAGCAACAGCTGAATACCGCCTGCGGCATTGCCCTGTCGTGCAACGACGCCAATGTGACCGAAGACGACGGCGACTGGAATATCCATGGCGATCCCACCGAGGCAGCGCTCCATGTGCTGGCACTCAAGCAGGGGCTCAATGCGGCGGACCATGCCCGACGTCGACCGCGCCTGGATACCTTGCCGTTTGAAACTGAAAAGCGCTACATGGCCAGCCTGCACCAGATGGCAAATGGCACCCGGGAGATCGCTATCAAAGGCGCGCCGGACCAACTGCTGCACCTGTGTCGCTACCAATGGGGCCCGCGCGGTATCGAGCCGCTTAACAAACATTATTGGGAAGCCGAGGTGAATTTCCTGACCAACCAGGGCATGCGGGTGCTCGCCCTGGCGAACAAAGCCGCTGCGGATAATGCCAGCCAGCTGCACCATGATCAGGTAACTGCGGGCGGCCTGGTGATGGTGGCGCTGGTGGGCATCAGTGATCCACCCCGTGCGGAGGCAGTAGCGGCCATCGCCCAGTGCCAGCAAGCGGGTATTCGCGTGCTGATGATTACCGGCGATAACCCGACCACCGCAGCAGTGATCGGGCGGGAGCTGGGCCTGGCAGCGGATCGGGTGGTGACCGGGGCCGAACTGGACCAGGTTGCGCCGCAGGATTTACCAGCGCTGGCGGAGAAGGTGTCCATTTTTGCGCGCACCAGCCCGGCCAATAAATTGCAACTGGTGCAAGCCTTGCAATCACGCCAGCACACCCTGGCCATGACTGGCGACGGGGTCAACGACGCACCCGCCCTGCGCCAGGCGGATATCGGCATCGCCATGGGCCAGAAAGGTACTGATGCCGCGCGCGACGCCGCTGCGTTTGTGCTGACGGATGACAACTTCGCCACCATCGTAGGCGCTGTTGCCGAAGGGCGCAGGATTCATGACAACATCGTCAAATCCATCGTCTTCATCCTGCCCACCAGCCTGGCAGAAGCCAGCGTTATCCTGCTGGCCATCCTGTTCGGCTGGTTATTGCCGATTACGCCCGCACAAATCCTGTGGGTCAACATGATCACCGCCGTCACCCTCACCCTGGCGCTGGCCTTTGAGCCCCCGGAAGCCAACCTGATGCAACGCCCACCCCGCCCACGCCACCAAGGATTGCTGACCCCCCGGCTGTTGTACCGGGTGCTGCTGGTGGGCGGGATAGGTGCAACGACTATCTTTCTGCTGTTCCGCTGGCAGCTGCAGAACACCGGTGACATCGACCTGGCGCGGTGTATGGCAGTTAACGCACTGGTGTGCTTCGAAGCGTTTTACCTGCTGACCGCGCGCAGCCTGCACGATGCGATCTGGCACCGGCGGTATTGGGCTGGCAGTGGGCCGGCACTCTTGAGTATTGCCCTGGTCGCGGTCATGCAGCTTGCCTTTACCTACTGGCCGTTGAGCCAGGAGTTGTTTTCCCTCGCCCCGCTGGCGCCGGCCCATTGGCTGATCCTGGTGGCGGCCACCAGTCCTATCCTGCTGCTGGTAGAGCTTGAGAAGGCGTGGCTGCGCCATGCTCACCGGCGTTGGTCGCTTCATCACCCGGGAGTACCTGGCCATGTCCACTTTTGATCGCCCACTGCCCGAGCCCCTGGCCATCCTGAATGAGCTGGCGGCCGACCTCTGTTGGAGCTGGAACCACGGCGGCGACGAGCTCTGGCAACAGATCAACAGCGAAGTCTGGGACCACACCTACAACCCGGTGAGCGTCCTGCAACTGACCAGCGATGCCGATCTGGCCCGCCTGGCCGGGGACCCGGCGTTTGTGGCCCAACTGGATGATCTGGTCAAGGCACGCCGCCGCTATCTCGATGGGTCAGCCTGGTACAGCCGCCACTATCCCGACCAGCCGGTGCGCGGCATCGCCTATTTCAGTATGGAGTTCGGCGTGTGTGATGCCCTGCCGCTTTACGCCGGCGGCCTGGGTATCCTGGCCGGGGATTACTTAAAGACCGCGAGTGACCTGGGGGTACCGCTAATCGGTATCGGCTTGTTGTACCAGGAAGGTTACTTCCGCCAGAGCCTGACGCGCGATGGCTGGCAACAGGAAACCTACTTGTATAACGACCCCGGCAGCCTGCCCTTGCAACCATTAAAAGGCGCCGATGGCAGTTGGCTGCATATCGACACCGGCTTTCTGTGTCGCCAGGTGCGCTTTCGGGTGTGGCATGCCAGGATCGGCCGAATACAGCTGTATCTGCTGGACAGCAACGACCCGCGCAACCGCCCGAGTGATCGCGGCATCACCAGCAAACTCTACGGGGGCTCTACCGAACTGCGGCTGGTCCAGGAGATTGCCCTGGGTATTTGCGGTTGGCGGCTGCTGGAAACCCTGGGGCTGGATATTGATGTCTGCCATTTGAATGAAGGCCACGCCGCCTTTGCGACCCTGGAACGTGCCCGTGCCTATGCGGAAAAACATAAAACCGACTTCTGGCGTGGACTCTGGGCCACCCGGATCGGCAATGTCTTCACCACCCATACACCGGTCGAAGCTGGCTTTGATCGTTACCCCATTGAGCTACTGAAATGGTATATCAGCGAGTTCGCCCAGCATCTGGGTATCCCCATCGACAGCCTGATCGGCCTGGGGCGAGCCCGGCCCGAACATCCGGACGAGCCGTTTAACATGGCTTATCTGGCGCTCAAGACCTGCGCGCGCAGCAATGGGGTGAGCCGGTTGCACGGCGCGGTCAGCCGGCGCATCTTCCAGCCGCTGTTTCCCCGCTGGCCGGAGCGCGAGGTGCCCGTCGGCCATGTGACCAACGGCGTTCATATTCCAACCTGGGACTCCATTGAGGCCGATAACCTGTGGACCCAATTGTTCGGGCGCGAGCGCTGGCGAGGGGAACTGGATGACCTGGATACCAGCCAATTGGACCAGCTCAGCGACAAGCAGCTCTGGCAACTGGCCGGCCACGGTCGCGCCCGGCTGGTGGATTACGCCCGCCACCGGCTGGCGGAGCAATTCCGCTATGAAACCGCCCCGGACGTATGCGCCCTCCCGACCCCCAATGTCCTCGATCCTAATATCCTGACCCTGGGATTTGCCCGTCGCTTCGCCGAATACAAGCGCCTCGACCTGCTGTTGCGCCAGCCGGAGCGTCTGGCGCGGCTGCTGTGCAATGAACGCTACCCGGTGCAATTGCTGATAGCGGGCAAAGCCCATCCGGCCGACGAAGTGGGCAAGCAGGTCCTGCAAGCCTGGTATCACTTTATCCAGCGACCGGACGTGAGTCGCCACCTGGTGTTTATTGAAGATTACGACATTGCCCTGGCCCAACACATGGTTCAGGGGGTCGATGTCTGGCTGAATATGCCGCGCCGCCCCTGGGAGGCCAGTGGCACTAGCGGCATGAAGGTGTTGGTGAACGGCGGGCTCAACCTGTCCAGCCAGGATGGCTGGTGGGCAGAAGCCTGGAACCCTGAGGCGGGCTGGTCATTGGGGAACGGAGAGGAACACGAAGACGACGACCAGGATGCGGAGCGGCTGTATCAACTGTTGGAAAACGATGTCATTCCGCTGTTCTACACCCGCGATGCCGAGGGCATTCCGCGCCGCTGGGTCCGTACCATACGCGCCAGCATGACGCAGTTGACCACCCGTTACAGCAGCAACCGCATGATGCACGAATACCTGGACCAGTATTACTTGCCCGCCGCTGCGGGATGGCGCGAGCGGCAGCGCGATAAGGGCGCCCTGGCGGCCCAACTGGAAGTCTGGCGCAACCAGTTGACCCAGCACTGGCATGAAATCCATATCGGCGAGTTTGAGGCTGCCGAATCTGACCCTCCGGCCGTTGAACTGACGGTGTATCTGGGCGGGATTGATCCGGCCACCATCGCGGTGCAGATGGTGGCCGACCCGCGCCCGCCACAAGAGGCCCATATTATCCCCATGGCGCTGCTATCCCACATCGAAGGCGCCGTGCACGCCTACCGTTTTCGCGCCGCCGTGCCCGAACGCCCGTTGAGCGACT
>CBFGUT010000183.1:0-6791 GCA_965652265.1 uncultured Cellvibrionaceae bacterium | reverse complement strand
CGCGGCCCCGACTTGTTGGCAGAGGTGAACTATGAGCGGTTACCTAACGGCCCTGGCGGGCGGTGTGCTTATCGGATTGGCGGCGATTGTGTTGCTGGCGTTTCTGGGGCGTATTGCGGGTATCAGCGGTATTGTCTGGGGAGCGGTTTCGGCGCCAACCACCAGTGCCTGGCGCTGGCTGTTTCTGGCCGGCTTGTTATTGGGTGCCTGGTTTTATCACGCGGTGACGGGAACCCCGTTCCCGTCACCCAGCCCGTTGCCGGTGTGGCAGGCCGCGCTTGCCGGTTTGCTGGTGGGATTCGGTGTAAAAATGGGCAGTGGCTGCACCAGTGGTCATGGCGTTTGTGGTATCGGCCGTCTATCTAAACGTTCACTGGTGGCCACAGTGACGTTTATGGCCACAGGTATTGTTACCGTGTTTGTCTTGCGCCATCTACTATAGGAGCCCCGCTGTGAACAAATTGATTCCGCTGTTGTGTGGCTTGTTGTTCGGTGCCGGGCTGGCCATGTCGGGAATGACCGATACCGCCAAGGTGCTGGGCTTTCTGGATATAGCCGGGCAGTGGGACCCCACCCTGGCTTTTGTGATGGGGGGTGCGGTAGTCTCTACACTGGTGGGCTTTCGGCTGGTGCTGCGCCGCTCTGCACCGGTGTGTGAAGAGGCCTTTCAACTGCCTGCCAAAAAATCGCTCGACCGGCCACTCCTGTTGGGGGCGGCGATTTTCGGTATTGGCTGGGGTGCCTATGGCTATTGCCCGGGCCCGGGCCTGTCAGCCATGGTGTACCTGGATGGGAAAACCTTTGTGTTTGTAGCCGCCATGCTGTTGGGCATAGTCCTGGCTCGCCAAGTGGAAAAACGGGGAATCGGTTAATGAGAAAAATAAAGACATGGTTTTTGGCGTTGACGCTGTGTATTGCGGTGCCCTGCTGGGCCCAGCAAGCGGAGGAAGTGGGGCGTCTTATCACCGACAATCTGCTCCAGCGCGAGCATATGTTCTACCCGGAGCGCGGGCTGCACTACGCCGAGGCGGTAACCGCGCTGGGCGCACTCTGGTGGGCGGAAGCGGTAGATGACCGGCAGCGTCTGGGGCAGTTGGTCCGCCGCTATTCGGTACTGCTGGAAGACAAGAACCCGCTGGTGAATCGCGAGCCGCATGTGGATCAGGCGGTGGTGGGAGCGGTACCGCTGGAAATCTATCGCATCACCGGCGAAACCGCCTATCGGCGTCAGGGGCTGAGTTTTGCCGATGAGCAGTGGGCTGAGTTGCGCGATGATGGCCTGCCGGTGCAGACCCGCTGGTGGATCGACGACATGTATATGGTCGGCATCCTGCAGATGCAGGCCTGGCGCGCTACTGCTGATGAGATTTATCGCGACAGGGCGGCACAGTTTGTAAATGCTTACTTGCAAAAGCTGCAACAGGACAATGGCCTGTTTCTGCACGGCCCCGAGGCGCCCATTTTTTGGGGGCGAGGCAATGGCTGGGTGGCCGCCGCATTAGCGGAGGTCTTGCAGGGTCTGCCAACGGAGCACGAGTATTACCCTTCCTTGCAGGCGAGCTATGAACGCATGATGAGTACCCTGCTGTCACTGCAGAGTGACAATGGCATGTGGCGGCAAATTCTGGATAATCCCTATGCATGGACCGAGAGTTCGGGCACGGCCATGTTTGCCTATGCCATGGCGGTGGGGGTGCGCAAGGGCTGGCTGGCTGCTGATATTTACGGACCTGCCGTGGATAAAGCCTGGCAGGCGCTGGTGGCGCATCTGGACCCGGCGGGCAACCTGCGCGATGTGGGCGTGGGTACCGGCCAGCGCGATGACCCGCACTACTATCTGGACCGCGACCGTGTCAAAGGCGATTTCCACGGCCAAGCGCCCATGTTGTGGCTGGTGCGGGAGCGCTTACTGAGCGAATCATCGAGTCAATGATCATCGAATCAGCGATCGATGACTACCCCTGTGGGCTGTCGCCCATAAAGCCGCAGTATTTCTGCAGTGCCTCGGGTAAATCCTCGGGGCAGACACCGCATTTTTTGTTGCCGGGCACGGCGTAGTCGATAAATTTGGGATAGGCCAGATCGAGATTGGCCATGATCTGGCGAAATTCCTCCAGGGTTTTATCCTGCCCCAGCCGCTCGTTGCGGTCCTTTTCCTGGGCGATGGTGGAAACCCGGCGCTTTTGATAGTCGTGCCCGGGATAGACCAGCGTGTCTTCCGGCAGGGCAAAGAGTTTCTCGGTGACGCTCTGGTAGAGCAGATCGCTATCGCCATTTTGAAAGTCCGTGCGTCCACAGCCTTCAATCAACAGCGCATCGCCGCTAAACAACCGATCCTGCCAGCGGTAGGCAAAGTGCCCGTCGGTGTGGCCGGGCGTGAACAGCGGGTCAATGTGAATGCTGCCCAAAGTAAAAGGCACACCCTCTTCAATGCCATGATCCGTGCAGGGCAGTTTTTCCAGCGCGGGCGTGGCGATTTTACTCCCCACACGCTTTTTCAGTTCCAGGGCCGAGGTGATATGGTCGGCGTGGATATGCGTATCCAGAGTGTACGCCAGCGTCAGCCCCAGCCGCGCGACTTCTCCCAGGTCCCGTTCAATGGCATTAATCACCGGATCGATCAGCACGGCTTGCCCGGTTTCTTCGCAACCCAGTAAATAGGTGTAGGTGCTGGAGATGGGTTCAAATAGCTGGCGAAAAATCATGGCTGACTCTCCTGGCGGTTGTTGAGGTCAAGTATAGTCTAGCGGGTAATGCCGCAAAGCTTGTGGTATAGAGTATTAATTCTTACACTTTTGCGATTACTTTTTTGTCACGGGAGCAGGCACTGTGGGACAGCAGTATACGGAAATATCCGTAAAACACCGCGCCTTTATTGAGGCGCAGAAAATCTTTTTTGTGGGTACAGCCACGGCCGACAGCCGTGTCAATGTGTCGCCCAAGGGCATGGATTCGTTGCGCGTGCTGGATGCCAATCGGGTGATCTGGCTCAATGTGACGGGCAGTGGCAATGAGACGGCGGCCCATGTGCAGCACAACCCGCGAATGACACTGATGTTCACCGCTTTTGAAGGGCCACCCAATATTCTGCGCCTCTATGGGCAGGCGCGGGCCATTCATCGTCAGGATGTCGAATGGGATGCGCTGTATCAGCAGTTTACCCCCATTGCCGGTGCCCGGCAGATATTCGATTTGCAGGTGGATTTGGTGCAGACTTCCTGCGGTATGGCGGTACCCTATTTTGACTATAAAGAGGATCGCACGTTGCTGAAAGACTGGGCCGAGCGCAAGGGCGAGGAGGGTGTCGCCGAGTACTGGCAGCGAAAAAACCAGACCAGTATCGACGGCATTGAAACGGCGATAGTGGAAAAAAACCTATCGGTTTAAAGCTGTTTGGGGTCCAGCCACAGCTCCGGTCGATCCACGGGCGTCAGGGGCGGCAGGGCCGGGTTATCCAGTTCGATGGCGATTCGGTTCTGAATATTGGCCTTGGTGAGGGCGTCCTGCACCGTGGGGTCGTTCAGAAAGTATTCGTCAAAGCTGCCGTTGGCAATGGCGCGGTTGAGCCCCTCCTCCAGGTCGGCTGCCAATTGCGGGTTTTCCGGGCTGACGAACAGATAAAAAGGCATACGGTAGACCAGCATCAGCCGCTTCTCCACCGCCAGATCCAGGTCAGGCCATGACTGAATTTCCCCCCAGGGCTCCTGCAGCCCGCGCGGAAAGGCGTCGTAACGGCCACCGTCCACCATATAGAACAGGCTGGGGTACTTATTGACGCGGATGACATCGAGACCATTGTGCTCCAGTACCAGGGTGTCCGCCCAGGTGGCGCCCTGGCCAAAACTGATGCCGGCGCGCTTGATGTCTTCCAGCGTCTGAATGTTGTTGAACTTGGCCTGATTGTCTTCGTGAATAATAAAAATGCGATGGCCCAGCAGCCCCTTGTAGAGGGGAATGCGCACGGGGATCAGGGTGTTCTCCATCTTCTCGTCGGCGGAGCCCCACAACAGATCCAGGTCACCGGCGCGCACGTCTTCGATAACCCGGGCGGGGGAGCGGTTGCCGGTCACGGCTTCAATGGTATAGTTGTGGTCAATTTGCTCCAGCGCCAGGCGAATGGCGCCCATGCAGTAGGTGCCGATGGAGTCGGCGCCGTCCTCATAGAGAATACGAATGGTCTGGGCCTGGGCGGGTAGACTGAACATGCCCGCCAGCAACAGGAGTGCCAGCGCGCGGTGTAAGGACAGGATTGCATTCATAGTCAAAGAGAACCCATCTTCCGTGAGTCAACAATTATCATAATGTCAAAGTGACAAGTTGATTTTCAGAATAGCAGACTGAGACGACAGACGTGCGAATTATCCGTTATAAATTCTGGTTTCTTATACCCCTGTTGTTGCTGTGTTTGGGCTTTCTGATACCCGAAGAGCGACGCATGCCGGTGGCAGGCGCCACTGATAGCGACTGGCACCCGGACAGTTTTTGGTATGAACCCTGGGGTGTCTCGGGGGTGCACAAAGGCGTGGATGTGTTTGGCCAAAAGGGTGCGTCCGTGGTGGCTGCTACCCACCAGTGGGTGCTCTATCGGGGGCAGTGGAGTCGCGGCGGGAAGGTGGTAGTGGCGCTGGGGCCAAAATGGCGCCTCCACTACTATGCACATCTGGATTCACATGTGGACGCAGGCCGGCTGGTGAGCGCCGGTACCCCCATCGGCACTTTGGGCGATAGCGGCAACGCCCGGGGCAAACAGCCCCACTTGCACTACACCGTGGTCAGCCTGCTTCCTCTGCCCTGGAAAATTGACACCAGTACACAGGGCTATAAAAAAGCCTTCTACCTCGATCCGCGGCCTTATTTGAGGGTGGAATGATGATGGCCGTAGAACGGAGAACGGAGAACGGAGAACGGAGAACGGGGAACGCCATACTTAATCGAATCACCGAATCGTCGATTCGGTGATCGGTACTGTTATCGGAAAGTCTTGGCGATAATAATGCCGCCCCACAGCAGGTCGCGGTCGCCCGGGCCACGGCGGATTTCCGAGCTGTGGCCGCGCAGCACATAGCTGATACGGTAGCCGCCGGCGAAAGCGAGGGTATAGCCCGCCCAGGCTTCCACCACCAGCGGACGTAATTCGCTGTGATGATAGCTCACCTCGCTGTGGCGGAACTGCCCCTGCAAAAAGGCGTTGTAGGCGCGCGCCTTTATGGAGACACCACCCCAGAAATAGTGCTCATCCACCGACAGCCGGCTGCTGGTGTAGGAAGACTTCTCGCCATAGCTCACCAACTCCGGGTTAAAGGTGGACCAGTCGGTCTGGTAGTGGCCGCCGCGCAGCGACAGGCTCCAACTGGCTTCGGTGAGATAACCCACCGAGGCCTGTACGGTGCTTTTGACCTCCAGGTTATTGAACAGCCGGCCCAGATATTCCTGCCGGGCGATGGAATAGCGGGCAGTGGGCTCGCCACCATCACTGATTTGATGCTGCCAGCCCCGCGCCTGGTTGCCACCCAGCACCGAGTGAGTCTCGTTCTGGATATCGGGCACCAGGTCCAGCCCCAGCAGCCCCACCGACAGAGTGCTCTTCCAGGCCACGCGGTGGTTAATGTCCAGTTGTTCGCGCGAGTTGGACCAGTACACCAGGCTGGCATAGGGGCGGTCGCCATAGCGGGGCGCCGGCGTTTTAATATCGTCGGGGGTAAAGCCAAAGAAGCCCGCTTCGATACTGTGCTGGTGCACGCCCATGGGCGAGAGGTGTTCAAACCCCAGCAGACTGTCCAGCCAGCCCAGTGGCTTGTCCAGCGAGTACCAGCCCTCGGTAGCGGCGCGACCACTGAGAGTGAAGTTGATGCCGTAGGTGTAGTCCTGATCCCGGCCGGTGAGTGCGAGAATATCGTTGTCCACCGCCAGCGCCCAACTGGACAGCTCGGGCTCGCGGTAGGGCAGTGAGCCAATCTGCGCCTTGGGCCGTCGCTCGTCGTCCAGCGCCCAGGTGAGTACCAGCGGGTCGCGCTGGTTGTCTGTGATGACCTCACTTTCCAGTGTCTGCGCCAGGCTTCCCCCGGTCAGGGAGAGAGCCAGCAGACTGGTCAATAAAAAGATGACCAGTCGTCTATATTTTGGTAATAGGTGAACCCTTGTCATGGACTTTCATCCGTTGTCTTGATTGTAAATTTAAATGACCAGTCGTCTTTTTCTGCGTGTTAACCTTCATCGGGACGGGTCCCGGGCTGTCAGGTGTGGTGCAGTGACTGGATTGTCTTGCTTATTGGAATGGGGGCGAATAATCGCCCAAACTCAGGCGGCTTCCACCCGGCCCACCACAGTGGGCAGCAGGGCCAAAAAGGCCTCCAGCGGTTCGCGGCAGCGCGAGGCTTTCATCCGCATTACCGTGCCCTCCCAGGCATTGAGCAGAAACTCCGCCAGCAGGGTCGAACTCAAGGGGCTGACCAGGCTGCCGTCCGCGCGCGCCTCCTCCAGCACATCCTCAATGGCCCGCGAGTGCTGGCGCAGTAACTGGCCCACCTTGAGGCGGATAACCTCGCTGGACTCGGACATCTCTTGGCACATATTGCCGATAAAGCAACCGCCCTTAACGCCCTCGTCGCAGCCGCCGGTGCAGTCGCTGAAATAGCGGGTTAATCGCTCCAGCGGCGGCAGTGCGGAGTTGCGCAGCAACGCCTGCTGCTCGTGCGAGCGCGCCTCCGTGGCCCGCTCCAGCGCCGCCAGGGCAAAGTCTTCCTTGCTCTTGAAATAGGTGTAAAAAGACCCCTTGGGCACGCCGGCGGCGT
>CBFGUT010000182.1:0-6795 GCA_965652265.1 uncultured Cellvibrionaceae bacterium | reverse complement strand
CCTGATTTTAACGCAGTAGCGGCCACGCAGATAGTTTTTCAACAGCCTGTTAGGCTACCATAGACATTACCGTCGCTATGGCGGGGAAGCCCTGCCTGTGCGTGTATATCTATGGCCAGTTTGACACTTTTCAACAAACCCTACGGCGTACTCTGTCAATTTAGCGACAATAGCGGCCGCGCCACGCTTGCGGACTATATCACCACCCCGGGAATCTACCCGGCGGGCCGGCTGGACCAGGATTCCGAGGGGCTGTTGCTACTAACCGGCGACGGCGCCCTGCAGCACCGGATTGCCCACCCCGACCAGAAGTTGCCGAAAGTCTATTGGGTGCAGATAGAGGGCGAACCGGACAACAAAACCCTGGCTGCGCTCGCCCGGGGCCCAGTGCTCAATGATGGCCCCACACAGCCAGCCCGCGTGGAAAAACTAGCGGCTCCGCCCGACCTGTGGCCGCGAACGCCCCCGGTACGCTATCGACCCACCGTCCCCACGTGCTGGCTGGCCATCACCCTCACGGAGGGGCGCAATCGACAGGTGCGCCGCATGACCGCCGCCGTGGGCCACCCCACCCTGCGACTGGTCAGGGTGGCCATTGGACCCTGGCAGCTGAAGGGCCTGTCGCCGGGGCAGAGCCGCACCGAAACTGTGCACTTACCAACCCCCGCGGCAGACAAGCAAACATCAAAAGCCAAGCACCGACCTCGTCGGGGGCGTTCATGAACTGGCAACCCCACGTGACCGTGGCCACCCTGGTACAACAGGGCGACCGTTTTTTAATGGTGCGCGAACTGATTGATGGAGAGGTTCGTATTAATCAGCCCGCCGGCCATCTGGAGGCAGACGAAACCCTGGCCGAGGCCGCCCTGCGGGAAACCCGGGAAGAGACCGGCTGGCAGGTGGAGCTTACCGGCGTGGTGGGCATCGACCTCTATACCTCACCGACCAACGGTGTGACCTATGTGCGCACAACCTTTATCGCCCACCCTCTTTCTCATTATCGCGAGCAACCCCTGGACTCGGGTATTATTGAGGCTGTATGGCTCAATCGTGCCGAATTGGAAGCACAATCTGGGCAATTGCGCAGCCCGCTGGTACTGCAAGTGATCGATGACTATCTGGCCGGGCGGCAATTCCCGCTGGAGGTCGCGGCGCCCCGCAGGTAGAATAAGCCCTGCCAGTCACCCAACCATCGTTAGTTAGCATGACTCAAACCCCGCTTGTGATTGTCGGCATGTCCGGCGGCGTCGATTCCTCTGTCTCTGCCCTCCTGCTGCAACAGCAGGGCTATCGGGTGGAAGGCCTGTTTATGAAAAACTGGGACGAGGACGACGGCACCGAATATTGCACCGCCAGGGCCGACCTGGCCGATGCCCAGCAGGTGTGCGATCGCCTCGGCATTACCCTGCATACCGCCAACTTTGCCGCCGACTACTGGGACAATGTCTTCGAACATTTCCTGCTGGAATACAAGGCGGGCCGCACGCCCAACCCGGATATCCTCTGCAACCGCGAAATCAAGTTCAAGGTATTTATGGACTACGCACGTATCCTCGGCGGCGACCTCATCGCCACCGGCCACTATGTGCGCCGGCTGGATCGCGACGGCCACACCTGGCTGCTGCGTGGACGCGACACCAACAAGGACCAGAGTTATTTTCTGCACGCGGTGGGCGAAGCGGAATTCGCACGCACCCTGTTTCCCGTGGGCGAGCTGGAAAAACCCGAGGTGCGTCGCATCGCCGAGCAACACCACCTGGTGACCCACAGCAAGAAAGACAGTACCGGCATTTGCTTTATTGGCGAGCGCCGCTTTCGCGACTTTCTGCAACAGTATCTCCCGGCACAGCCCGGCGATATCGAAACCCCCGAGGGCCGCGTGATCGGCACGCACAATGGTGTTTTTTACTACACCATTGGCCAGCGCCAGGGCCTGGGTATTGGCGGTGTCAAAGACACCAGCGAGGAACCCTGGTTCGTGGTGGCCAAAGATATCGAGCGCAATGTGCTGGTGGCGGCCCAGGGGACGGAAAATCCGCTGCTGTATACCAACTTCCTCACCGCCACCGATGCCACCTGGATCAACGGTGAGCCCCCCGCTGCCAGCCGTGTCACCGCCAAGACCCGTTACCGTCAGCGGGACCAGGCCTGCTCTCTCAGTATCGGCCCTCAGGGGCACCTGGAAGTGCTGTTCGACACCCCTCAGCGCGCCGTTACCCCCGGGCAATCGGTCGTCTTTTACCAGGGTGAAACCTGCCTTGGCGGCGGCGTCATCGCCACCGCTGACAACCGTTAATCGAAGGTGAATTTGTGGCCCAAGGTAAGAACTGGACTGACATAACCCTCGCCGCCGCCGGTATGTTGCAGGCGGCAGCACTGGTTGAACAACTGGCGCGCACAGGTTTCGTGCCCACCGACGCCTATACCACCAGTATCAACAGCCTGTTCGACCTCAATCCCCCCTCCACTCTCGCGGTTTATGGGGAGGTGGGCAACCTGCGGTTGGGGCTGGAAACCCTGCGCAATTTCCTGCTCTCCAGCCGCCAGCTGCAAACCGATACCATGCGTTATGTGGCGGGCGTTCTGCATTTACAGGGACGCCTGGCGAAGCAGCAGGACATGTTATCGGTGATCGCCAGCCGCCTGCGACAGGCTGCGGACCAGGCCCAACACTTCGGTCCCGTTCACGACAATGTGATCGCCAACCTGGGGGACCTCTACAGCAGCACCCTGAGTACCTTCCGTTTTCGTATCCAGGTCAATGGCGATCCGGCCTACCTGCAACAACAGCGCATTGCCAACCAGGTGCGTGCGCTGCTGTTGGCCGCTATCCGCTCCGCCACGCTCTGGCGTCAGGTGGGCGGCAGCCGGCTGCAGATTCTGCTGCAGCGCAAGCGACTGCTGGCCACCACGGAGGCACTGTTGCGGGAAATCCACTAACAGGGCTCTGCAACAGAGTGCCACCGCGACAGGAAGATCGAAAGATAGCCGCTTTTCGGGTATGATAGCCGCCCATTTTCACCGGGCCGCCATGCCGCAGGCTCCACCCTCTAACCGCAGATCAGTACGAGTGTATCCATGGACCTTTCCCCCCTGAGTGCCGTGTCCCCCATTGATGGCCGCTACGGCGGCAAAACCGCCGACCTGAGACCTATCTTCAGTGAGTTTGGCCTGATTCGCTGTCGCGTGGAAGTGGAGGTGCGCTGGCTGGAACAGTTGAGTCGCCTGCCCGAAATCACCGAAGTTCCGCCGTTTAGCGAGGCTACACAGCAGCAGCTGGACACCATTGTCGAGAACTTCAGTGAAGCCGACGCCCAGGCCATCAAAGACATTGAGAAGACCACCAACCACGACGTCAAAGCCGTGGAATATTTTCTCAAAAAACAGTTTGCCGGCAATGCGGAGCTGGAAGCCGTACTGGAGTATGTTCACTTTGCCTGCACCAGTGAGGATATCAATAACCTCTCTCATGCGCTGATGCTGAAAGCCGGTCGCGATTGCCTGCTGCGCGAAGCGCGGGCTATCACCGAGGCCATTGTGGCCCTGGCTCATCAGTATGCCGAAGAACCCATGTTGTCACGCACTCATGGCCAGACCGCCTCCCCCACCACTGTGGGCAAGGAGATGGCCAATGTGGCCGCGCGGCTGCGCCGCCAATTGGCGCAGATTGAAGCGGTGGAGCTGCTGGGGAAAATCAACGGTGCCGTGGGCAACTACAATGCCCACCTTAGCGCTTACCCGGATGTGGACTGGCAGGCGAATGCGCAGGATTTTGTCACCCGCCTGGGCCTCACCTGGAACCCCTACACAACTCAGATTGAACCCCATGATTATATTGCCGAACTTTTCGATGCTATGGCGCGCTTCAACACCATCGTGATCGACTTCAACCGCGATATCTGGGGCTACATTTCACTGGGCTACTTCAAACAGAAAACCATTGCCGGCGAGGTAGGCTCTTCCACCATGCCCCATAAGGTCAATCCCATTGATTTTGAAAACTCCGAGGGCAACCTGGGCATTGCCAATGCCGTGCTCACACATTTGGCACAAAAGCTGCCCATTTCCCGGTGGCAACGCGATCTCACCGACTCTACGGTATTGCGGAATATGGGCGTGGGCTTTGGCTACTGTCTGATCGCCTACGCGGCCACACTCAAGGGCATTGGCAAGTTGGAAATCAATCGCGCACGCCTGCAGGCAGACCTGGATAACAGTTGGGAAGTACTGGCTGAACCCATACAAACCATTATGCGCCGTTACCAGGTACCCGAGCCCTACGAAAAACTTAAAGCACTGACTCGCGGACAACAAATCACCCGGGAAGTACTGGCCGAATTCGTGGAAACCCTGGATATTCCCGAACACGCCAAAACCCGTATTCGCGAACTGACCCCGGCTAATTACCTGGGTAATGCGGCGGCGCAGGCGAAGACAATTTGATAAGGAAGCGATCACCAGCGTGCAATGACCGCTGGCTCGTTTACTCGCTTTTATGACGCCAGCCCCTTTAAAACAACTCGGCAATTTGTCTCTAGAAACGTTTTTTGCCGATTACTGGCAACAAAAGCCGGTGTTTTTACCCCAGGTGCTCCCCGGCTTTAGCTCACCACTGACACCCGACGAACTGGCCGGGCTGGCGCTGGAAGAAGACGTGGAGTCGCGGCTCGTCACGAATACCGACAGCGCTCCCTGGCAGTTGCGTCATGGCCCCTTTACCGAGACAGACTTTTCCCGGCTGCATAATCGCGACTGGACCTTGCTCGTACAGGCGGTCGACCTCTGGGTGCCGGAAGTGGCCAACCTGCTGGACTATTTCCGGTTTATTCCCCACTGGCGGCTGGACGACATTATGGTGAGCTACGCCCCCACAGGTGGCAGCGTGGGGCCACACTTCGATTACTACGATGTTTTCCTGTTGCAAGGGGCGGGGCGACGGCGCTGGCAGCTGGGTGGGCACTGTGACAGCCAAACGCCCTGCCTTGAGAATACCCCGCTACATATTTTGCGCGACTTTTCTCCTCAGGCCAGCTTCGATCTTGAGCCCGGCGACATACTCTACATTCCACCCGGCATTGCCCACTGGGGAACATCACTGGACGATGAATGCATGACCTACTCCATCGGCTTTCGCGCGCCTTCGCATGCAGAAATGCTCAAAGGCATTGCCGAGGATATCGCCCAGGCTTTAACCGACGACTGGCGTTTTCGCGACCGCATCGCCGGCCCGACATTCGCACCGGGTCAGGTTGACGAAAACACCCTGGCGGATATCCAAGCGTTGATGAGAGACTATTTTAGTACTGATCGCATCGCCCATTGGTTTGGTCGTCACGCCTCCGCACCCAAATACCCGGATCTGCTGGAACCCGATAAGCACTTTGATCCGCGTACACTGGACACATGGTTCCGTCGGCAGACACCTCTGGCTCCCGTACCCGGTGTGCGCCTGTGTTATGCAGAAGATAGCGGCAATAGTGAAAAGGCCAGACTGTTTGTCGCGGGCCATGAATACTCCTGCGCTACCCGCACCGCCCGCCTGCTCTGTGAATCACCTCACTACACCCTGAAAGAACTCTACGCCACCGGCGAACTCGACCAGATTAAGACGCTGGTCTGCCAACTGTGCCGCAGAGGCGTGCTAGATGCATTGTAAACCCGTGCGTTGGTTGCAAGCCGAGTCCGACCTCCGCCGGATTCGGCGACAAGTATTTATTGAGGAGCAGGGTGTGGAGGTAGCGGAAGAGTGGGACGGTCGCGACGTCGACGCCCAGCATTTTCTGATCTATCATCATGCCACCGCTGTCGGCTGTGCACGGGTGTTGCGTGAACCCAGTGACTACTGGCATATTGGCCGGGTGGCAGTGCTGGCGGAATTTCGCGGAAGCGGGGTAGGCTTGCAACTGATGCAGAGTGTCCTTGAGTGGTGTCGACAAGCGAACAGTGAGGCCCGTATCTATCTGCACGCGCAAACCACTGTGACTGGCTTCTACGAAAAATTTGGTTTCTGCTGCCGCGGCAACATTTTTATGGATGCCGGTATTCCCCACGTGACCATGTGGTTGGAGTCAAACTTATGAGCAAAACCTCCCAGGTCAGTGATGCACTCTTGCTGGAATCAGCCGACGACTTCAGTGAGCAACTACTGAAAGCCATTGCCGGCGCACGCCGGCATGTCCGTATCCTCAGCCATCAGCTGGACCCCGTAGTCTACGATCAACACGCTATGGCAGAGGCACTCTCTGCCTTTGCCCGCCAAAGCCGGGAGGCACGGGTGCAGATACTGGTGCGCGACACTGAGGACATGATTGAGCGCAGTCACCGCCTGGCGGCACTGGTAAGAAGGCTGCCCAGCAAATTGGCCCTGCGCAAACTGGTTCAGGAACCCACCAACGAAAGCATGGCTTTTTTAATGGCCGATACCCGCACTTTAGTCTACAAAAACGATGACAGCCACTACGCCGGTTTTGCCAACTTCAATACCGCAGCCCAAGTCAAGTCACTGCGGGAAATTTTCGAAACCTGCTGGGAAAAAGCGGTGGAAGAGCCGCGTTTGCGAGTACTGCACATATAAGGGCACCTCTATAAATTGCTTGCGGCCTCTGGCTTTCAGGCATTCCCTCCAACTAAGCGGGGATGCAGGCGGGCTGGTCAAACCGTCGAAGCAGCGCAAAGCTTACTGCATCCTACTCTAGCCCCCCTCCTACATCCATTCAGGCAACGACGCTGGAGATAATGCATGAAAGCCCCTCCGGGCGCGGCCTGTGCGGCACCACAGCGGCGTTTCTTTGCTTG
>CBFGUT010000181.1:0-6824 GCA_965652265.1 uncultured Cellvibrionaceae bacterium | reverse complement strand
GGCGGCGAGGCGGCCATTCTATAATTGGTCAGGCCAGTCTGCAAGCGCCTGCCGCCTCGCGGCTAAGTTTGTTTAGGGGTGTTCTGATTTATAAGATAAGTGGTCATTGGTGTTACCATGACTACTCTTGAGCGTCGCCGCCCCGCCAAATCGGCATGCCAGGTCCTAATTTACCGGCATTCGGTTGCCGTCGGGCTTGCCCATTGACAGCGGCCGAGGCATTTGCCACCATAATTGGCCTTACCTTATTGCGTAAAATAGCTGATCCTGGTCAGACTGCTTTACTTCTTTGTGACTATTACGGACTCGACAATACCATGAGTGCACTGAATCTACACCCCGATCGCTTGTTTCCCGCCGATGAAACCACACGCGCCATTGCCCGACGGCTGTATCAAGCGGTCAAGGACCTGCCCATTGTCAGCCCCCACGGCCATACGGATCCCTCCTGGTTTGCCGACAACCAGCCTTTTGGTAATCCTTCGGAGCTGCTGATCAAGCCCGACCACTATGTCTTCCGTATGCTATACAGTCTGGGGGTGTCACTGGAATCCCTGGGGGTGCCGGCCAAGGCTGGTATTGAAGTGGAACAGGACCCGCGCAAAATCTGGCGCCTATTCGCTCAACATTACTGGGCTTTCCGCGGAACACCCTCTCGCATGTGGTTGGACTATGTGTTCCAGAATGTTTTTGAACTGGACCAGTTGTTGTCCGCCGATACCGCTGATCTTTATTATGACCGCATTGACAGCTACCTGAAAAAGCCCGAATTCCTGCCGCGCGCGCTGATGGAAAAATTCAATATCGAGTGGTTGGCCACTACTGAATCGCCGCTGGACGATTTGCGCCACCACCGCAAGATTCGTGAGAGCGGTTGGAAGGGTGGGGTGATTACCGCCTACCGCCCCGATCCGGTGGTGGACCCGGATTTCGAAGGCTTTGCAAATAATGTGGCCCGGCTGGGCGAAATCACCGGTGAGGATACCCAAAGCTGGGCCGGCTACCTGACGGCACTGAAAAATCGCCGCGAGTATTTTAAATCCTTTGGCGCCACTTCCACCGATCACGGCCACCCCACGGCGGTGACGGCGGACCTGTCGCGCGCCGACTGTGAAAAGCTTTTCGCCAAAGCTCTGACGGGCCAGTGCACCGCAGCCGAGGCCGAACAGTTTCGCGGACAGATGCTCACGGAAATGGCCGGCATGAGTATTGAGGACGGCCTGGTGATGCAAATTCACCCGGGCTCTTTCCGCAACCATAATCCGCAGCTGTTCCGCGATTTTGGGCGCGACAAGGGCGCTGACATCCCCTCGCAGACCGAATATGTCAAGGCGCTGAAACCGCTGCTGGATAAATACGGCAACGACAACCGATTGTCGATTATTGTGTTTACCCTGGATGAGACGGTCTACAGTCGCGAACTGGCGCCCTTGGCGGGTCACTATCCGGTGCTGAAGCTGGGTCCCTCCTGGTGGTTCCACGACAGCCCCGAGGGTATGCGCCGTTTCCGCGAGCAGATTACCGAGACCGCCGGCTTCTACAATACCGTGGGCTTTAACGACGACACCCGCGCCTTCCTGTCCATTCCCGCTCGCCACGACGTGGCGCGCCGCATGGACTGCAATTTCCTGGCGCGGCTGGTGGCGGAACACCGTCTGCCGGAAGATGAGGCACACGACGTGGCGGTGGACCTGACCTATAAACTGGTCAAACAGGCCTACAAACTGGATTAGGAAGCACTATGCAACGTTTGAACGAAGACACACTGGGCCAGGTGGCTGCCCATGCCCAGGTGCCGCAGTATGACCGCGAGAAAACCCGTGCCGGCATTGTGCACTTGGGGATTGGCGCTTTTCACCGCGCCCATCAGGCCTGGTATACGGAAAATCTGTTGAACAAGGGCGCCGGGGACTGGCAAATCATCGGCGCCAGTTTGCGCTCGGCGGGCGTCAAGGATCAATTGGAAGCCCAAGGGGGGCTCTACACCATTGTGGAGCGCGGCCCCGCAGGTGAAAAGTTTCAGGTGGTGGGCGCCGTTAAGAGGGTGTTAGTCGGGCCGGAATCGCCCCAGGCGCTGCTGGCCGCCCTGTCGGACGAGGCTATTCATATTGTCTCCATGACCGTGACGGAAAAAGGTTACTGCCACGATCCCGCCACCGGCAACCTCAATCTCGCCCACCCCGATATTCAGCATGATCTGGCGCACCCGGACAGCCCCAAATCCGCGATTGGATATCTGGTGGCCGCGTTGCGTCATCGTCGCCAGGCGGGCGTGCCCAGCTTTACCGCCATGAGCTGCGACAACCTGCCCGACAATGGTCGGGTTCTGGAAAAGGTAGTGTTGCAGTTTGCCGAGCAGGTGGATGCCGAACTGGCGACCTGGATCCGGGCTAATACCCGCTTCCCCTGTACTATGATCGATCGTATCGTGCCCGCCACCACCGATGCCGACCGCGCTGAGCTGGAGGGCAAGCTGGGCCTGCGCGACGAGGGCATGGTGCTGGCCGAACCGTTCAGTCAGTGGGTGATCGAGGATAATTTCGCCGGTCCGCGTCCCGCCTGGGAGGATGCCGGTGCCTTGATTGTGGACGATGTCCACGCCTACGAGGTGATGAAGCTGCGTCTGCTTAACGGCAGTCATTCTCTGTTGGCCTACACGGGCTACCTGGCTGGTTTCGATACCGTCAGTCAGGTGATGGCGGAGCCGGCTTTTGTTCGCTTATGCGAAGTGTTTATGGATCGCGAGGTGGGTGAAACGGTGAAGGTGCCCACCGGTTTCGATATGGAAGAGTACAAGGTGCAGTTGCGTGAGCGTTTTGCCAACCCCGGCCTCAAGCACCGCACCTGGCAGATCGCTATGGATGGTTCGCAAAAAATTCCCCAGCGCTGGCTCAACACCCTGCGCGCGCAGCTGTCCGGCAGCGGTCATATCGAGTTACTGTGTCTGGCCATCGCCGCCTGGATTCGCTATCTGACCGCGGTGGATGAAAAGGGCAATGCCATCGACGTGCAAGATCCTCTGGCTGCACGCCTGAAAACGCTGCTGGATGAACAGGGCAAGGACGTGGAGGCGCAGGTGAAAGCAGTCCTGAACGTCAAGGAAGTGTTTGGCGAAGACCTGGCCGCCGAGCCACGCCTGCAGGCGGGCGTTAGCTACTGGCTTCAGCGCTTTTACCAGCAAGGCGTGTTGGAGACGGTACGGCAAGCGGTTTAAAAAGCCGAACGCAGCATGCTAACACCTTAACAAAAACGTGACAAAGTAGCTCCCTCCCCCGCTTGCGGGGGCAGGGTTGGGTGGGGGTTGCTAATATTGGCACGAAATGCAATGACTCGGATGTCTGACGCGGTTGGTCTTGGGCTGACCTAATGCGTCGCTCTAAATTGATAGTGAATATGGCTTAACTTTTCTCCCCCCACATATTTTCTCCCCCCCCCTCCACATATTTGAACTCTATAATTTCATATCTTCTCTCCAGTCTAGTCCTCATGTAAAGAATTGTGAGACCTGTTTTGACTATTCCTATATCCGCTTTCTCTCTGTTTACAGTATGTGATATAAGCTAATAGATAAAAAATTATTAGAGCCACATACTAATGGAGAGAGCCCATGAGCCATAATAACGAATTAAGTCTTAGTCGACGTAATCTGATTAAGGGGTCGGCAACATTGGCGACTGCAGCCTGGGTATCCCCAGCATTTACTGCAGGTGTACCCTCTGACATTCGCTCGACGATTTATACCCAGGCGACTCGACCGGAAATATCGCCCTTTATTTATGGCGGCTTTATTGAACATATTGGTAATCTGATCAATCACAGCCTGTGGAGTGAAACGTTGGATGACCGCAAATTCTACTATGGGGTTATCGATCAGCGGGAAGAGAAACCGGAAAATCGGCGAGCGGCCATGGCATTTATGCAAAAATGGGTGGCGGTGGGGCCGATGTCGTCGATCAGTTTGGACACCGAAGCCCCCTATGTAGGCGAGCACAGTCCAGTTGTCGCGTTAGCGGGCGAAAAAGAACAGGGAATGATTCAATATGGCTTGGCTTTGAAGTCTGGAACCGATTACACCGGACGCATTGTGTTGCGTGGTGACTCCGGACAAAAAGTCAAGGTGCGACTTAGCTGGGGTGACGGCCAAAGTGTTTCGCACACAATGTCTACTTCTAAAAAGTGGAAAACACATCATTTCACACTGAAACCCAATATTGAAACCACTGATGCGCGCTTTGAAATTGTCGCCAGAGGTAAAGGTAATTTCTCAGTGGGCGCGGTTTCATTGATGCCCGCGGACAACATTAAAGGGTTTCGTGCTGACACTCTGGCGCTGATGAAAGAAATGAACTGCCCTATCCTCAGAATGCCGGGTGGAAACTTTATTTCAGCTCATGACTGGGAGCATTCGATTGGCCACCCCGATAAACGTCCGCCAATACTGGACCCAGTATGGAGTGCAGTACAGCCGAACGATGTCGGTGTGGATGAGTTATTGCAATTTTGTGAGCTGATAGATTGTAAGCCCTTTTGGTGTGTTAATACCGGTTTTGGCGACCCGCGCTCAGGTGCGCAATTGCTGGAGTATGTGAACGGCAGTGCCGATACCGAGTGGGGGGCGAAGCGGGCTGCTAACGGCCGCAAAGAGCCCTACAATGTCAAGTACTGGGCGGTGGGCAACGAAATGTATGGACACTGGCAGCGCGGACATATGCCGCGAGATCAGTACACTGAAAAGCATAATATGTTTGTCGATGCCATGCGCAAGGTGGACCCGGATATTTATATTGTTGCGCCCGGTGGATTTGTCGATGAAATGACCACGGGGCAAGGTATTTTTATTGAAGGCCAGCCCGAAGTTAAGGTGGGCTCAGAGCGCGATTGGGCCTTTGGGATGTTCAGGGATAGTTGGGGGAAATTCGATGCTCTGGGGACCCATGCATACCCACCCGCTAACAAACGGTTTGATTTGGAAACGGGGAAATTATTTGATGTTGAGCAGACCCTCAATGAGTGGGCCCATCAAATGCCGGATCGTATTCGTACCATGGTGGATGCCTGGGAAAAATACAAACAGCACTTTCCGGCGTTGGAGCAGGGCGACATTAAGGTTTTCTTCGATGAATGGGCTTTCCATTTTGAGGACGATCTGAAAGGTGCGCTGGCCATCGCTGCGGCCTTCCATGAGTTTTTCCGTCACACCGATTTTATTGAGATGGCGGGCTTTACCATGGCTACCGGCTGGCTTACCTACGACCGCACTCAATCGCAAATCAGTATTAAAGGTCGTATCTTCCAGTTCTATCAACAGCATTTTGGGTCCATACCTGTGGAGGTGACGGGTAACTCGCCCACGCCAAAACCCAAATATCCCATTGGCGGTGATCAGCCCAGTGTTAATACTGGCGGTGATACCTATCCGCTTGATGTCTCGGCCTCGCTGAGTCCGGATGGCCAAGTGCTATCGGTTGCCGTTGTCAATGCCACCGAAAAGCCACACAGTTTTGCGCTTTCTCTGGACGGATTCAAATCGAAAAGTGCCGGCCGGTGCTGGAAATTTACCGGCAGTGGCCCCGATGCGAAAAATCCTCTTGGGCAACCTCCGCAAGTTGGTGCTCAGGAGTCTATGTTTGATGCAACGTCAGGCTCGCTTGCCATTGCGCCAATTAGCGTAGAAATTTACCATTTTGAGCGTGTGTGATTGATTGCATGTAGGAGGCTGCACGCAGGACGCGGAATGCTGAACGCATAAAAGCGCCCTCCTTTCGCTTGCGAGGGGAGGGGATGGAAGCGTCGGATATCAGAGGTCTGATGTCTGACGCAACCAGGGAGGGTGTTGTGGCGAGAAGTCATACCTTCGTATTTTCTAAAGCGTCTCTCCACCACGCTCGTTTATTCTCATGACGTATCCTCTTTTGCTTTCGCTGAATCCGGCAGATCGGTAAAACTGATGAGTGGATGGATCTTTCGACCCCGACATGAGGGCGAGTTTATAACAGTTGGCACGACGTGCGAATGTCATACTGTACTCGAGTAAGGCTTTCCCGTAGCCTTGACGGCGAGATTCTTGAGTAACAATAACGTTTTCTATCATGGCATAGGGTCGGCCCGACCAACTTAAATTGGAACAGACATTGATAGTGCAAGTGCCTATCAGTTTGCCTTTGTCAAACGCACCCACAATACACCCGCCAGACTGCTCGATGGAGGCGTGTATGGACTCGAGCTCGCTGGTTGAAGGTCTGGTGGATTGAGGTCGATCGTATTCGTCGATGAGGTCCAGAGCCTGAGTCAGTTCGGACGTCTTGACTTCTCGTATTTCCAATGTGGAGCCTCCTGCTATTTCGTGCCCTAGGCAGTTGTTTATCCAGGATGAATTTTACCGCCGAACAATTTATTAACGGGCGAATACTGCCAGGATTACTAGCGCACCAATGAGTAGGCTAGCACCGATAAACACTCTTCCCAACTTTGAATTTGCATATAGACGGTGGTGATAGTTCCGTATGTGCTGATCGAGCGCCGCGCCATCGGGTATATTTTTACAGTGCGGACACTCCTTGAATTTTATTTTGAATTGCATGGTGCATCGTTCGCACTTTTTTACACGCGAAATTCTGACGGGAAAAGTGACACCTGGCATAACTATCTCCCTTATGTATGTTTGATACCCTTAAATTGACTTTGCTAAGGAAACGTTGCTTTCGGTGGTCTTATTAACAGTAAGGTTTAATAAATCTGGGTTCATCTTCCTTGAATCCGCAAGAGTTATAGAATGCGTGAGCGGCGGATCTGTGATTGGCGCTTGTGACTTCGGCCTTGATACA
>CBFGUT010000180.1:0-6868 GCA_965652265.1 uncultured Cellvibrionaceae bacterium | reverse complement strand
CCCAATGTGGACTTCTATTCGGGCATTATCATGAAAGCCATCGGTATTCCCACCGAGATGTTCACGGTTATCTTCGCCACCGGTCGCGCCGTGGGCTGGTATGCCCACTGGGATGAAATGGTGAGCAACCCCTACAAGATCGGCCGCCCACGCCAACTCTACACAGGCTACGACAGCCGCGACTATCCGGCTAAGTAAGCATTAAAAAGGCCCTTCGGGGCCTTTTTAATGCGGTCTGAGGTCTGAGGTCTGAGGTCTGAGGTCTGAGGTCTGAAAGCGTCCGACATCAGACTTCAGACGTCCAACTTTTACACCACCATTGGGTAACTTTTCTCATATCCTTATCCAACCGTTCATCGTTCATCATTCCGCGCTCTACCTATCTTCCCTTTAATCGGGTATACGCTCGGCACCCCAACTCGGGTAAACCTCCTCTGTCACTCATGTAACTCCCCGGCATTGCGATTGACCAGCTCGTCAAAACCAGCCCGTCACCTGCGTCGAAAGCCCCAAGCCCCTGGAGCGCCATTTCGCCACTGCGGCCGGGAGCCACCATCCTCTGAGCCAGGGCTCAACACTCTGATACAAACCCGCGCTACCCGGCAGTGCGGGCAAAATGCTAAGGTAGGCACATCATTTAACAGGATGTGTCGACCATGAATAAAAACACCCTTGGCTTCCTCGGTTCTCTGTTATTGCTGCTACTCACTCTGATCAATCCGGCAGCGGCCAGGCCCACTTTTCTTCCTGACTCGCTGGTGGAGTGGCAGGACTGGGTGCTCCACGAATACCCGGAAATGCGCTGCCCTTTTTTTCACAACTCGGGGGAATATCACTGCCGCTGGCCCTCAACACTCGATCTGCAGGTGAATGACAGTGGAGCGACCTTCGACATGCGCCTGCAACTCTACAGTGACAGCGAGTTCGCCCTGCCCGGAGAACACGAGCACTGGCCACAACAGGTAATGGTGGAAGGCCGACGCCTGGCCGTAACCGATGTGGAGGGGACACCGGTGGCCAAGCTGCCGGCGGGCAGCTACACGCTGAGCGGTCGTTTCGAATGGTCGGCGATACCCCGCACATTGCGTCTGCCGGACGATGCCGGTGTGGTGACACTGACGCTCAAGGGGGAAAGCATCATTCCAGTACGCCTGGAACAAGGCCACCAACTGGTTTTGGGACAGGCCCAGGCGAAGACGGAGGCCACCCCGGAGGACAGTTTGTCCGTGCGCTTATACCGGCACCTCAGCGATACTATCCCGCTGCAACTCACCACTCAGGTTCAAGTGGATGTGAGCGGTCGCGAGCGCGAGCTGGTGCTGGGTCAAATACTCCCCGCCGGATTTACGCCGCGCCAGTTTGAGTCCCCCCTGCCGGCGCGGATAGAGAGCGATGGGCAACTGCGCGCCCAGCTCAAACCCGGTCGCTGGCAGTTCACCCTGCACAGCTACAGCCTGGCACCTCCGGCCCAGCTGGGGTTTGCCAAGACCACCGAGCACTGGCCGGAGGAGGAGATCTGGGTATTCGACGCCGACAACCAACACCGCAGCGTCAAGGTCACCGGCGCGCCCGCCATCGACCCGGCACAGACCTCTCTGCCCGATGCCTGGCGTCACCTGCCCGCCTACCTGTTAACGCCCGATACCCAACTGGTACTGGAAGAGCAGCACCGCGCACCCAACCACTACGGCGACCATCAGCTGCAATTGGACAAAACGCTGTGGCTTGATTTTGCCGGCGACGGCTTTACCGTGCGCGACCGTATCAGTGGCACTCTGAGCGGCGATGCGCGGCTGGAGGTGACCGACCCCTACGAGCTGGGCAGTGCCAGCCTCAACGGTGATCCGCTGCTGGTGACCCGTCTCGCGCCCGATCAGCCGGCGGGGATTGAGTTGCGCGATCACCTGGCCAATATCCATGCCCTCGGTCGCCTGCCGCGCCAGCTCAGCCTGCCCGTGTCCGGCTGGCAGAGCGAGTTCTCCGGTGTCGACACCACCCTGCACCTGCCGCCCGGCTGGTCGCTGCTCACCGCCAGCGGCGCCGATCGTGTCAGCGGGGCCTGGCTGCAAGGCTGGAACCTGTGGAATATTTTCCTGGTGCTCATTATCAGTGTCGCCGTGGCACGCGCCGGCAACTGGCCCCTGGGACTGCTGACGCTGGTAACCCTGGTGCTGATCTACCAGCGCCAGGGGGCGCCCTTGCTTATGTGGCTTAACCTGGCCGCCTGTCTGGCGCTGGTACGCCTGGTGAGTGAGCGCTGGCAAAAGCATTTGCGTCTCTACACCCTCGCCAGCTTTGTGTTGCTGGCACTGGTGTTTTTGCACTACGCCGCCCGCGAGGCACGCCTGGGTATTTACCCGCAATTGGAGCACCCCCAGAGTCAAACCAGGGGGGGCGAAAGCGACACAAAAGAGAACAATTATATATCCGATATAGCAATGCCACTGGAACGAGAAGCTGGTGAAGCTGGCATTGAAGAGGTATTAGTGTCAGGCATGAGGCACTCCCGGCGAATTGCCGATGACTCTCTGGGTGGTGAGCCCCAGGCTTCCCGATCACCGGCGCCACCGGCCAAAACCCAATATATGCAGAAGCTTTACGCCCCCAACCAGCAAATTCAGGCCGGCCCCGCCGAGCAGAACTGGCAGTGGAATCGGGCACACCTGGGTTGGAGTGGCCCGGTGACCGCCGAACAGACCACGCGACTGATCCTGTTGCCGCCGCTGCTGGACCGGATCGGCCACGCCCTGGCGGTATTCTTGCCATTGCTGCTGGCGGTGTTGCTGTGGCGGCAATTGCAACTACCCTCCCCGCGCCTGCCGCGCGGTACCACTGCCGCACCCGCCGTGGCGGCACTGTTGCTGGCGGTCGCATTACTACCGAGCGAGCCGGTCAACGCCGAGGTTCTGGTGGATAGCGAGTTGCTGGAGGAACTGCAGGAACGGCTCACCCGCGACCCCGATTGCCTGCCCCACTGTGCGGCCATCGAGAGCGTGACCCTGAACGCCGAGGACGACCGTCTGCAACTGGAGATGCGCGTACATGCCCGCGAGCCCCTGGCTCT
Source organism: uncultured Cellvibrionaceae bacterium (assembly GCA_965652265.1). GTDB lineage: Bacteria > Pseudomonadota > Gammaproteobacteria > Pseudomonadales > Cellvibrionaceae > Gilvimarinus. The sequence goes on along the minus strand of CBFGUT010000180.1, from coordinate 3,804 downwards.
GCCGCTGCCGGTGGAGCGCGGTAGCTGGCAGCCCCAAGCCGTCACGGTTAACGGCCAGGTGGCCACCCTTAAACGCGATTCTCAGGGATGGCTCACCGTCTCACTACCGGCGGGCAGCCACCGTGTGCAATTGTCGGGTTCACTGGCCGATCTGCAACAACTCAACTTGCCCTTTGGCCTGCCCATTCACAACCTCAGCAGCCAGACGCGCCAGTGGCAGCTCAACGGCGCTCCGCGTAGCGGTTATGTGAGCCGGGATCTGCAACTGGAGCGACTGGCCAGCGACACCGAGGCAGGCTCCGCGGGTGAAACCAGTCTGCAACCCACAGAGATGCCGCCCTTTGTGTATGTGCGACGCCGGCTGACCCTGGGGCTGGAGTGGACGGTGGAGACCGTGGTGCAGCGCCGTGCCCCGGCGCGGGGCGCCATCAATCTCAGCGTGCCGCTGCTGCCGGGGGAGGCGCCACTGTCGGGCAAAGTGGACAATGGCCGGATGACCGTTTCCCTGGCGCCGGAACAATCGGCTTTCAGTTGGCAGTCGGTGTTGCCCATCAGTGAACAACTGACACTGGAAGCAGCCGGTCCGGACTCACCCTGGGTGGAGCAGTGGCGCATCAATGTCGCCCCCGTGTGGCATGTGGACACCAGCGGCACCGCCACTCTGGCGGGCAGCCCCGATAACCGCTTCTGGCAACCGCGCCCCGGCGACTCACTCACCCTGGCGATCAGTCGTCCAGAGGCCGTGCCGGGTGAGGATCTCACCATTACCCATGCCCAACTGACTCAACATCAGGGCGAGCGTGGGCAAACAGTGGACCTGGTGTTTACCATCAAGACCTTTCAGGGCGGACACTATCGCTTTACCCTGCCGGAAAGCGCCGAACTCACGGCGCTCAGCGTGGCGGGTCAAAACCAGCCGTTGATTAAAACCACCGGCGAAATCAGTATCCCGGTGAATCCCGGTGAGCAGGAGGTGTCCCTGAGCTGGCGCAACAGCGAGGGGATATCGGCGCTGCTGCAAACGCCGGCGCTGGGGATGGGACACCCGGTGGGCAATATTCACCTGCAGCAGTCTCTGCCCCGCGACCGCTGGACACTGATGACCGGCGGCCCCACTCTGGGACCGGCGGTACTGGTGTGGAGCATCCTCGCCATTGTACTGCTGGTGGCCATCGGCCTGGGTCGCTCGCGGCTGACACCGCTGAAAACCTGGGAGTGGGTGCTGCTGGAACTGGGCATTGTTACCGTCAGCGGTTTGATTCTGGGGCTGGTGGCACTGTGCTTTATCGCCCTGAGTCAGCGCGGTCAGACCCAGCCGCTGCGCCTGGCGCAGTATTTCAACCCGGTACAAATACTGCTGATTCTGCTGTCGCTACTGACTCTGGCGGTACTGGTGTCTGCCATTCCCTACGGCCTGTTGGCCGAGCCCGCCATGATGGTGCGCGGCAACGGCTCCAGCGCCCACTGGCTGCAGTGGTATACGGATCGCAGTGAAGGGGCGCTACCTCAGGCATGGGTTATCAGTCTGCCCCTGTGGGCCTACCGGCTGGCCATGTTGTGCTGGTCGCTGTGGCTGGCGCTGGCCCTCACCCGCTGGCTGCCCTGGGCCTGGCGCCAACTGGGCAGTCACGGCTGGTGGCTGAGCGCCACCCAGGCGAAAGCGCAACAACAGCAGGACAAGCTGGACCTGGATTTGCCCGAAGAGAAGTGAGGCCGATTAGCGATCATCGAGTTACCGATCCACGTTCAATGATCGGCGACTCGATGATCGATGATTCGATCTTTTACCGCGTCAGACATCAGACGTCCGACTTCAAACTTCAGATATCAGACATCCGACGCTCAACCTCACTCGGCATAAATCACTTCCAACGCCCCACTCACATACACCAGTGGCGCATTCCAGTTGATAGTGATCTCGTTGGTAGAGTAGCTGCACCAGTCGTCCAGGTAGGACTTGGCCGGCAAGTCAGAGGGATAGTCACAGCCATCCTGTTGGCCGCTGTGGGGGCCGCCGGCGAGGAAGCCGGGCACGGGGGCCTCGACACTATCGGCCGCGGACTGGCGATGGTGGATGCCCATGGGCGGGCGCTCGCCAAAACCGGTGACATAACTGTATTCGGTGGGATTTCGACCCAGGACATAGTCCAACAGGTCCTGGGCCGCGTCCAGATAGTCACGCTCGTCGTTCAGCCGATAGGCCTGAAGCAGCATCATGGCGCGGTTCAGGGCCACACCGTTGCTGCCCCAGACAAAATCCGGCGCGCGCATGGAGACCCGATAGGCCGAGGCCTCGCCCGCCGCCAGTACCTCATCGGCCAGCTCGATTACCCGCTGCTGAATCAGGGCGGTATCCGCGGCGGACGTAAGACTGGCTGCATGGTGGGCCAGCGACATCCACGCGAGCCCCAGCGACTGGGGCCAGGAGGGCACGGCATTGCCGGTGTTCCCGGCATCCAGCGCTTGATAGTAGCTGTCTTCACCGGTGGTGATATAGAGCTCGGCTGCCGCCCAGGCGAATTCGTCGGCAAACTGGCCGTCGCCATAGACACCGGTATTCACATCACTGGGCTGCTGATAGCGCACATTGGGGTTATTCTGCGCCCACTGCCAGGCGGCTTCGGCGGCGGCCAGCATCTCGGCTGACTTGCCGGGGAAGGCCTCCGGGTAATCCGCCAGCACACGGCTGGCGGTGGCCATCACCGCGGCAAAGTTGAGAGCGGCGGCGGTGCCCTTCTGCACCACATAGCGAGGTTCGGTGCCCTGGTGAGGCATGATAATGCCACTGAAATTCTTGGTGGTGAGCTTGTGATAGACACCGCCGTCCTCGGGATCCTGCATGGTCAGCATCCATTCGAGGTTCCACATTGTCTCATCCAGCAGATCGGGCACAGCATCGCCACTTTCGGGGATATTCAAATCGCGCCCGGCGTAGTAGCTGGGGAAGTGCTCCAGTGCCGCCAGCAGGGTGTAGGTGGAAATACCGGAATTGACAATATACTTGCCGTAGTCGCCGGCATCGTACCAGCCCTTGGGGGAAGAGATAATGGTTCCCGCCGGGCGCGACGGCGAAGCGGCGGATTCATGAATCCGCACTTCGGTGTCGGGGTGTCCGGCGGGCCGGGCCCAATCCCCGGCGTACTCAGCCGGCAGCTCAGTGCTGGCACGATTGAAATAATAGGCCTTGATACTGGCCTTGTTGAGCGCATCATAGGGCGCCGCCGCCACGCTAAACTCGTCAGAATCAGCAAACCCTTCCACCCGTACCCGGTAGCGACCAGGGCTGGTGAGTTCGGTAAAATCCGCCAGCGACACGGATTCGCCGGCCGGTGCCCAGCTTTCACTGGCGCTCAGGGTGCCGGTCAGTATCTCCGTGCCCGTATCGCTGTCCACCACAGTGAACGCCTGGGCATCACTGGCCGGTACCACCGCCAGCTTGCGGGCAGCGGGCGCAAAGCCTAGCTGATTGACCTTGATACGCGCCGTCGCCTGCTCGCTGGAGGCGGAAGACTGCTGGGACGAACTTGACGAAGCACTGGACGACGGTGTGGGTGCGGGCGATGTGGAATTGCTGCTGTTGCTGCCGCAGGCGCCGAGCGCCAGTAACAGAGCACCGGTCAGCGCGTGCTGGACGAAGGGTATTGTGGCTTTCATAAGGGCTCTCCCGTGATCGTTATTGTAAGGGGCAACTCAGTGGCAGGAGTGTAACGCTATTTCCGGGCCGAAAGGGCTAAGAAAGGTTTAGGCGCGGTACGGCGTCGGAGGTCTGATGTCTGATGTCTGATGTCTGATGTCTGATGTCTG
>CBFGUT010000179.1:0-6905 GCA_965652265.1 uncultured Cellvibrionaceae bacterium | reverse complement strand
CGGGGTCATATTATCAATATCGGTTCCACCGCAGGTCACTACCCCTACCCCGGCGGCAATATCTACGGTGCCACCAAGGCATTTGTGCATCAGTTTTCCGCCAACCTGCGGACAGATTTATTGGGCACCGGGGTGCGTGTTACCACCATCGCCCCAGGGCTGACCAGTAACAGCGAATTTTCGCTGGTGCGCTTTGACGGTGATCGCGAGCAAGCCGAACAGGTTTATGCGGGCACGCAACCATTGCTGGCCGAGGATATTGCCAACAGTATTGCCTGGGTGGCGGCTCAACCCTCCCACGTGAATATCAATCATGTGGAAATCATGCCCACCTGCCAGGCACCGGCGGGGTTGGCGGTACATCGTCAGACATAAGATCGGGGAACGGGGAATGGGGAACGGGGAAAGATAAACGTAAAATAATCAATAACCGCAAGATTCGGCTCGGCGGCCACATAGTAAAGCTTTATCATGGCAACCTTATTGTTTAGCAGGAAATAATAGCCTTGGCCCCCACCGACTACCAGCGCATTGAAAAAGCCATAACCTATATGGTGGCACAAGTGAAAGAACAACCACGGCTGGAGACAGTGGCGGCCCAGGTGCACTTGAGCCCTTATCACTTTCAGCGGTTGTTCAGTCGCTGGGTGGGTATTACGCCCAAACGATTTTTACAGGCACTGACGCTAGAACAGAGCAAACCCCTGCTACAGCAGCCCGGCTCACTACTGGAGGCGGCCAATGCCAGCGGGCTGAGTAGTAGCTCGCGCCTCTATGACCACTACGTCAAACTGGAAGCGGTGACGCCCGGTGAATTCCAAAAGGGCGGCGAGGGGCTGACCATTGATTACGGCGTGGCACCCACGCCCTTTGGCCCCTTGTTTGTCGCCGGTACAGCGCGCGGTGTCTGCCAGGTGGCGTTTCTCGATAGCGCTACCGAAACGGCCGCCATACAGGCGCTTGCACAGCGCTGGCCCCAGGCACGCATACGTGAAAACAGCGACACCGCAAGACACCTCGTCGAGGCCATGTTGCACCGCCCCTTTACCGCCGATCGCCCACTGTCCCTGCTGGTCAGCGGCACTAATTTTCAGGTCGCCGTATGGCGAGCACTATTGAATATTCCCACCGGGCAGCTCACCAGTTATGCCAAATTGGCCAAGGCTATTGGCAAACCTCAAAGTACACGTGCGCTGGCCAATGCCGTGGGAGCCAATCCGGTGGCGTTTTTTATCCCCTGCCATCGGGTCATTCGCCAGAGTGGTGCACTGGGGGGTTATCGCTGGGGCATCCAGCGCAAACAGGCGCTGCAGGCCTGGGAGTGTGCACGGGTTGAATGTCTGAAGTCTGAGGATCATTCATCCAGCGGTGACTTGAAGTATTGATCCAGCTGACGCACCTGGGCATCCAGGTCTTCATCCGGTGCCTGCTCACTGTGCTCCAGCCGCTGCTGTGCCGTGGGCAGATAAACATCGAAGATCACTCCACCGATGTCCATAGGCTCGAAGGTTACCCGGTACTCGCACCCCTTGGGCGAATATGTGAGCCGCCAAAGCGGTCGCTCCGGATGCGAGGGATCAAAGCGGTGCTGTTTGCCCCGGGTCACAAAATCCACCAGCCGCTGTGTGGACTCCCGCCCCTGGGGGCTATCGGTAGTTGTCACCTCCACCGAGCGCAGCCGGGCCTCGCAAAACCAGTCGATGGCGTCAGCGTCTTTCCCGCCAGCCTGTCGGCACCGGGGCTGCCCCTCGACTATGACGACCTCCACCAAATCGGTCACCACATTGCCATTATCAAGCTCCAACCGCACGGTATAACGCGCCTCGTGTGTAGCCACATTGTGCACCGCGATACGCCCTTCGTATCCTTTGACAATCTCATTGACAAAATACAGGCCCAAACCCCGCCCGTGATGCTCACGCGTGCGGCGCGTGGAAAAACCCAGTTGAAAAAGGTTGGGGATATCCTCTTCGGCAATCGCCGGCCCGCGATTGTAGACACTGATACTCACCTGCCCCTTCTCTTCCCGAAGGGTCAGAGCAACCGGGGCAAAAGCGGTTTTGTAACCCCGTTTGTTGGAAAAAAACAGGGCGTTCTTCAACAGATTTTCCAACAGCATCACCAGATGGTTTTCATTGCCCAGCAACTCGCTTACCGGTGCCAGATGTACGTACCAACGAGCGTTGCTAAATTCTATAATTTCGGTGGATGGGGCGTCGGGCGGCACTTCCTCCAACACCATGGCCAGCGCTCGCAAAGCCGCATGGCGCGGGTTGTAAACCGGCTCATAAGGCAAGGGTTCGGCCGCCCCCGCATTGAGCATTCGCTGGTAATAGTGCTCCTCGCATTCACACAGACTGTTGCCAATATGAAGCGCCAGGTTATCGGCGGTGGATAAGTCCAGCATATCCCAGAGATAGCGCATGGCATCGAGGGCCGTTTCCAGTTGGCGACCATCGAACTCCGCCTCACGGTTATTTAAGGCGTCGGCGGCCTGGGTCAAGGCGGTCTGCACCTTGTCGAAACTGATCACGCCGTTGTGGCGCACCTCGGCGGCAATACTCTTGAAATGCAGAAATTTTTCATCGTACTCGATATAGTCCAGCAATTTATCACTGATAAAGAGCTTGAGCTTTTCCGCATGACCGGAATAAGTGTGAGCCTTGAGCTGCAATTGTTTTTTGCTCTGCCAGAGTTCGGCAATTTCCCGCCGCAGGCGCACAAAATCGGCTTGCTGCTGACGACGTTGGCGCCGATAGCGCAACAGATCGCGCAAGGCCAACAATACGAAAGCTGCCAGCAGGAAAATCTTGATTTCAACGCGCAGCCAGATGTCCGGCAGCGGCCACCGTGCCAGCAGTGCCGGCTCGCTTATCAGCCCCAGGTAAGCCAGGCCCACCAGACCACTCAACAAGCTCCACCAGGGGAAACTCACACTCTGCACCCGGGTATCGGGGGCGGTTTCGTATTCTGTTTTCATGGTATCGGTTTCCAGCAATAGGCTCCTTCGTCGCCAAAGGTCACAATACCCTGGCCCTGTTTACATAGCGCGATAAACTCCCCCTGCCCACCCATGGCACCGTCAAAAGCCAGGCGGAGCGTACGAATATGCTGACGGTAGTTGGCATAGGAAAAACGCTCCGGATCCGCATCCAGGCGCTCGGCAATCTGCAATGTGGTCAGCGGTCGCGGTGAGGCGTCCAACAGGAAACGCAGGATTTTGCGCGGGGTGGGCGCCAGCGGCCGCCGGGCATTGGCCGGGTTCATCAGCTTGACGCCCCGCCAGTACACTTCCCAGGTGCCGGTGTCCAATACCAGATCGCCGCTTTGCACTACCCCATCTGTCCGCTCTGTATCCCTGCCGGAAGCCGCCCGCTGGCGCAGAGCCGCCTTGATGCGCCAGCACAGTACCGACTCGATATTGCGCTGGTGCTTGGCGATAAAATCTCGCGCCCCGGCGGCTTCAAAGGCCTCCTGTTCGATGCCGGTACCGCTGTGTTCGGAGAGGTATACCACCGGCACGCCGGGCCATTTGCGCGCCAGCATGCGCGACACGGAAAAGCCGGCGGCCGCATTGCCATTCATGTTGGCGTCCAGTAGGGCAACATCCGGGCCCGCCTCCTCACCCGCGGCGCGGATATGCTGGCAGGCGGCCTCGGCGAAACGGAACACCTGCACCCGTGTGGGGCGATCATCAAAATCGGTCGCCTCCAGCACCGGCAGGAACTTGTCTATCCAGTGAGATTGGTCTTCTACCCAGAGAATACTGGCCATAGCCCCCCCTGGCGGGTTTATTGTTCTTTGAATCTCCCGTGAGTGTAACACGCCACCGACAACTCACAGATTTTTCACCCAGCACCCTGATACTGGCTGTAACCGGCAGGTGAGACCTGCTCTTTCATAAACAGCACCACAAGGTGAAGCCCATGTTAACGGACATTCTTACGATTTGGTCGGATTCAGCGGCGCTGTCGCTGGCCATCTGGCTGGTTATTATTATCGCCCTGCTCTATGCGGGGCGCCCTCACGCGCATCATTTATTGGAAAGTACCGGCCGCGTTATCTACCGGGCCTTGCGCCTGGCCAGTGCCAGTGTTCGCCAGTTGGAATCGCGGCTGGAGGCACGCAATCGCGATGTTCTGCTCGCCCAGGGCCGGGAACATACTGAAAAAGCCATCGAGCGGGAATTCAGCCGCGTAAATAGTATTGTAGAGCGTAATTTACACCAGTACCCGGCACTGCACCGCAAACTGGCCGACAGCCTGCAAAAAATAGAGGAGGACTATTACCAGGCGGTGGATGAAACGCCCCTGCCTCCGGCCTGGTCAGAGATGGTGGAAACCATCTCCTCCCTGCCCACCACCGGCGATCCGGCGGTGACCAAGATTCTGGACAATATCCAGGAGGCCGTGGAAAACGCCCACCAGCAGACCCTCAAGGCCTATCAAAAAAATTGCCGCGAGCGGCAGCGTATTCTCAGTGCCATGCAACCCGAATGGCACAGTCTCAACACCACCATGAAGCAGGTACAACAGACGGTTACCGGGCTGGAGGAGCGCAGCAAAGTGATCGACCGCCATATGGCGGATTACGAAAGCATGCGCCAGGGAGAGGACAAAGCGGTTAACACATTGACGGCCTCCTCTTTCACTCAGTTTTTTATCGCCTCACTGGTGCTGACAATCGCGGTGTTTGGCGGCATTATCAACTTCCACTTGATTGCCCTGCCCATGTCGGAAATGGTGGGGGGCGCCAGCTACATCGGCGATGTGCGCACCTCGGATATTGCTGCCCTGGTGATCATTATGGTGGAGATCACCATGGGCTTGTTTCTGCTGGAGGCCCTGCAAATCACCCGGCTATTCCCACTCATCGGCAGCCTGGATGACCGCATGCGCAAATTCATGGCGGTGGCCGCCTTTGTCATACTGGTGATCTTTGCCAGTATCGAGGCATCTCTGGCCTATTTGCGCGACCTGCTGGCACTGGACCGTGAAGCCCTGCAGCAGTCTCTGGCGGGTACCGCTGTGGCCGAAGCCGAATTCCGCTGGATTCCCTCGGTGGGCCAATTGGTCCTGGGTTTTATCCTGCCCTTTGCGCTCGCCTTTGTGGGGATTCCGCTGGAGTCTTTTATCCACTCACTGCGCACCGTAGTGGGGCTAATCGCACTTTGGTGTCTGCGCACTCTGCGTCTGGGCCTGCGGCTGGCTGGCGGTATTGCGCATCACCTGAGCCAGGTGCTGGTGAGCCTCTACGACCTGTTTATCATGATCCCCCTCGCTATCGAACGCGCCGTGAAGTCCTGGAGAGAGAAGGCTACGAGTCAATCTAAAGCCTCGCAGGAAGAGTTGGCCCCCTGGGAAGAAGAGGACTATGAAGTCGCCGCTGAAGAGGAAATAACCGCCATCCAGGAAACCGCCCGCCAATCGAGCCGGTCTGCCGGCAAACAGTCGCGGAGCAATAAAGACAGCTCTCCCACCCCCACACTGACACCCCAGGAGGCATGAGCATGAAGGCTTTATACCTCCACCTCAACCGGCTGTGCTGTGGCGTCATGCTCCTGCTGTTTTGCAGTGCCTGCAGCCAGCCCGGCGAACACGCCAGAGCCGCTTTCGTCCTGGTGGACATCTCCAGTGACTACGCCCGTGAGCTGGATAAGGCCGAAACCCTGAGCCGGGTTTTGCTGGCCCGCCTCGACAGTGGTGACTCGCTGACCATTGCGTTTATCGACAACAGCAGTTTTACCGAGCGCAACATCATCGCCCGGGCCACTTTCGATCATCGGCCCAGTGTCGCCATCGCGCAAAAACGCCAGTTCCAGGCCAAGCTCACGGCATTTATGGAGCGTTTCAAGGTGCCCAGCCACCACAGCGATATCACAGGGGGTGTGCTGCTGGCACGGGATTACCTGCACGAAACGCCGGCGCGGCACAAACAGCTGTTTATCCTCTCCGACCTGCACGAAGATCTGCCGCCCTGGCTTGAGCGGGACATCGCCATCCAGTTGGACGGCATTGAGGTTATCGCCGTCAACGTCAAGCGTCAGCGCAGCGATAACAACAACCCCGCCGCCTACCGCGAACGGCTGGCTCACTGGCAACAGCGGGTGGAAGCCAGCGGTGGCCAGTGGCAACTGGTCAATGACCTGTCACAGTTTGAAGCCCTCTGACCACCCTTGTGGGCTCTTGCGCCATGGATGGCTTTTTTATTTTTTGTTCCCGGATTATTGCACACTTGTAATGGACTCAACCCATGACAATCTGCTCGGTTAATCCAGCTTTACGGTGTCATCAAGCGGGCGCCCCAGTTTTTTATAGAGACTGTGACGACCCTGTTTATCCTGGTTGAGGATGGTGCGCGCATATTCAGCCACCGGTCTGGCATGTTGGCGCGGCACCACAATGACCCCATCGCCATCGGCCACGATAATATCTCCGGGGTTGACCAGCGCGCCGCCCACGGACACAGGCTTGTTCACGGATTCCAGTTCATTGCGGCCGGGACGAATCCCGCGCCCGCGATTCATCATATCCAGGTAGACGGGAATTTTCTGTTTGACGATCTCGTCAATATCGCGCACACCGCCGTTGGAGATAATGCCCCTGGCGCCGCGGCTGTACCAATCCAGGGAGTTGTAAGAGCCCACCGAACCGGTATCGCCATCGCCGGCCACATCCAGGACAATCACACTGCCCTCCTCGATCAACTCGGCGTAGGGCTCGCTGGACAGCTCGTTATACCACTTACCCTCCCAGGCGCGATATTCCTCGGTGTTCACCGGTATCTTCACCACACGGTTGGTGGGTACATACCGCGCTGTGATGGCAATGCCCACCACATGGTGTGACATGTCGTCAGTATCGCGCCACAGGGGGACAATAGCCTGTTCCATCAACCCCACATCG
>CBFGUT010000178.1:0-6905 GCA_965652265.1 uncultured Cellvibrionaceae bacterium | reverse complement strand
GCCTGGGCCGACCGCCTGGGCGAGGCGGTGGAGTTCTACAAGATCGGCATGGAACTGCTGACCAGCGGCGACTACTTCCGGGTCCTGGAGGCCCTGGCCGGCCGGGGCAAGCAGGTCTTCGTGGACCTGAAGTTCCATGACGTGCCGGCCACGGTGGGGGCCGCCCTGCGCGGGCTGCGCCGCCACCCGGTCTCGTTCTGCACCATCCACGCGCAACATGACCCCATGATGCGTGCAGCTTCGCAGGAGAAGGGCGATCGCCGATGCCGCGATGAAATCGTCCTTCAGCATCAGGATGGCGAAGATCGCCTCCTGCACGCCCGTGGCGCCCAGGGAGTGGCCGGTCAGGGACTTGGTGGAACTGATGGCGGGAATTTTGTCGCCGAAGGTATTGCGTACCGCCTTGAGTTCCGCCAGATCGCCCACCGGTGTGCTGGTACCGTGGGAGTTGATATAGTCGATATCGCCCTCGACGGTCGCCAGGGCCTGGCGCATACAGCGCTCGGCACCCTCGCCGGAGGGGGCCACCATGTCGTAACCATCAGAAGTGGCGCCATAACCTACCAGTTCCCCGTAGATCCTGGCGCCGCGGGCCCGGGCGTGTTCCAGTTCCTCCAGCACCAGGCAGCCGCCGCCACCGGCGATGACAAAGCCGTCACGGTTGGCGTCATAGGCGCGCGACGCCTTCTCCGGCGTGTCGTTGTATTTGGTTGACAGGGCGCCCATGGCGTCGAACAGACAGGTCAGCGACCAGTGCTCCTCCTCGCCGCCGCCGGCAAACACCATGTCCTGTTTGCCCAGCTGGATCAGTTCCATGGCGTTGCCGATGCAGTGGGCGCTGGTGGCGCAGGCCGAGGAGATGGAGTAATTGATGCCCTTGATCTTAAAAGGCGTGGCCAGGCAGGCGCTGGTGGTGCTGCCCATAGTTTGGGTGACGCGGTAGGGCCCAATGCGTTTGAGGCCGCGACTGCGCAGTATATCGGCGGCCTCCACGAGATTTTGCGAGGATGCGCCACCGGATCCCATGATAATGCCCGTGCGCTCATTGGACACTTCCGCCTCGCTGAGGCCGGCATCGGCAATGGCGCGATCCATGGAGATATAGGCAAAAGCGGCCGCGTCGCCCATAAAGCGCAGGATCTTGCGATCGATATGTTCCTGTAGGTCGATATCCACCGAGCCGGCCACCAGTGAGCGGAACCCCATCTCCTCATAACTGGCCTGACGGCTGATACCGGAACGGCCTTGCTGCAGGGCGTCCAGCACGGTGGCTTTATCGTTACCGAGACAGGACACAATGCCCATGCCAGTCACTACAACACGTTTCATAGGCTACCTCTTATATTGCTCAGCCGTATCAGAGTCGGGCCAGGGGGTATTATGCCACACCGATGGGGCGCCTCTGGTCATTAGCGTGGGACGCTTTGACTCTGATTCTCTGGCTAAGTTGCCGTTATATTGCCGTCTTAAAAGGAATCGGTATTGGAAAACAGACCTACGCGCAAATCCTTGGCGAAGTAGATATCCTTGCCGTCCATAGACACTCGGCCATCGGCGATTCCCATAATTAACTTGCGCTCTATCACTCGTTTGAGGTTAATGTGATAGGTAATGCGTTTTGCCGTGGGCAGTATTTGTCCCGCAAATTTTACTTCACCGCAACCCAGTGCGCGACCTCTCCCGGGATTGCCTTTCCAGGCCAGGAAGAAACCCACCAGTTGCCACATGGCGTCCAGACCCAGGCAGCCCGGCATTACCGGGTCGCCGGGAAAATGGCAATCGAAGAACCACAGGTCGGGGTGGATATCCAGCTCGGCGACAATTTCGCCCTTGCCAAACTCCCCGCCGCTCTCGCTGATATGGGCGATGCGGTCGAGCATCAGCATATTGGGGACGGGCAACTGGGCGTTGCCGGGGCCAAACAGACGGCCGTGTCCGCACTCGAGTAGCTCGTCGAGATTATAGGAGCTCTGCTGGACAAATGAAGTCATAGTGAAAACTCTGTAATTGAAATTTCAGCGGCAGTGCCGCAAAGGGGCACATTCTACCGTGTGTGCGCGACTTGTCTAGCAGGCTGTTGAAAAACCCCTTGCGTACACAGGCTTACAGGCTGGTCCGTAATCCAGGCGCCGTTTTGAAGGTGTGTGTACCCCTATCGAAAAATGGCAACGACGAGTAGGGACCAGCCTGCTGGCAGGTTAACGCTCTCTCGCAGGCTCAGGGGTCCGTTAGTGGCTGCGGTCGAGGGCGAAATGGGCAATATCCACCAGTGCCTGCTGGTAGGGGCTCACCGTCAGCACTTGCAGGTGCTGCTCGGCATCGGCCACGGCGCGCGCAGCCCCCGCGAGGGTGTACTCCATACCGCCACAGGCGTTGACAATCGCTACGACTTCCCGCAGTTGGGTGGCATCGGCCTTTTCAATGGCCGTCTGGATCAGCGCGCGCTCGGCGGGCGCGGCGGTGCCCATGGCGTGAATTAACGGCAGGGTGGGCTTGCCCTCTGCCAGATCGTCACCCACATTTTTGCCGAGGCTGGCCGCATCTCCCTGATAGTCCAGGGCATCATCCACCAGTTGAAAGGCGATACCCACCTGCATACCGTAATCGCGCAGCGCCCGCCGTTGCGTGTCACTGGCGCCGGCCAGTACCGCGGCCACTTCGCAGGCGGCGGCGAACAGCACGGCGGTTTTTTTCTCGATTACCTGGCGGTAACCCGCCTCGTCGAGGCCGGCGTCCCTGGCGTTGACCAATTGCTGTACTTCGCCCTCGGCGATGGTATTGGTGGTATTGGAGAGGATGGTCATGATTTCCATGTTGCCGATGGAGACCATCATCTGGAAGGCGCGCGAATAGAGAAAATCGCCCACCAGCACGCTGGGTGCATTGCCCCACTCGGCATTGGCCGTAGGGCGGCCGCGACGCAGGGTGGAGGTGTCCACCACGTCATCGTGTAACAGGGTGGCGGTGTGGATAAACTCGATGATCACCGCCAAGTCCAGGTGCTGTCTGCCTTCGTACCCCAATGCCCGGGCCACCAGTAACACTAACAGTGGTCGCAGGCGTTTTCCGCCGGCTTCGATCAGGTAGTGGCCGATGTTTTCCACCAGCGGCACATCCGAGTAGAGCTGGCGGATAATCAGATCGTTGACGGCCTCGAAGTCATCGGCAACAACGCGGTGAAACGACAGCATGGAAGGATCCTTATGGCAAACAGGGAGCATCCTAGGCAGGGCGCCGGGGGCTGTCAAGGCGACATTGCCTGCCCCCCGGCCGGCCTCAGTGCAGTTTGAGCCGCGGTTTGAGCCAGCGGTTGATTCCCCCCGAGATCATCATCAGGGTGGTTTTTACATAGCCGTGCACGGCGATCTGGTGCAAACGATAGAGCGAGATATACACCAGCCTGGCCAAGCGGCCCTCAATAAACAGTGAGCCGCGGGTGAGGTTGCCCATCAAGCTGCCCACTGTGGAATAGCCTGACAGGGAGACCAGCGAGCCATGGTCCTTGTAGCGGAAGACCCGCAGGCTTCGTCCCGCCAGCAGGGCGCGGATATTGTGGTAGCAGGTGGAGGCCATCTGGTGTGCCGACTGGGCGCGAGGGGGCACTGGCTTGCCGTTCTGGATAAACTCGGCGCAGTCGCCGATGGCGAAAATATCCGGGTCGCCCTTGACCTGCAGGTAGGGGTTGACCGGTACCTGGTTGATGCGGTTGGTGATAATGCCGCCGATGTTTTTCAGTACATCGGGCACTTTGACCCCCGCCGCCCACACCATCAGATCGGCATCAATAAGGGTACCGTCGGCGGTTTCCAGCCCGGCTTTGATGGCCCGGGTGATACGGGTGTTGGTGCGAATATCCACGCCAATCTCGTTCAGTTCCCGGTGTGCCGCCGCGCTGATGCGCTCCGGCAGGGCGGGGAGAATGCGCGGGCCGGCCTCCACCAGAGTGACGTGCAGATGATCGTTGCTGACGGCGCTGAAACCATAGGTATGGAATTTAGCCACCGCGTGGTGCAATTCGGCCGAGAGTTCCACCCCCGTGGCACCCGCACCCACAATGGCGATATTCACATGGTCGCGTTCCTGGCTCAGGCGCTGGATGCGCAGAAACCGCCCCAGCAGCTTGTTGCGAAAACGGTGCGCCTGAGCCGGACTGTCAAGGAAAATGCAGTGATCGCGTACCCCGGGGGTATTGAAGTCATTGCTGCTGGAGCCGATGGCCAGTACCAGAATATCGTAATCGATGCGGGTTTCGGGTAGCAGTTCCTCTCCCTCTTCGTCCTGCATGGGAGCCAGCACTACCTGTTTGCGTTTGCGATCGAGCGCCGTCATGGTGCCGATACGAAACATGAAGCCCTTGTCAAAAGCCTGGGCGCGGTAGCTGACGGCGTCCACCCCCTCATCGAGGGTGCCCACGGCAATTTCGTGTAGCAGGGGCTTCCAGATATGGGTGGTATTGCGGTCGATCAGGGTGACGTGTGCTTTGCCGCGGCGGCCCAGCTTGCGTCCCAGTTTGGTGGCCAGCTCCAACCCGCCGGCGCCACCGCCGACAATCACGATATTTTTCACGCTTTCTCCTCAGGCGGGGGATCGCCCCGCGCATCAATTGGGCCGGGGTGTGGCCCTTTCACCAGAGCCTGTGCGAAGGCTCTGAATCACTTTGGGGTTATTCGCCAATGTTTACCCAGCGGTTGTCGGCGGCGCTGGTAAAGATCGCGTCGATCACCAGCATATTATCCAGCGCGTCGGCCAGCGGGGTGGGCACCGGGGTATTGTCCAGGATGGCACGACCGAAGGCGTCGGTCATGGCCGTATACTGGTTGGCCGCGGGCAGATTGATGTTCTCGCTTTTGCCCTCGCGCCACAGTTGGATGTTGACCTCGCCATCCACCAGGGGATTGAAAGGCGGTGACAGGCGGATCGCGCCTTTTTCACCGCGAATATCGGCCCACTGGCCGGGCTCGGACTTGGTGGACACGGCAAAGCTGGCCATGCCGGCGGGGAATTCCATAAGCGCACCGGTCACACAATCCACCTCGTAACCATCCAGCTTGTGCGTCAGACCCACCACCCGCAAGGGTTCGGCACCGTAGACCAGACGTGACATGGAAATGGCATAGCAGCCGATATCCATCAGGGCGCCGCCGCCCATGGCCGGGCTGTTGCGGATATTGTCAGCGTCGCGATTGTTGTAGCTGAACATGGCCTGGATGCTGCGAATGGGGGCGATGTCCTCACACAGTTGGAGAATTTTTGCCCATTGGGGGTGGAAGCGATACATAAAGGCTTCCATCACCTTGAGTTCCGGGTGCAGTTCGGCGGTGGCGATCAGGGGCTCCAGGTCGGCGGCGTTGAGGCCGGCGGGTTTCTCCAGGAGCACATGCTTGCCCGCCTGCAGCGCCTTGACGGACCAGGGGACGTGCAGATCGTTGGGCAGGGGGTTGTAGATGGCATCGATATCCGGGTCGTCCAGCAGTGCTTCGTAGGAGTCGTAGGCCCTGGCGATACCGAAGTCCCGGGCCACCTTGCCGGCGGCGCCTTCACGACGCGAGGCGATGGCGACCACTTCGCCCAGTTCGGAGGCAGATATGGCGGGGATGACATACTCTCTGGCAATTTTGGCGGTGCTCAATACACCCCAGCGGATTTTGCTCATGTGGTGGCCTGTCGCTGCTACTGGAAAACGAGAAGGCCGCTATGATAACGCAGCAGCGCTTCAGCTGCATCTGACTATCATGGAATCATCGAGGCGACGAATCACCGATCACTGATTCGACGGGCGAAAAAAGGGCAGCGGAGCTGCCCAAGGAGGGTGTCGGAGCGACTTTGGTTCGTGAGTGGGGTATTGCTATATAGCCGTGGCCAAGATGTGAGGCGTGGCTGTCAGCGCTTGGGGCTCGGCGGGGTCGTAAATATGAATATCCACCCGCCGTTCCAGTGAATAACTCTGATAGTTGCCCGCCATGGCACGGGTGATGCCGGCGCCGTGGGCGCGGCGCTCGATGCGTTCTGGCGTCACGCCCGCCACTACCAGCGCCTCTTCGACGGCGCGAGCCCGGTAGTCGGAGAGTACGTTATTGTACTCGTCGGTACCGCGTGGATCGGCAAACCCATCCAGGCGGATGGCCAGATGAGGGTGTTCGAGCAGAAAATGCGCAAGTATCTGTATCGCATGGCGGTTTTGTCGGGTGAGTTGATCGTCGCCGCTGTCAAAAAGAATTTCCAATTGCAATTGCGCAGATGAAGCCCGCAGGGGGCGAGGCTCCATGGGTAAGGGCAGGCAGGCGCCTGTGGCTACTGACACCAAGCCGGCGCTGGCCCTGCCAACATCGCCTGGCAGGTGCTGGTATTCAGTGGCGCGGCTGGGCGTGGGATGCAGACCGGTAGAGGCCACCATGGCACTGGCCAACAGGGTTTTGGTCACATTCATGGGGCGCCTCCTCGATATGCAAGATGATTTGCGCTCGGTTTAAGTGTATTAAACGCCCTAAATAAGGCAGGCGGGTGACGGAAATCGGGCAGAGCGGTGAGCAAATGTGATGAATTGTGGAGAGAGTCTGACGTCGGATGTCTGACGTCAGACGCTGAACGGAGAACGGAGAACGGAGAACGGAGAACGGAGAACGGAGAACGTCGTTGGATTGGGGGTTTTAAAAAGTTGCCGGGCTCTCTTCACACACGGCTCCTCGGTGACTCGATGACCACCGATCGAAAAAGGCCGCCACACCGTTGAGGGAGCGTGGCGGCAAAATTGGCGCTAACGCGTGTGGAAGCGATGCATTAACGCCTTGCGCCGCTGTGGGTGTGGCCAGTGGTGAGTGGGCCGTGCGGCGCAGAGGTGGTGGGCTACTGATTGACGGCGAGCGGAGTGACGCGATTGTCGTCTGCTGTTTCGGAGGCTTCCAACA
>CBFGUT010000177.1:0-6935 GCA_965652265.1 uncultured Cellvibrionaceae bacterium | reverse complement strand
GTGAGGCTGGCGGTATCGGCAAAGGCGCCGGTTTGCGACAAGAGCCCAGGGACATTGGCGAGACCCTCGGTGGCGCTGGCGGGCATATTGAGGTAGGCGGGGGTGCCCGGTCGGCAGGCCAGTCCGTGACTGTCATCGGCTTCGCAGACACTGGCGTGACTGAGTTCCAGGATTTGCAGGGGGCCGACAAAGTTCGCGTCGGCCACCAAGCGGCCGTCCTCGAGGGAGACAAACTGGCAGTTGCTGGCCTGCAGGGCATGGCTGCCGTCCTGATTTTGCAGTAGTGAGAAGGTGGCGGCCCGGTTTAGGGCATCGCTGTTGGCGCTGAGACTGCCATCGGTGGCCATGGCGAGGTACAGCCCGCTCTCGGCGGAGCGCAAGCCCACGGTGCCGCCACCCGCATCCACAATTTCAAAGACTTCGCTGTTGCCAGTGGCGCTGTCCAGCAGCGTTAGCTGGTCACCGTTAACCCCCACGATATGACCGTCAATGCTGAGGCTGACGGTATCGCCGGGAACATAGCTTTCCGGCTCAGGCTCCGGAGGCACGGGGCCATTACCGATATAGCGCACCTCGGCCAGCATGCCGGAATCCGGCGGGCTGGCGCAGCAGTTACCGCCGTAGGCCAGCAGGTAGAGGCGATGATTGGCGGGGGATATTTTGGCATCGATGACCCCCGCCAGCAGAGAAGTGTCCAGCCACTGACGCACCAGTGGCGTGTTGGTATCGGTGGCGGTTTCGTACATCACATCATTGTTGAAATTCCAGAACAGCAGCCGTCCGTGAAAGTAACTGGGGAGTTTGTAATCATCCGTTACTGCCCGGTCCCAGTGGTAGATATCGGTGAGCATCAGGGCGCGGTGGCTCATGGTGAGCCAGGCGGGCAGGGCGTCGGGCAGGGCGGTGGCGCCGGTATTGTTGACCGACTCGTTGACCACCGACGTCGGGTCATAGGCGGCACCCGATGTCAGGCTACTGAAGTTGTAACGATAATAGGGTTGGTTGTTGCCCATAAAATAGGGCCAGCCAAAATTACCCGGCGTGAAAGTGCGGTTGATTTCATCCTGACCGGCGGGTCCCCGGTTGGGAAGGCTGAAATTGGCATCCGGGCCAACATCGGCCCAGTAGAGCTGATCGTTGTTCGAATCGAGACCCAGGCGGAAAGGATTGCGCAATCCCATAGCGAATATTTCACCCCGGTGTAAGTTATCGCCGGGAAACAGGTTGCCCTCGGGAATGGTGTAACTGCCATCGGGCTGTGGGGTGATACGCAGAATCTTGCCGCGCAGGTCGTTGGTATTGGCGGAAGTGCGCTGGGCATCGAATAGGGCCCGACCACTACGTTCATCCAGTGGCGCGTAACCATGGGACTCGAAGGGGTCGGTGTTATCACCAGTGGCGATGTAGAGGTTGCCCTCGCTATCGAACCTCATGTCGCCGGCCCAATGGCAGCACTGCATGATCAGCGGAAAACTCAACAATCTTTTTTCGCTGGCGAGGTCGAGAGTATTGTCGGCGTTGAGAGTGATGCGCGCTATATGTTGACGCGGGAGTGCTGGGTCGGTGTAGTTGATGTAGGCGTGGCGGTTGTTGACAAAGTCCGGATCCAGCGCAAAGCCCACCAGGCCGCCCTCGTGAGCGCTGTTGGTGCTGAGCGTGGTCTTGAGTCGCAGCTCGCCGTCTTCGAGGGCGTAAAAGTCTCCCCGGCGGCCAATCACATACAAATCACCCGCCTGGGAAATATCCAGGGCCATGGGCAGGTTGACACCCACGCCCAGTGCCGTGGTGGAAAAATCCTCGTCGGGCGGTGGCGCGCCCTCCCAGGGCTCCACATCCTCGTTCAGCCCCGCCGCCCACAGTAATCCGCCCTCCACATGGGCAACAAAGTCGGGGTCGCTATAGGCCTCGGTGGTGTGGCCCAGCCCAGTGTAAAACGCCCGCCCGGCGGCCAGGGTGTGATACCAGGCAATGGGGTGGTCTCCCATGGCTCCCTCGCCCGGGTTATAGGAAGTTTCGTCCAGCGACAAGAGCACATTAACACCCTCGCGCGGATTATCGCGGAAGTTATACCACTCGTCGTAGTGGTTCCAGGTATCATCGAGGTGAGCGGTGGCGGGGTGATCGCTGTCTTCCACGTTGAGCAGAGCGCTTTGATTGTGCGGGTGGGAGTGAAACCAGGCCCCCACCAACTGGCCGTACCAGGGCCAGTCGTACTCGGTATCGGCGGCCGCGTGAATGCCCACATAGCCGCCGCCACTTTCGATATAGTCCTCAAAGGCCACTTGTTCGCTGCTGTCGAGCACATTGCCGGTGGTACTCAGCCACACCACCGCCCGGTACTGGGAGAGATTATCGGCGGTGAAGTCCGTATTGTCCTCGGTAAAGGTCAGTGTCCAGCCGTGGGTATCCGCCAGTTGTTCCAGCATGGCCCGGCCGGCGGGGATACTGTCGTGACGGTAGCCCTCGGTGCGGGAGAAAACCAGTATTTGGGCGGGTTCCAGGGATTTGCCATAGCCCGGCCAGGTGCTTTTCGAGTTGCCCGCCGCCGGGCAGGCAGCCACGGAGCTGGATGAGGAAGACGAAGAGCCCACCGGAGGTTCAGGGGTCGAGTCGCTGCCGCCCCCACAGGCGCCGAGCAGCATCAGGGTGAATATGGTGGCGAGAGCCAGAGGGTTGAATGGGCAGTGCTTTTTCATAAGAGGGACTTTATTGTGTTATTTTGCCCAGAATATTGCCTAATGAGGTCGAGGTCAAAGTCTGCGGCGGCCACTGCGCTATCGCACAGGGACCCAAGCCTGAGAACCGGGAGTGGCCATGTCCGATTTTATGCTCGTTATCATTATCCAGCAGCTGCTGATCTGGGGGCATGTGGTGCTGGTGGTGGGCTTCGCTGTGCGTGTGATTATGCGGCGTCTACCCGTGGGGGTCAGCCTCGCCTGGTTGCTGGTGCTGATCCTTTTGCCCTATGTGGGCGTCGGCCTCTATCTGCTGTTTGGCGAGCGCTTTCTGGGAGTGACGCGCAAGCAACGCGGCCTGCGCTTGCGCGAGCGCTACGGATTAAATCGGACAAAAGAATTTCGCCACGAGGCGCCCTTTTGGGGCGAGTGCCATCCCGCCAGCGCCTCGCTGGCTATTCTGGAGTACTACTCTTCGAGTATTCCCGCTATGGGCGGCAACCGGCTGGCCTTTTTTGACAGTGCCAGTGAAACCATTGATCGCATGGTGGCGGATATCAATGCGGCCCGGCAGACCTGCCACCTGGAGTTTTATATCTGGCAGCCGGGGGGGCGTCCGGATGCGGTGGCGGAGGCGTTGTTGGTCGCCGCCGAGCGCGGCGTGCAGTGCCGTATTATGCTCGATGCCGTGGGCAGTGCCGCGTTTTTTTCCTCTTCCCTGGCCCGGCGCCTGCGACATCCGCGCATTGAACTGGTCAAGTCCTGCCCCATCGGTGTGATGCCCTGGCAACTGGCCCGTTACGATCTGCGCAACCACCGCAAAACCCTGGTGGTGGATGACCGCGTGGCCTATATGGGCAGTTTTAACCTGATTGATCCCGAGTATTTTAAGCGCAATGCCGGTGTGGGAACCTGGGTGGACCTGATGGCTCGTATCGAAGGACCGGTGGTCCCGGTGTTTGATGCCGTTTTTCGCTGGTACTGGAATATCGAGTCCGATCAGGACCTGACGGTGCTGGATGCGCCCATGCAAATGGCTGACAGTCAGGCCATTGTCCAGGTGGCGCCCTCGGGGCCGGATGCGGCCACGGAAAGTATTCTCTATACCTTGCTGCAAGCTATTTATGCTGCGGAAAAATCCGTGGATATTGTCACACCCTATTTTGTACCCGGGGAGGCCCTGGAACTCGCGTTAAAAATTGCCGCGCGCCGCGGGGTCATTGTGCGTTTGATTGTGCCGGAAAAGGTGGACTCCTTCCTGGTACGCCACGCAAGCCGCTCCTATTTTACCGAGCTGTTGAGCGCCGGGGTGGGCATCTATCAATACGAAAACAATCTGCTGCACAGTAAGTGCGTGGTGATCGACGAATCGCTGGCTTTTTTTGGTACTGTCAATCTGGATTTGCGCAGCCTGTGGTTGAATTTTGAAATGACGCTGATTGTCTACGACCCCCAGACTGCCAAAGTACTTGCGGGCATCCTCGCCGACTACCGGCGCCAGGCCAGTGCGCTCAAGCTGGAGGAATGGCGGCGGCGGGGCTACTTATCACGATTTTTTGAAAACATCACGCATTTGTTAAGTCCGTTGATATAGAGGCTCGTTCGCCGTGCAATTTACCTGGAGCAATGCAATATGAAAATAAAACTAATCCGGGGTTCTTTAATCGGGGTATTGCTATGGTTGACAGGGTGCGCCCTTGTGCCCCCCAGCGACCCCCTGTCGGTGGTGGAAAATGATCGCGCCATTGTGTTTTACCGTGGCACTCAGCCCCTGCTTGCCTATCAAAAAGCCATAATGCCCGCGCCGGAGGGGGAGTCTCCGCACTATGCCCGCAGTGGATTTATTCATCCGCTCTACTCGCCTTCGGGTGGACTGTTAACCAGTATCCAGCCCCTGGATCATTTTCACCATATGGGGTTGTGGCACGCCTGGGTGGATAGCACCCAGCAAGGCAAAGCACTGGATTTCTGGAACCTGGCCAAGGGGCAGGCGGGTGTCCGCTATGAGGAAACCCTGGCCATTGATGAGGGGGATGAGAAGGTGAGGCTGGCTGTGCGTCAGTCACATTTTTCTCGAACGAGTACGCAGGCTACTGATCACACACAGCGTGAAGAACAGGCCGGTGAGACAGAAACGAAGGTGGTGCTGGAAGATCATTTCAGTGTCGAGCTGCAGGCGCTGGAAAATGCTTATTTGCTAGATTATGTCAGTGTACAAACCAATGTCAGTGCTTCACCCATCACCTTCAATGCCTATCGCTATGGCGGTGGCATCGCCTATCGGGGGCCCGGCTACTGGGACGAGCACAACAGTGGCTACTTAACCTCCGAGGGTTTGCAACGCGAGGGTGGGCACGGCAGCCGTGCCCGCTGGGTGCGTTTGCATGGCCCCACGGAAACCGGCTTGGCCAGCGTGGTGATCATGTCGCACCCCACGAACCCGCAGTCGCCACAACCGGTGAGAATCTGGCCCGACGGGCCGATGTTTTTTAACTATGTGCCCGCGCAAAAAACACCACTGCAATTGGCTCCTGGTGAAACCATGACTTTGCGCTACCGCTTGATCGTCAGTGATGGAGTGATCCCGCCGGAAGTGATTGAGTCCCGATGGCAGCGTTACGCACAGTAGCGTTTTACACAGCAGCCCGAAGGACTCTGCCCATTACCGGCGATGTGTGTCGAGAGTTTTTGCCCCTGTCGCATCATCCGGCACTTGTGCGTAAAATCGGGTTTTCATTCAACGGCCAAGGTCAGAGGTTTATATGACACAGACAGTTGTTGTCACCGGTGCCAACCGCGGTATAGGTTTGTCACTGGTGCAGTATTATGCGGCGCGGGGTGATCGGGTATTGGCTGTTTGCCGGCAGCGTTCGCCCGCCCTGGAAGCCACAGGTGTGTTGATTATCGATGAAGTGGATATTGCCACGCAGGCAGGACTCGAACACCTACAGCAAGCGCTGGCTGGTGAAAGCATTGATTTGCTTATCAATAACGCCGGTATTTTGCGCGACGAAAAACTGGGCAGCTTGAATGCCGACAGTATTCGTGAGCAGTTTGAGGTGAATGCATTGGCGCCCCTACGGGTGACCGATGCGCTGGTGTCACAGTTGAATAAGGGCGCCAAGGTGGCGCTGGTGACCAGCCGCATGGGCTCCATTGCCGATAATACCAGCGGGGGTCGCTATGGCTATCGGATGTCCAAGGCGGCGCTAAACGCCGCGGGTAAATCACTGGCTCAGGACCTCAAGTCCCGGGGTGTCGCCGTGGCCATACTGCACCCGGGTTTGGTGGGTACGGATATGATTGGGGGTCACGGCGATCTCACCCCCGACGAGGCGGCCGCGCGCCTGGCGGCACGTATTGCCGATTTAACGCTGGAGACGAGCGGTACCTTCTGGCACTCCAATGGCGAGGTGCTACCCTGGTGAACCTCCCACCGGCCGGGTTGGGCGATGCGGGCTACCGTCTGGCATTTTGCATCGCCAATCGACCGGCGCTCGATCATTATCCCTCGCTTCAACATATTCAGCCGCTGGCGCCGGGAGAACTGGGCCATATCGTGGCCCACAGCAGTAATCACTGGCGCAAGCTGTTCAGCGTTTACGCCAAGTTCCTCTACGCCCTCGGGCGACAGCCCGATTGGCCAGTGCGCTGGCAGGACTATCGCGATCAGTGTTTACTGCAGGCGGGGTCGGGTACGGCACTGCTGTTTACACCGCCGGTTCTGGACGGCAAACGCGTGCACATCGTCGCCGGTAAAACCTGGGCCGCCCGGCTCTCCTTGCCGGCGCTCAACTGGCTGGATAAACACTTTGCCATCAATATTGATCGCAAGGTAATCGTCAGTCCCTATCTCGATTATCGCCAACTCAGCAATGAACGCATTGCAAGACTGGCCCAACTTGTTCGCGGCTTGGGCTCCGCGTCACCTTAACCCATCGCCACAAATTTTGAACCGCACGCGCACTCGGCCCGACACAGGGGTAATATGTCATGCTGAATAAGGACACCTGTGGGGCGAATCATGAGAAAGGCACTGGTGAATGCGCTGATAGTGGCGCAACCCTTGATGGCGGCCTGGGGTTTGGGGGCGGATTTGAATTCGCTACAGGTGGCGCTGGTGCCGCCTGCAGAGCGGGCTGCCTACCTGCCGCGCGAGACGCTGCACATCCAGGTGGGGGGCGTTAATCTTCAACAGCTCGATGACGGTCTGAGCGTCGAGGTGGACGCTATCGATGTGACCGCCATGGTGCAGTTCGA
>CBFGUT010000176.1:0-6937 GCA_965652265.1 uncultured Cellvibrionaceae bacterium | reverse complement strand
AGAACGCAGAACGCAGAACGCAGAACGCAGAACGCAGAACGCAGAACGCTTGGATGGGGTAGGGGAATGGTAAGAAGTTCCCCAGATTGACGAAAACTGCGTGTTAATCGTTTGCCGCCGACCGTTAAAGAATAGCTCCCTCCCCCGCTTGCGGGGGCAGGGTTGGGGTGGGGGTCCTCGGGTTAATGTCGGTCGTCTGACGCGGTGTTTTTTATTCGCTTGGGCACAGGCACTGGTTACCCTCCAGCAAGCGGGACGCCTACAGGACGTAGGTGGTAGAGCCGAGACGGGATCAGAGGCCGAGGAGAGTTGGGCCGGAGTTTTGATCGAAGTGTGGTGTAAGGCCTTTATCGCCACCTGGATGCTGAGTTATTAAGCTAATGATTTTGTTTGAATTCTGGCCTGTTTGAGAATTGCGCAGCGGGCCCCACGCCAAGCCTGGCGGCACCCCTGGAGACTTCTCAAGGGGTCGTTCACAATATTGTCCACAGGCTGTGTGGATAAGCGCGAACACGCCCGTGGCCATTTATTTTAATGACGCATTAGAGGAGCAGAGCATGCAGCAGTTGCCTGAAACCCTGAGAGAAAACGTGCGCCTTCTGGGCGAGCTACTGGGGGAGACCATTCACCAGCACGAGGGGGCCGATCGCTTCGCTACGGTGGAGGACATCCGCCAGTTGGGCAAGACTCTCAACGAGACCGAAGATGCCGATGCCGCGCCACTGGTGGCCATGCTGGGGGATCTGGACGATGCCGATATTCTGCCCATCGTGCGCGCCTTCAATCAGTTCCTCAACCTCGCCAATATCGCCGAGCAGGAATATAGCGCCAGCGCCGAAGCCGAACCCGAGGACAGTCTCAAGGCCATGCTGCTGAATTTTGCCGATACCTATGGGCGCGACAAGTTGATCGAAGTGATTCGCGAACTGCGCATTGAACTGGTCCTCACCGCTCACCCCACCGAGGTGACACGCCGCACCCTGATTCGCAAGTACGACCAGATCGTCAATACTCTGGCCGACCAGCAGCGCGGCAACCTGCTGTCCTTCGAGAAGGACAAGGTGCGCGGCCGCCTGCACCGTCTGGTGGAGGAGATCTGGAGCACTGACGAAATTCGCAGCGAGCGGCCCACGGCGGTGGATGAAGCCAAGTGGGGCTTTGCGGTTATCGAGAACAGCCTGTGGCAGGCGGTGCCGGATTTTATTCGCCATCTTGACCGTCTCTGTCAGCGTCACCTGGATCAGTCACTGCCGGTGGAATTGCAACCGTTCAAGTTTTACTCGTGGATGGGCGGTGACCGCGACGGCAACCCCAACGTGACCCACACGGTGACGCGCGATGTGCTGTTGCTGGGACGCTGGATGGCGGCCGAACTCTATCTGCGCGACGTGCAGAACCTGGCCGGCGACCTCAGTATGTACGAGGCCAGTGACGAGCTGCGCGCCCAGGTGGGCGAAACCGCTACACCCTATCGCGATTACCTGGCACAACTGCGCCAACGCATTCAAACCACCCTGGACTGGGCGGAAGCCCGTCTCAAGGACCACAGCCTCGCCTGCCCGGCAGAGGTGATTCGCACCCGCGACGATCTGCTGCAACCGCTGATGCTCTGTTATCGCTCGCTGCGCGAAGTGGGCCTGCCGCATATCGCCAATGGCCCGCTGCTGGACACCATTCGCCGGGTACAGAGCTTTGGTATCAACCTGGTGCCGCTGGATATCCGCCAGGACGGCGAGCGCCATGTGCAGGTGATGGACGAACTGACTCGCTACCTGGAACTGGGCAGCTACGCCGAGTGGAACGAGGAAGAGCGCCAGGACTTTTTGCTGGAACAACTGCAGAGCAAGCGCCCGCTGCTGCCGCGTCAGTGGCCGGTGAGCGAAGCCGGTGCCGAGGTGCTAGCCACCTGCCGGGTGATCGCCGAAGAGCCGCCCGAACTGCTATCGTCCTATATCATTTCCATGGCTCAGCAACCCTCCGATGTACTGGTGGTGGCGCTGTTGCTCAAGGAGTGCGGCATGAGCTGGAATATGCCTATCGTACCGCTGTTCGAGACCCTCGACGATCTGGATCGCAGCTCGCGGGTGATGGACGCCCTGTGGCAACTGGACTGGTACCGCGAGTACAGCGAGCAGCGCCAGACAGTGATGATTGGCTACTCGGATTCGGCCAAGGATGCCGGTAAATTTGCCGCCACCTGGGCGCAGTACAAGGCCCAGGAACAACTGGTGGCGCTGGCGGATAAGTATGCTGTGCAGCTGATGCTGTTTCACGGTCGTGGCGGCACCGTGGGTCGCGGCGGCGGCCCGGTGGAAAAAGCCATGGCCTCGCAGCCGCCGGGCTCGGTCAAAGGCCGCATCCGCGTCACGGAACAGGGCGAGATGATCCGCTACAAATTCGGTTTGCCGCGGGTGGCCTTCAGCAGCTTCTCCACCTATGTGGCCGCCACCCTGCGCGCCACCCTGC
This sequence comes from uncultured Cellvibrionaceae bacterium, assembly GCA_965652265.1. Taxonomy (GTDB): domain Bacteria; phylum Pseudomonadota; class Gammaproteobacteria; order Pseudomonadales; family Cellvibrionaceae; genus Gilvimarinus. The sequence goes on along the minus strand of CBFGUT010000176.1, from coordinate 4,471 downwards.
AACCCCACGAGGCGCCCGAGGAGTCCTGGCGGACGCTGATCGAACGCATGGCCCAGGCCAGCCTGGAGGGCTACCGCCAGGTGGTGCGCGGTCACCCGCAATTTGTGGAATATTTCCGCAGCCTGACGCCCGAACAGGAACTGGGTCTGTTGGCACTGGGGTCGCGCCCGGCCAAGCGCAAGGCCTCCGGTGGCATTGAGAGTCTGCGCGCCATTCCCTGGGTGTTTGCCTGGATGCAGGTGCGGCTCAACTTGCCTGCTTGGCTGGGCACCCGCCAGGGGCTGGAGTACGCGCTTAAAAACTCACCGACGACATTGGTGGAGATGGTGGACAACTGGCCGTTTTTCTCGGCTTTCCTGGATCTGCTGGAAATGGTGATCGGCAAGGCCGACGGCGCCATGGTGGCCCATTACGAAAAGGAGCTGGTGCCGCCGGAGTTGCACAGTTTGGGGCAGACACTGCGCGCCGATCTGGCAGCGCTGGAAGTGCTGATTAACCGCATCAAGCGGCAGGATGAACTCTTCGACAGTGAACCGGTATTGCGACAATCCTTGAGTGTGCGCAAGCCCTATATCGACCCGCTCAACTACCTGCAGGCGGAACTGCTCAAGCGCTACCGCAGCGGCAAGCCTTTCAGCCCGGAACTGGAACGCGCGCTAAAAGTGACTATGGCGGGTATCTCCGCCGGTATGCGCAATACCGGGTAAGAGCGCGATCGTCGATCATCGAGTCACCGATCGGCGACTCGATGATCACTGATCGATGATTCGCTAGTGGCGGCCTACACTACAGCTTGTCGCGCTCGCGAAACCCCATCAGGTAGAGAATGGCATCCAGCCCCAGGGTGGAAATGGCCTGCTCGGCGCTGGCCTTCACCAGCGGTTTGGCGCGAAAGGCGATGCCCAGGCCGGCGCTACTGAGCATGGGCAGGTCGTTGGCGCCGTCGCCCACGGCGATGGTCTGCTCCAGGGTAATGCCCTCGCGCTCGGCCAGCATGGCCAGCAACTCGGCTTTGCGGGCGCCGTCGATCACCTCGCCTTTGACGCGGCCGGTCACCTTGCCGTTTTCGATCTCCAACTGGTTGGCATAGAGGTAATCAATGCCAAGGCGCCGCTGCAGGTATTCGCCAAAGTACTGAAAGCCCCCGGAGAGAATGGCCGTTTTGTAGCCCAGTTTTTTCAGACTGGAGATTAGTTTCTCCGCCCCCTCGGTGAGACGCAGGTTGGCGGCAATACCGGCCAGGACCGCCTCGTCGAGCCCTTCCAGCAGTGCCATGCGCCGGGCAAAACTCTGCTTGAAATCCAATTCGCCGCGCATGGCCGCCTCGGTGATGGCCGCCACCTGCTCGCCCACACCGGCGGCCTTGGCCAGCTCGTCGATCACCTCGGCCTCGATGAGTGTGGAGTCCATGTCGAAGCACACCAGGCGACGGTTGCGCCGGTAGACGGTGTCGCGCTGGAAGGCGATGTCCACCTCGTGGCGACTGGACAACTCCATAAAGTCGGCGCGCAGGGTCTTGAGGTCCTCGGGCTCGCCGCGCACTGAAAACTCCACGCAGGCGCTGCTTTTATCGTCCAGCGCCTCCAGGCTCACGCGCCCCGAGAGACGGTTGATATTGTCGATATTGAGGTGGTGGCGCACGGTGACATCGGTGAGATCGGCGATCTGCCCGGCGGTAATCTGGCGCGACAGCAGAGTGACGATATAGCGCGCCTTGCCTTGATGCTCCACCCACTGGCTGTAGCTGTCGTGGCTGATGGGGGTAAAGCGGATATTGATATTGAGCGCGGTGGTGGCGGCCTGCAGCTCGGCCAACAACTCGGGCTCGGCAATCTCGCGGGTGTCCACCGCCACCAGCAGCCCCAGTGCCAGGGTGTCGTGGATCACCGCCTGGCCGATGTCGAGGATGTTGGCCTGGTAGCGCTGCAGTACCTGGGTAATGGCCGAGGTGACACCGGGCTGGTCGGCGCCGGAGGCATTGATCAGTAGAATTTGTTTCACGAGGCTCACAGTGTTCCAAAAGATGCGGCATTATACCTGTTCGGGGTGCGCTGGCGACAGCTTGCCACACCCGGCTGTTTTTCACGGCGGTGGCATTTGCGGTAGAATGCCGCCACCCTCACCACGGCGGCGTCTTCATGACCTTGATGCAACTCGCGCAACGACAACCCCAGCTCGCGGTGATGACGCTGTTGTTACTGGTGCTGGGGGCGGTGGCCAGCGTGCTGCACGGCTACCTGGCGCAGGCGCAAACCGAGCGGCAACTGGCGCGCTATGGGCAGGCACTGGCGGACGGCGGTGCGGTGCGCGCGGTGGAGCCGGCGCTGGCGCAGGATATGGTCAGCCTGCAAGTGATACTGCAATCTTTGACGCGTCAGCCGGGTGTGGCCGGGGCCACCATTCACGATGTGGAAAATCACCTGTGGGTGCAGAGCGGCACCCCCTCGGCCGAGGCCCGGCGGCGCTTTACCGCGCCTATTGCTCTGGATACCCATATTGCCGGTTACCTGACACTTTCCCTCGACAGCCCCAAAAATACCCATTTGCCCCTGTTCCTGTGGGTCTGGTGGAGTGTGCTGGCACTCGCCCTGGCGGGGTTGTGGTGGAGGAGCTGGCGGCTTGAGCACAGGCCGGCGGCTGAGGCGGAGGATGCTGTAGAGGAAGCGGCCGTTGATGTGCGCTTGAGCATTCTCAATATTCCCGCTTTGCAACAACACCTCAGCCAGGACCATCTCACCGAGCGTCTCGCGCGTCTCGATCGCCAACTCTCCGGCGTCTTGGCACTTTATGACGGCTGTCGCGATCGGCTGGAGGATCGGGCTTTGACCCTGCGGGTCAGTGGTGATACGACCGCTCAGGCCACCTTTTATGCCCTGTGTATCTGCCAGTTGTTGACCCTGCTCAACAGCGAGACGGGTAGCCCGCGACTACAGTTGGCGGCTCAGGTGATACCGGTGCAGTCACAGCAACTCAGTGCGCAGGCGCTGGCGGAGTCGGCGACGCCGCCACTCTCACCGGGCACCATTATGGTGGCCGCCGCGCTGAGGGAGCCGGCTCTGGCACAGCGAGTGCAACTGGATGCCCAGGGGCGGCTGCAGTCGATCAAGGCGCCCTATCAGGAATTGCTGGTGCGCCAGCAGCGGCAGTTGGCGCAGTTGTAAAGCCTGTCATCTACCTGTCACACGAATTTCATCGGCCTGTCACCAACGCCCCCTATCTTGGCAGCAAACAGAGGGTCCGGCAGGTGAGACAATGTTGAATATCGAAGCGTCCGTCAGTGCCAAATATCCCCGCTTTGCCCGGGCCAGGCCGCTATTGAAAAAGCCGGCGCTGTCGCTGCTGAGGCACTTGGTGCACGAGGCGGACATCAATCAGTTTATGGCCCAGCATCACAACCTGTGCGCGCTGGATTTTATCGACCGCATCTTCGACAAATTCAACTTCAGTTACAGCGTGAGCGCGCGTGAGCGCACCAATATTCCCGCCCAGGGACGGGTGGTGATTTTTGCCAATCATCCCATCGGCTCGCTGGACGGACTGGCGCTGTTGCGGTTGGTGCGCGAGGTGCGCCCGGATGTACGTGTGGTGGCCAACGATTTACTGATGGCCTTTGCGCGGCTCAGGGAATTGTTCCTGCCGCTGGACAACATGACCCAGAGCGCCTATCGCCAGAGTTACCGAAACATTGTGGCGGCGCTGGAGGCGGAGCAGGCGGTGATCATTTTCCCCGCCGGCGAAGTCTCGCGTGCCCGGCCCACGGGCATTCGCGACGGCCGCTGGCAGGCGGGTTTTCTGCACTTTGCCCGCAAGGCGCGGGCGCCCCTTTTGCCCGTGTATATCGACGCCAAAAATTCCCTGCTGTTTTACGGCGCCTCCATGGTGTACAAACCCTTTGGCACGGCATTGCTGGCGCGCGAAATGTTTCGTCAGCAGTCGGCGGAAATCCGTTTTCGGGTGGGGGAGCCCATTCCACCGGGGGCACTGGAGAGTGACCGGCTGGCGGACAGGGCGCTTATCCGGCGGCTTAAAAAACACCTGTACAAGCTGCGCAAAAACCGCAAGCCGGTGTTTGTTACGGAAAAAACCGTAGCCCATCCCGAACCCCTGGCCGCGATTCGCGCCGAATTGGCCCGCGCCGAGCAAATCGGTACCACCGTCGATCGTCAGCGCATCTATCTGTGCGATTATAAAAACCATCCCAGCGTGCTGCGCGAGCTGGGCCGCCTGCGTGAGTACACATTCCGCCTGGTGGGTGAGGGCACGGGCAGCCGGCGCGACCTGGACCGGTTCGATCATTATTACCGGCACCTGGTACTCTGGGATGCTGAGCGGCTGGCAATCGCCGGCGCCTATCGCATTGGGCACTGCGCAGACATTCTGCAGCAGCACGGGCTGCAGGGGCTCTATACGCAGGAGTTCTTTGCCTACCAACCCGAGGCAATACCGATGCTGGAGCAGGCGGTGGAACTCG
>CBFGUT010000175.1:0-7015 GCA_965652265.1 uncultured Cellvibrionaceae bacterium | reverse complement strand
TTTGTGGCAATGTGCCCTAGGATTTCTTTTTATAGTCATATGTACTATAAATGGACGATTAATATAAGATAAAGTGACTATGTGCAACGCTATCCTTGGCGTCTCGCATTTTCGATGGAACGGCATAATATGAAAAGACTGTTTGCGACAGGGTTACTACTGCTTTTCCCTTTTCTCTCTTCACCCGGTATCGCCTCGGAATCGGCGGATTTACAGCAACTGATGACCACCTGGCTTAATCTTGAGAGCCAGCGGGGAAAACTCACCACAGACTGGAATGAACGTCGGCAAGTGTTACAGCATCGCCTGACACTGCTGGAGCGTGAAGCAGAAGTGCTGGAGGAAATGCTGGCCGAGACCAGCGAGGACGTCAGCGAGGTGGACGAGCGGCGCCAGCAGCTCACACAAGAGCAACAGACCCTGGAAAAACGACAGGAGGCGATGCGCGCAGCCATTGAAGCTGCGATTATCAAGCTGGACGCGCTGTCGGTACGTATTCCCCCGCCATTGCAGGAGGAGTGGTCAACCGGCCTTGCCCAGGTCAAGCGTGACGAAATGAACTTGAGCGAAAAGCTGGAAAAAATCCTCTCGCTGAGCAAAACCGCCGAACAGTTCGAGCGCCGTATTGCTATCCACCACGATGTGATGTCCATTGCCGGTGCGGAAGACAGTAAAAACGTTCAAGTGACTCAGCTCTATCTGGGGCTATCCCAGGGCTGGTATGTCAGCAGTGAGGGTGACTACTATGGTTACGGTTATGCCGATGCCAATGGGTGGCATTGGCAGCACCTGAGCCGGGGTGGCGCCGGTAGTAGTGAGGTGCCGGTCAATCCCGAACAGTTGCTACGTATTCTGGCAATGATTGAAAATCCCACCCAGGCTGAATTTGTCACTTTACCGGTGAAACACTGACAAGGAATCAAAAGCATGAAGTTTTATGCGGGCGTAGTTTGGGCAGTATTGGTTGCCATGTCGATGCCGGGAATGGCGCAATCGAGCGACGACTTAAAAAGTGAATTGATGTCGCGCATTGAAAATTCGCGCCAGGCGTTACAAAGCCTGGAGGAGGAAATCTCCCGTGAGCGAATTGCTCTGGGGCAGCAGTTGGACAAGCGCGAATCCCAGGTGACGGAGTTGCGCGAGCAAGCCGAAACTGTTCAGCGTCGCCGCGACGAGAAACTGTTGGGGCTGGATCAACTGGAAGCGCGCCTGGAGCAATGGCGACGGCAGAATAATTACCAGCAGCATGTGCTGATGAGCTACGCCGATGAATTTGGTCAAATTGAGATTAACCCTGACACCAATAGCGACGAAGAGATAGACTATACCGGGACGCTGGAGACTGGTCTGGGTCGTCTGCAGGCCTTTATGCAGCCCACCTGGCAGAGTCGGGAAGTGGTCACCACCGATGGTACTTTTTTGGATATGCAGGTGCTGTCGCTGGGTCCGGTGGTTGTTGGAGTGGATTCGCAAAGTGACCGCGCAGCACTGTTAGATAAAGATATTCGCGGTACCCTGACTTTTGCCCGGGAGCTTCAGGGAGCACAACGGGAAGGTGTTGAGTCCTTATATCAAACCGGTACCGGCACGCTTACCCTGGACCCCACGCTGGGTAATGCGTCGCGGATTGCCAGTCACCAGGAAGGAGTGATGGACCATATTCGCAAGGGCGGAATGTGGGCCGTGCCGATTATATTCTTTGGTTTTATTGCGCTGATTATCAGTATTGCCAAAGCGATACAGTTGTTGCGCATGCCCAGAGTCAACCCCTATCTGGCGCAGCATATCGATAAAATTGCTCATCTGAAGGACGAGCGCGCGGCCCAGTCCCTACGCAAGCTGGCCAACTCGGTGGAAGGGCCACAGCGGCGACTTATCGAGATTGCGCTGAAAACACCACCGTCACAACAGCGCGATGATTTGATGGTGGCCTACCTGATGGAATGCCGCTATAAAATGGATCGCTTTATGGAGGTGGTGGCTACCAGTGCGGCTATTTCGCCTCTGTTGGGTCTTCTGGGCACGGTCTCGGGCATGATCAGCACTTTCAAAATGATGACCATTTTTGGCTCTGGGGATGCCTCCACAGTGTCCGGCGGTATTTCAGAGGCACTGGTGACTACAGAGTTGGGCTTGATTGTCGCCATTCCATCCCTGGTCGTCAGTGCCTTACTGACTCGTAAAATCAAGAGCTACAGCCATAAACTGGAATCATTTACGATCAGACTAAGCAAGGTGGATTTTTCCGGCTTAGGTGGAAAAGCCGCTAAAAAAGAGTCGGATAAAGCTTAGGGGCTATTGTGGAGAATCTAGCGGATTATTTTTTTCTGCTGAAAAACCCGGTGGTGTGGTCAATCTTCCTCACCGCCATAGTTTGCTACTGCCTATTGATTGAGCTGTGCTTTATACGCCGTAAAAGTTGGCGCTGGGATGAAAGTGTCGCGAGCTGGATAGTACCCATTCGCGTGTTACTGTCCGCCCTGCCACTATTGGGTTTATTGGGCACCATTGCCGGCCTGCTAAAAACATTCCTGGATATGTCTGTTACCGGCGCTTTCAATATGCAGCAACTGATTGCCGGTGGCATTGCCGAAGCCATGTTTACCACTCAGTTGGGGCTAGTGCTGGTGGTGCCGGGGTTGCTGTTGCACACACTGCTGGTCAGGCAGCATACACGTTGGGTGGCGAGTCAAAATCATGAAGTCGAGCATAGAAAGTAAAATTGAGCAGACACACAAGCAGGATATCGATCTGGCTCCGCTGCTGGATGTGGTGTTTATTCTGCTGATTTTCTTTATTGTCACCACGGTATTTGTACGCGAAACTGGAGTGGAGGTGGACAAACCCTCTGCTGTGTCGACCCAGACGCTGCAAAAATCCGTCATTCTTATTGCCATTACCTCCACCGGCGAGGTGGTGTACGACGGTACCAATATTGGTGTCAGTGGTGTACGCGCTACCATTACCCAACTGGCACGCACGGGCGACCAGCCGCTGGTGGTTCAGGCCGACAAGTCGGTTTCCACAGAGTTATTGGTGGAAGTGATCGACCAGGCCAAGCTGGCGGGTGTACAGAGTGTCAGTATTGCCACGGTGAATGAATAGTATGCTTGGCCAGGGATTGCTACATCGTCCATGGCGCACCAATGCATTGGCGATAAGAGTTTTATCCGTGTGCTTGGCCATACTGGGCGTCATGGCTTTTACGCTGCTGGTGTTGTTGTTTCCCGAACGCATGGCGCCGCGTGATGATGAAGTGGTGGTTCGCAAAGTGGATTTACACTTGCCTCCACCCCCAGAGCCACCCCCTCCGGTTCAGCAAACACCTGATGCTTCCCAGCCTGAAGCTGCCAGTATCAATCTGGCGGGGCTGGGTAGCGCTGTTGAGCTGCAGTACAGCGATAAACCCAAAATCAATACGGTGCCGGTGGACAAGGTGGAGCAACCGGAGTTTGACATGAACGCCATGGAAATGCGCAAAACCCTGTCGGTACAGTTCCCTGTGGTCGGCGTTAAAAGCCTGGACAACATGCCGCAAATCGTTTCCAGCAAGCAGGTATCTATCCCCAGGGAGCTGCGCCAACGCGGTATTAATCGGGTGGAGACCAAGGTGCAGATTATTATCGTGGAAACGGGCAGGGCCTATATTAAGAAAATTATCGATCCCGTCTATCCGGAAATGGTAGCGGTTATCCGCGAGTATATTGAAAACGTCAAGTTTACCGCGCCCACCCAGAACGGTCATCCAGTGCAGGCCGAATATTTGTTTGAACTCAATTTTAATTACAGGATTTAGACTCTATGGCAATGGAGAAAAAGCGCAACTGCACTTCCCTGGCAAGCCTGCTGATGGGGCTGTTACTCGGGGTTAACGCCAGTGCCGTCAACATTGACAACCCTATTACTATCAAGGTGGATAAGCCGGTTTATGTGTTGCCGCAGTTCACCGGTAAATTCAGGCAGCGTGAAGTCTCAGTGGCCCCCGATGAGTATGAAATGGCCGACCGGTTACGGACCCTGTTGGATGAGGGCAATACCCAGGCGGTACTGGATGAACTGGCCGCTTTTTACGATATTGAGCTCAGCGTGGCCATGATTACCCTCAAGGCACAGGTTTACTTCTCGCTGGAAAAATATGAAGAGGCGGAGAAGGCCTACAAAGTGGCGCTGGCACGCCAGCCCCACCTGGTACGGGCCCATGCCGATTTGGCTCAGTTGTATCTGCTCACAGACCGGCCCTTACAGGCGCGCGAGCATTTTGCCAATGCGGTGGCCTTTGGTGCCAACGATGCGCAGATCCATGGCCAGCTGGGTTATTTGAACCTCACGCACTTTGGCCCCTACAGTGCCATAGCCGCCTACCAGCAAGCCATGGCACTGGAGCCGGAGAATGGGCAATGGCAGCAGGGGCTGTTGGCCTCCCTGTCCCAAGCCAGGATGTATCAAAGTGCAGAGGCATTGATTGAGGATTTATTGGCAAGTCAGCCCGGTAAATCCGATCTCTGGTTGAACAAAGCCGCGATTGCCATGGAGCAGGATGATATTGTCGAGGCCCTGGCGAGTATGGAAATGGCCCTGTTATTGGGTGACGAGGATCGAAATAACCTCAAGTCCACCGTGCAATTACATTTGCAGGTGGGCAGCTATAATCGAGCCGTGGAATTGATAAAACAGGACCTTGCCCTTCACGATATTAATATGAAAATGCTTAATACCTATTTGTCCTGGCTTCATCAGGTGGAAATGTATAGAGATATTAATGCCGTTCTGGAATCTGTGGAGCCGCGGGTCAATGATCTGAATGCCGAAGAGAAAAGTTTGTTTTATTTTCATCGAGGTCAGGCATTGTCGGCCAATGGACAGATACAATCGGCGGATACTGCCTTTCAACAGGCCCTTGAGCATGATCCTGCCAATGGCCGTGCATTGCTGGTGTATGCGGCATTTTTAAAAGAACAGAAGCAATATGCAAAGTCTGAACTACTGTTTATGCGTGCTGAAGGTATAGATGATGTAGCTAAAAACGCGCTGCTGGGAAAAGCCCAGTTATATATTGATATGTTGGACTACCGGGCTGCCCTCGAAGCCTTGCGCCAGGCATACGCCCGCTATCCCGAACTGGTGGCACTGAAAGATAATATTGCAGTCGTGGAAAGTATCATTCGAGCAAAAAGCCGAAATTGATGGATCGCATACTGACTGGAGAGGTTGTTATGAAATATGTATTAGGGGCTTTCCTGGTGTTAGGGGCATTGGCTGGCTGCGCCAGCAAGCCGGCGAGTGAAGATATCAGCTGCACAGACAGGGATTGGCAGAACTTTGGCCTCACAATGGCTGAGTCTGGCCGTGAAGTGCGCACAATTGACAAATACAAAAATGGCTGCGCCGATTTTACAGAAAAGGATCTGGATGCTTACCTTGATGGCTATTCCCGTGGGTTAATCTCATACTGTACTTATGAAAACGGTTATGAGCGTGGCAAAAATAATATGACTATTAATAATATTTGCCCTGGGGAAATCCAGGAGCGCTATGTCAAAGGATATAGCGAAGGTCAGCGAGAGTATGAGATCCGAATGGAGAAATATGACACTCTGCAGGAGGATTCGGAGAGAAAAAATCAAGACGAGTTCAGGCAATGGAACCGTGATCAACAGTCCCAGGGAAGGTAGTGAAGGGTAATGATTGCCTCCAGCCGGAGGTTAGTTCAGCCTCGGTTCAGCCCGCTTTGCTACACTACAGTCAGTGTGCAGAGCCAAAGCCGAGGTAGTTATGAGACTCCTGCAAATATTGATGGTGGCCATCCTGGTCCTGGGGGTAGCGTCCGGCTGCCGTAAGCGGGTGGAAGTCGTGGATGATGATCCCTCGCCGCCAGCCGTGGCTCTCTATGAATACGGCCTTATCGATAGTTACGGGGTGGATAGCGAGCTATACCCGGACGAACCACTGATTCTCGACCCCTACATCGAAGACGGGCTGTTCGAGATCTACTGGGAGGCCACTGCCAATAAGCACTACACCTTCTATTTGAGTGTGGGTGACACGCGGGATATCGACGACAGCGACGTGGTTTACAGCGAAAGTTGCGGTCCGGGGCGTAGCTGTGGCCGCACCGGTTACGCCATTTGTTCTTACGCCACTGACTTTTATGTCAGTTGTGACAGTGAAGACTGGGTGGATATTGCCCACTTCTTCGAGGAAGTGCCCGAGCAGCTTTATGTCTTTGCCGAGGTTTGCGATACCTTTACCTGCAACTATGACCGGCGTGCGGTTTACTTCGAGTAGTCACAGCAATTGTAATGTGGGGCCGCTAACACGCTGATTTTACAGGTGTTACTGGCCCTTGAGTTCCTCGGCATAGGCGATAACCTCCGCCGCTGTCTTGCCATCCAGCGCCTCCAGCATCTCCTGTTCCGCCCGCCCGGGGTCCATGTGCTCACCGCGCATGGCGCTGTTGATGGCGCGTGAGGACTGATCCATAGCGATGGTAATCACCGCCTGTTTCAGGGCCTGCTTTTCCTGCGCATCCATATCCTCGGCCATCCGCTCCATCGAGGCCTCCAGCGCCTCCTGGCTGGAGGCGTCAATCCGGGCTTCGCCGCAACCGGTCAGCATTAGTACTGTAAAAAGCGTCAATATCAGGGTTTTCATGGGGAATCCTTGGGCTTTGGGAATGCCCAGCATACAAAAAAAGGCCGAAGGTGCAAACCTTCGGCCTTTCTCGATAGTGGTAGTGGGCGGTCCAAACTGACCGACTGCACCGCCAGGGCGGACTCGAACCGCCGGCCTCAGCATTATGTATTAAGGCCACCTTTGGCAGTCATTTTAGAACAAATAGCATGAACTCAAGGAATGGGGAAAGACTAAATCTTTTGCTTTCCGTCCGAAACCAGAAAACTCTTGACTTTACAGGGCGTTATCGCGAAAATACGCGCCCTCAAGTGGCTAGGTAGCTCAGCTGGTTAGAGCACAGCACTCATAATGCTGGGGTCGGCGGTTCAAGTCCGCCCCTAGC
>CBFGUT010000174.1:0-7040 GCA_965652265.1 uncultured Cellvibrionaceae bacterium | reverse complement strand
CCGTGGCGGGTATCAAACACCGCACCCGCCAGCGTCAGCTCGCCTCGCCAAAGCTTGAACAGGCTGGCACTGGCCGTGTCGTAGGCCAGGTGCAAACCCTCGCTCGGCGAGAGTGTCAACACCCGGGGCTTGCCGTCCAGGCTGGAACGGAATGCCAGGGGTGCGCTGACCACGGCGGCGGGTTGTTGGACAGTTTCATCCATCTGGCCGGAATCGCAGGCCGACAATAAACCGAGACTGCTGGTCAGAATCAAAGGGGGCAACCAGGGGGGAAGCTTGTGCATTGTGTGGCTCCGTTATTATGAACAGCGGATGCCGATGTTCTCCAGCGGGAGACAGCCGCAACCGATGTTTTTATGTTTTATTGAAGCAATACAGTGTGCCACAGACCTTCCGTCAGCGGGAGAGCACTGCATACGTTTTCATCCGTAAAGAAAACCGTTCGGGGTAAACAATTGTAAACCCTCATCCGCCATCCACCGGCTCGCGTAAACTAATCGCGACAATCACTCCCGGACTGGCGGCTTGATTTCAACACAATGCCTGGCCATAGCGACGGGGGAGCAATGCAGGGGAAAGAGCCTATCAATTCCCTGTTGAATTTTACGGCGGCAGTCTTTCCCATGAAAAAAATTCTCGTGTCTATGGTGCTGGCTCTTGTAGGGAGTAGTGTGCTTGCACAGCAGCCAGCCGAAGCGCCTCAGGTTATCGTCCAGAGCGCGACCCTGAAACCCCTCACTAACCGTGTGGAGGCCCTGGGCACCCTGCGCGCCAATGAGTCCATTCGCCTGACCTCCCACATCACAAAGACGGTCACCCGTATAAACTTTGAGGACGGCCAGCGCGTGTCCGCCGGCGACGTGCTGGTGGAGATGACCAGCGCGGAGGAATTGGCACTGCTGGACGAGGCGCGCACCAATGCCGAGGAAGCGCGCAAGCAGCTGGAACGGGTGGAGTCACTAGCGCAACAAGGGGCCGCGTCCCAGTCACTGCTGGATCAGCGCGTGCGCGAACACGAATCGGCCAAGGCTCGCTACGCGGCCATTGAAGCGCGGCTACAGGACTTGCGTTTGCAGGCGCCCTTCAGTGGCTTTGTGGGTTTGCGCAATATCAGCCTGGGCGCCCTGGTCAGACCCGGCGACTTGATTACCACACTCAACGACGACAGCCGCATGAAACTGGATTTCACCGTACCTGCTGTTTACCTTAGCGACCTGGAAACAGGCCTGCCCATTACCGCCACCAGCCGCACCTTTGCCAATGAGACCTTTGAAGGTGAGGTCTACAGTATCGATAATCAAATAGACCCGGTCACGCGGGCGATCACCGTGCGCGCCCACCTGCCCAACGAGGATCGCCGCCTCAAACAGGGGCTGCTAATGAATGTGGAACTCGCCACCCGGCCCCGCGAGGCTCTGATGATTTCCGAGGCGGCCATTGTCACCACCGGCAGCGACCACAGTGTGTTTGTGGTGGAAGGCAGCGAAGGCAACTGGCAAGCCGAGGAAAGAGCGGTCACCATCGGCCAGCGCCAGGTGGGTTCCGTGGAAATTCTCAGCGGTCTGCAGGCCGGCGAGCGGGTGATTACTCATGGTTTGCAGCGCGTGCGTTCGGGTCAGCCCGTGCGCGTCATGGCCGAGGAAAACGGCGGTGAAGCCTTTCGCAATTTAACTCCCAGTGTGCCGTCACAGGAGAACTGATTATGCTCCTGTCCGATGTTTCCATCCGCAGGCCGGTGTTCGCTTCGGTCATTTCACTGCTGTTGCTGGCCTTCGGTTTTCTCGCCTTTGACCGGCTGACGCTGCGCGAATATCCCGATATCGATCCGCCGATAGTCTCCATTCGCACCAATTATCCGGGCGCCGCGGCAGCCGTGGTGGAGAGCCGTATTACCCGCGTGGTGGAAGATCGCATTTCCGGGGTCGAGGGTATTGAGTTTATCGAGTCCTCCAGCGAAAACGGCCGCTCCAATGTCACCGTGCGCTTCGGGCTTGATCGCGATATCGATGCCGCCGCCAACGATATTCGCGACCGTATCTCCAGCGTGCTCAACAACCTGCCCACTGAAGCCGACCCACCCGAAGTCCAAAAAGAAAGCTCGGACGACGATGTGGTGGTGTGGTTCAACCTGGCCGGCGAAGGTCGCACGGTCCCCGAACTGTCGGACTATGCCGACCGCTATCTGGTGGATCGCTTCTCGGTACTCGACGGTGTCTCGCGCGTGCGAATCGGCGGTCAACAGCGCTATGCCATGCGCATCTGGCTCGACCGGCAGGAACTGGCGGCCCGCGGCCTGACCGTAAACGATGTGGAGGCCGCGCTGCGCGAAGAAAACGTCGAGTTGCCGGCGGGCAGTATCGAATCCGACCAGCGCCACTTTACCGTGCGTATGGCGCGACACTATCGCAGTGCCGAGGACTTTGCCCAGTTGGTTCTCAGACGCGGTGAAGACGGTTACCTGGTGCGTCTCAAGGACGTCGCTCAAGTGGTTAGAGGCACAGAGGAAGATCGCAATATTTTTCGCGGCAACGGCATTCCCATGGTGGGCGTGGGTGTGGCCAAACAATCCACGGCCAATACGGTGGACGTGGCGCGCGCGGCGCGCGCGGAAGTGGACCGTATCAATGAATCCCTGCCCGAAGGCATGCGCCTGGAGCAGAGCTTCGACAGCTCGGTGTTTGTGGAGCAGGCTATTCGCGAAGTCTACCAGACACTGTTTTTCGCCATCGCCATGGTTATCTTGGTGATCTATCTGTTCCTCGGCAGTGTGCGCGCCATGGTGATTCCCGCCGTGACTGTGCCGGTATCGATTATTGCCACCTTTACCGTGTTGGCGATACTCGGTTTTTCCATCAACTTGTTCACGCTGCTGGCATTGGTGCTCGCCATTGGCCTGGTGGTGGATGATGCCATTGTGGTACTGGAAAATATCGTTCGCCATATTGAGGAAAAAGCCAAACCGCCACTGCTGGCCGCCTATGAAGGCACACGCGAAGTGGGCTTTGCGGTGGTCACCACCACCCTGGTGTTGATTTCGGTCTTTACTCCCATCGCCTTTCTCACGGGCGACGTGGGACGACTGTTTTCCGAGTTCGCCCTCACCATGGCAGCGGCGGTGACATTTTCCTCGGTGATTGCCCTGACCCTGTCCGCCATGCTGGCCTCCAAGCTACTGAAGAAAAAAGAAAAGGAAAACTGGCTGGTGCGCAAAATCGACAGCTCGGTGATTTGCCTGCGCCACTATTACAGCCGCGCCCTGCACGCCTGCCTGAAACACCTGGGCATACTGGTGGTGGTTTTCCTGGGGCTGCTGGGCGGCACCCTGTGGCTGACTCAGCAATTGCCCACGGAGTATGCTCCGCGCGAAGACCGCGGCGCCTTCTTTGTGATGGTCAACGGGCCCGAGGGCGCCAGTTTCAGTTACATGACAGAATATATGGATGAAATTGAAGCGCGGCTGATGAAGTACGTGGAAGCCGAGGAAATCAACCGACTGTTGATTCGCGCCCCGCGTGCCTGGGGGGCGCTGGAGCGTTTTAACAGCGGCATTGTGATCGCCACGCTCAATGATTTTGACAAGCGCCGCAGCGGCTTTGACATTATGGACGATGTGCGCGCCGACCTGGCGGACCTGCCCGGCGTGACGGCTTTCCCCGTGATGCGCCAGGGTTTTGGTTCCTCCACGTCAAAGCCGGTGCAATTTGTTCTCGGTGGCGGCACCTATGAGGAACTGGCCGAGTGGCGGGATATCCTGCTGGCAAAAATTGAGGAAGACAATCCCGGCCTTAGCGGTCTGGACTGGGACTACAAGGAGACCCGCCCGCAGTTGGAAGTCCGGATTGACAGCGACCGGGCCGCCGATCTGGGCGTAAGTGTGCGCAACATCGGCCGCACCCTGGAAACCCTCTTGGGATCGCGCCGCGTGACCACCTTTATCGACGGTGGCGAGGAATACGAAGTCATGCTGGAAGGTTTGCGCGATGAACAACGCACACCGGGGGATATGAAAAATATTTATGTGCGCTCCAATCATAGCGGCGAGTTGATACCGCTGGCTAACCTAGTGACGGTGCACGAATTTGCCGACGCCAGCCAGCTTAACCGCTATAACCGTATTCGCGCGCTCACAATCGAGGCCAACCTGGAAAACGGCCTGGCACTGGGCGACGCCCTGAGTTATCTGGAGGGCCTGGTGGCTGAACATTTACCGGAAAATGCCGTGGTGGATTACAAGGGACAGTCGCTGGAGTATCGCGAGGCCGGCGACTCCATACTGTTTATTTTTGTGCTGGGCATTCTGGTCACCTTCCTGGTGCTGGCCGCCCAGTTTGAAAGCTATATCCATCCGGTGGTGATTATGATCACCGTGCCTCTGGCCATTGCCGGCGGTTTGCTGGGCCTTTACCTCACCGGCAATTCACTAAACCTTTACTCACAGATTGGCCTGGTGATGCTGATTGGGCTGGCCGCCAAAAACGGGATCCTGATCGTGGAATTTGCCAACCAGTTGCGTGACCGCGGCATGGAATTTTTACAGGCACTGGAAGAGGCCGCATCCGCCCGGTTGCGCCCCATTCTGATGACCGGGCTGACCACCGCCGCCGGTGCCATCCCACTGGTGATTTCCTCGGGTGCAGGCTCGGAAACGCGCGCCGTCATCGGCGTGGTGGTGATTTCCGGAGTGATCGCCGCCACCGTATTCACCCTGTTTATCGTACCCGTGGCCTACAGCTTACTGGCCCGCAAAACCGGATCGCCCGGCGATGTGGCCCGCAAACTGGAACAGCAGGACGCCGAGTATAATAATCGGTGAACGGTGAACGGTGAACGGTAGACGGGGTACGGGGTACGGGGTACGGGGTACGGGAAGAATAAACGAAAGACGGACATAAAAAAACGGCGCACCAGGCGCCGTTTTTTTTGCCACAGAGACAGTGCGAGTTAGATCGCAGTGATGTTCTCTGCCTGGGGACCTTTTTGACCCTGAGTCACGGTAAAGCTGACTTTTTGACCTTCGGTCAGGGTTTTAAAGCCGGTGCCAGTAATGGCGCTGAAATGGGCAAATACGTCGGGGCCGGATTCTTGTTGAATAAAGCCGAAACCTTTAGCTTCGTTGAACCACTTAACAGTGCCAGTCGTTGTATTGGACATAATCTAAATCCTGTCAAACAAAAGTAATGGAAATCTCCCGAGGGAGCGGTGGTGCTAGAAATTGTACTTACTTATGGATAACAGAACGAGGTACGATACAACGGAACTTCGAAATGGTGCACATAATAAAGACGTACTTTCAAGCAACATCTATCATACACCCCCGCCAAGGGGAGTCAACGATTTTTTTATGGCGCCCAATTACTCCTGTTTGACCCAAACCAGCAGGCGATTATTGGCAGGCATGGCGTTGTCCTCTTTCAGTAACAATCCTGCTTGCTGCGCCAGCTGATTCACCCACTCAACATCGCGAATGCCGCTTGACGGGTCGCGGGCCATTAACCAGGCATCAAACTGACGATTGCTGTCACTGGTATAGTCGCCGCTGTAATTGAAGGGGCCATAGAGTGCCAACACCCCGCCTTTTGGCAGATGCTTTCCGGCCAGACTAAAAAAGTTTTCCACCTTGGGCGGACTGACAATGTGCGCGGTATTGGCGGAAAAAACCGCATCAAAATGCCCCGGCCATTGGTCATCACCCAGGTCCAGCACTACCGGGGCGAGCAGATTCGGCGCCGGATAGGCATTTCGCCAGGCCTGGATGGACGGGTGATTGTCCGTCAGGTCGCTGGGCTGCCACTGCAGGTGGGGCAGCGCCGGGGCGAAGTGCACGGCATGCTGGCCGGTACCGGCACCGATTTCCAACACCCGTTCACAGTCGGCGAACACACGTTGCAGCACACTCAGTATCGGCGCCTTGTTATTTTCGCAGGCCTGGGAAAAGGGTAATTCCGCCATGGTCAGCATTCACTCCTCTGCTCGGGGCTTTCCCCCTGGTGATGGGTGCAGTAAATTGGGCGCCACAACGCCGGACAATGGCGCTTATGATAACAGGGAGATCGCAAATGACGCCGGCACCCTCACTGCGCGCATTCAACATCGGTATAGACACCCACGAAGAGCCCGTGGTGTACATGCACCGGGACTGTCACGTCTGCCGGTCCGAGGGGTTTACCGCCAACGCCCGGCTGCAGGTCAGCGCCGGCAGCCACACGATTATCGCCACTCTCAATGTGGTGGAAAGCGAATTGCTGCCCGCCGACCATATGGGACTGTCCACCAGTGCCTGGCGGTCCTTGCGGGTGCGCGAGGGCGAAAGGCTGGGCATTCGTCACGCCCCCGTGCTCGACTCCCTGCGCCATCTGCGCAAGAAAATTCACGGCAACACCCTGGCGGGCGGGGAAATCGCGGGCATTATTGCGGACATCAGCGAGCGCCGCTATGCGGATATCGAAGTGGCCAGCTTTCTCACCGCCTGTGCCGGCGACCGCCTCGACCTCAATGAGGTAGTGGCCCTGACCCGCGCCATGGTGGCGGTGGGCAGCCGTCTTATCTGGCCCGACTACCCGCGGGTGTATGACAAACACTGTGTGGGCGGCCTGCCGGGCAATCGCACCACCCCCATTGTCATCGCTATCGTCAGTGCCGCCGGGCTGGTGATTCCCAAAACCTCATCGCGCGCCATCACCTCGCCGGCCGGTACCGCCGACACTATGGAAACCCTCACGTCGGTGGATTTGTCGCTGGAACAAATGCAGCGCGTAGTACGCGATACCGGCGCCTGCCTGGCCTGGGGTGGCAAGGTCAATTTGAGCCCGGCGGACGATCTGCTAATCCGTGTTGAAAAAGCGCTCGATATGGACAGCGACGGCCAGTTGGTGGCCTCGGTGCTGTCCAAGAAAATTGCCGCCGGCTCCACGCATATTCTGATCGATATCCCCGTGGGCCCCACGGCCAAGGTACGCAGCGATGAGCATGCCCGGAAACTGACGACGCTGTTTGAGCAGGTGGCGGCAGCGCTGGGCATCGAGGTGCGCACCGTCATCACC
>CBFGUT010000173.1:0-7086 GCA_965652265.1 uncultured Cellvibrionaceae bacterium | reverse complement strand
CGCTTTGAGCGGCTCACAAACTAAAGCCCCCGGCTTTGCCGGGGGATATTTACTAGACCTCTGTTTTTACCCGTGTGCCGATGCTATGCTGCGCGCTCGCCTGCCAGGGAGTTCGCATGACACAACAGGATACCGAAGCCTACCTCGACAAAAAGCGGTTTTTCAATCGCCTGCTAACCGTCTATGGCCGCAAACCCGTGCTCGAGGCCCTGCAGCAACAAGAAGTCTCACCCTACCGACTACACCTGGCTGACACCAACAAACCCTCGTCCGCACTCGATCAATTGATCGCGTTGGCGCAACAGCGCGGAGCGGAAATCTGTTATCACAGCCGTCAGGCGCTGTCGCGCATTTCACGCAATGCCAAACAGGATCAGGGGGTGGCGATTGATCTTAAATGCCCGCGCCTGCAATCCCTGGAAGATTTTTTATCCACCCGTACCCGACCGTTCACCCTGTTAGCGCTCGATGGCATTACCAATCCACAGAACCTGGGCATGATTATTCGCTCTGCCACAGCCGGAAATATCGATGGCATATTGCTGCCTGCCAAGGGCTGTGCCAACATCGATCCGCTGGTCATCAAAGCCAGTGCCGGCACGGTTTTTCGCGCCCCCATCCTGCGCACGGACAAGAGCCTGAATCAAGCCCTGTCGCAATGCCGTCAACAGGGCGCGGACATTTGTGGCTTGTCATCACACGCGCCGAAAACCCTGCAGGAATTTCACCCGAACCATGCCTGTGTCTTTGTGCTCGGCAACGAGTCCACCGGTGTCTCCTCCGATGTGCAGAAATTGTGTAATCAGTGGGTCAAAATTCCCATGAACAACGGGGTTGAATCGCTCAACGTCGCCGTCACCGCCGCGCTGATCGCCTTCCGCCCCAAGTAAGAGCAATATCGAAGATTCGCGCTTATATCAGCCAGCGCCACAAAGACAGGGTCACAAAGCCCAGCAGCAGGCTATAGCCTACAAGCGAGGCAGCCAGACGTGGCGCCAGGTTATAGCGGATAGCGAGCACGCCCGCCGAAATCATCGCCGGCATGCCCGCCTCCAATACAATGACCTGGGCCACCAGCGGTTCACTGTCGGTAAACTGTAACAACAGCCAGGCAAATGCCGGCTTGGCCAGCAACAGCAATATCAGCCCCACTGCAAAAGGTTTTAGTAATTCACGCTGCAAACGCAGCCGCCAGTTGAGGCCCACGGCGACCATCACCACCGGCACCAGTGTGGCGGCACCCCACCCCAGGCCCCGATCCAACCAGTCGGGATAGTCAAAAGGCAAAAGCGCAAACGCCAGTAACAAACTGATAAAGGGCGGAAAGCTGGCGATTTTCCCGAGAATTTTCAAAGGACTCTGATGCTCACCACTGTAACTGGCAGCAATGGCCACACCGAAGGTGTTGAGTGCGAGAAAGGTGCCAAACTGATCATAGAGAATGGCGTAGGGAACCCCCGAATCCCCCACCAACATCTGAATCAGGGGCAGACCCACAAAGCCGGTATTTCCCAGCGGCATCAGCAACAACAGACAGGCGGTCACTGAACGCGACCACCGCATGGGCTTTTGCAATAACAACACCAGCCCCGCGCTGGTAATCATCACACACCAGGCAATGGCGATGGGCAATAGTGCGCCGCGATTGAGCTGTAAATTAGGCAACTCGTGGAGAATCAGACAGGGTAACGCCAGGACAATGACATACTGGTTGAGCACCCGCGCCGTGCGCTCACCGGCCAGCTGCAGCCACTGCAGCAACAGGCCCAGGAATAGTGAGATAGCGATAAGGCCAAAGGCTGACACTTTCGGCTCCCGCCGTTAACGCTGTGGGCCGCGGGGTTTGCCTCGGCCCCGACCACCACCTGATGGAGAACTTCCCGGTTTGCGAGAGCGGGTTGATGGGCTTTTACGCCGCCCGGAGAAAGGGTTATCACTCGATTTAAATTCAATGCGCACCGGGGTACCGCGCAGGTTCAAAGCCTGACGAAAAGTTTTTTCCAGATAGCGCACATAACTGGCCGGCACCTCGTTGGTCTGGTTGCCGTGTATCACTACGATAGGTGGATTGTGTCCACCCGTATGAGCGTAGCGCAATTTAATTCGATGCCCGCGTACCATGGGTGGCTGGTGCTCGCTCACCGCAGCCTGTAATACACGGGTCAGAAAGTTGGTGGACATTTTGTCGGTGGCGGAGTGGTAGGCCTGTTCAATGGACTCGTACAAATGACCGACACCCGTACCGTGTAATGCGGAAATAAAATGAATATTGGCAAAATCCACGAACCGCAAGCGGCGCTCCAGTTCGTTTTTGACATACTGTTTATGGCTGTCTTCCAAGCCATCCCATTTGTTGAGGGCAATCACCAGCGCGCGACCGGCATCGATCACGGTTCCCATCAGGTGTAAATCCTGATCCACAACACCTTCGCGGGCATCGATGACGAGGATCACCACATTGGCGTCTTCTATAGCCTGCAGGGTTTTGACAATGGAGAACTTCTCCACCGCCAGAGACACATTTTTGCGACGACGTACTCCGGCGGTATCGATCAGGGTATAGCGTTTGTCGAAACGCTCGTAATGGATATAGACACTGTCGCGCGTCGTACCTGGCTCATCGTAAACCACCACCCGCTCTTCTCCGAGCATACGATTCACCAGGGTGGACTTGCCCACATTGGGGCGGCCCACCACGGCGATTTTAATGCCGGTTGCCACCGCTGCAGGTGTGGCTTCGGTTTCCTCGGGAAACTCTTCCAGCACGGTTTCCATCAGTGATTTGACACCGCGGCCGTGAGTGGCGGTGGTGGCAAACACCTCACCCAGTCCCAACTCGTGAAATGGCGCCAGTGCCAGATCCGGATCCAGACCGTCCACTTTGTTGCCCACCAGAAAAACCCGTTTTCCCTGTTGGCGCAAGTGTTTGGCAATCATGTCATCGGCGGCGGTCAATCCATCGCGGCAGCTCACCATAAACAGCACCACATCGGCCTCGGCAATGGCTTGCAGAGACTGTCCCGCCATCTCCCGGTCGATACCCACTTCCTCGCCACTGATGCCCCCGGTATCAATCAGGATAAAACGCCGGTCCCCCACCCGGCCCTCGCCGTATTGGCGATCGCGGGTCAGGCCGGCATAGTTGGCCACAATGGCATTGCGTGTGCGGGTAAGGCGATTAAAGAGTGTGGATTTCCCCACATTGGGGCGGCCCACCAGGGCGATAACAGGAATCATAGGCAGAGGTCAGCACAGAAAGGGAATGGGGGCGACCGCAGTCGCCCAGGCACTCAGGGTGCCTTTATCCGGTAGGCCGCCAGTTTACCACTGTTGGCGAAAACATATAACAGGCCGTCGTGTACCAGCAGCGGCGCCCTCACGCCGGAGCGGTCGAAGCGCGTGCGGCCCACCAACTCACCGCTATCCGCGTTCAGTACATGTAGATAGCCCTTGTAGTCCACCGTCACCAGGTAGTCTCCCAAACGCGCGGGACCACTCAATCCCCGTCTCAACATCTGTTCGTTGCGCCAGAGCTCACTGCCACTGCCCGCCGCATAGGCGAGTACACGGCCATCGCTGTCACTGAGGTAGAGCTCTCCCTCGTGCAGCCATAATTCGCGATGACTGGAGGACTCCTCGGCCCAGAGAGGACGGCCACTGCCACGGCTCACGGCCATTAAATGCCCCTGAAAGCCATTGATATAAAAAATGCCATCGCGCAGCACCGGGGTGGCGAGGATATCCACCATGCGCTCCAGATCCGAGCGTCCCTTGGGCATTGCCACGCGTTGCTCCCATAAAATCAAGCCATTCTGGGCATTGAATGCGAGAAAACGGCCATTGGCAAAAGCGGCGTAGACCGCCGTGCCGGCGATAACGGGCGCCGAGCGACCGCGCAGGGTCAGGCGCGGCGGGGGGCTGTCGTAGGACCAGAGCTGTTCTCCTGACTCAGCATTGAGTACCGTCAAACGGCCATCCATGGTGTTTACGGCCACCACCCCTTCACCACTGACAGGCACAGACAGGATTTCACCGGACAATTGCGTCCGCCACAATTCGCGGCCATTGGACTGATCCAGGGCGATCACCTCACCCTCGTCACTTCCCACCAGCAACTGGTTCTGTCCCAGGCCAATCCCCCCCGCCAGGATCTCGTCCAGCTCCCGACGCCAAAGGGTCTTGCCAGTACGGTGGTTAATGGCCTGCAACCGGCCTTTATAATCGGCAGCGTAGATAATTTCGCCATCGATGACCGGAGTCAGACGGGTATCGCCTGGCCCCTGACCGGAGCCCACCTTCTCCTGCCACACTTTCTGCAGGCCAACCGTCTCCTCGATGTCCACCAGCTCCATAGGTTCCGTACCATCCTTGCTGCCAAAAACGGAGCAGCCGCCCAGCGCCACCAGAATAGTGACGATCAGTAATAACCTCATGAATCCGACCCCGCCCGTGCCGATGCCAGATCGTCGAGCTTCATTTGAATCAACATACGTCTTTGCTGATCTTGCTCCAGCCCCGCGAGGGCCTCTTCATAGGCCACAAGCGCTTCGGCCTCATCGCCACTCATGCGCAGAATATCGCCGCGGATCTCGGCGCGCTCTGCGGCGTAGGCTTTCGCTGTCACCGCCTCCAGAGTACCGAGGGCCGCCTCATAGTCACCCTGAGCCGCCATCACCCGAGCCAGACGCAGGCGGGCAATATGGCTGATACCCTGGTCGCGGGCGACACTCAGCACCCATTCCAGTTCAGTGCGAGCGCTATCGAGATTGCCGTTTTCCACCGCCTCGCGTGCCGCATAGAGACCCGCCTGCCAGGCGTAGATGCTGTTGGCATCATGCTCCTTGAGGCGCGACACCAGGGTGTCCAGCTCCGCCTGGCCGCCCTCAGCGGCGGCCGGGTTGTCGCTGGCGGCGGCCTGCAGTTGCTCAAACAGGGCAGAGGCGGTCTCGGCCTTAAGGCGCTGTTGATCCTGCCAGTAGTTCCAGCCCAGGTAACCACCCACAGCCACCACCACGGCGGCGATCACCGTGGCCCCATACTCTTTCCACAACCGCTTGAGGTTTTCCAGTTGTTCTTCTTCGGTCAAATGATCGCTCACACACTACTCCTCACTAAAAAATCAGTTATGGGCACCCAGCTCACCCAGACAATCCGCCAAATAGTCAATCAGTTGCGTCCGCGCCAGCATTTGTTGCGGTCTGTCCTCACGCAGATGCTTGACCGCCACGGTCCCGGCCGCCACTTCATCTTCGCCCACAATCAGTGCCAGACTTGCGCCACTGCGGTCCGCCTTTTTCAACTGGCTTTTAAAACTGCCGCCACCGCAGTGCATCATCAGGTGCAATTCCGGCAAGTCCCGACGCAATTGGGCCGCCAGGGTCAGTGCACTGGCACTCACATCGCCCACGGCCGCCAGATAAACATCCACCCGTGCTCCGGTTTGAGCCGGGAGTCGTTCCAGCGTTTGCAGCAAGAGTACCAGCCGTTCCAGCCCAATGGCAAAGCCCACAGCGGGGGTGGGTTTCCCCCCCAATTGCGCCACCAGATTGTCATAGCGGCCCCCGGCACAAACCGCACTCTGGGCGCCGAGTTTATCGGTCACCCACTCAAAGGCGGTGCGCGAATAATAGTCCAGCCCGCGCACCAGCCGCGGATTGACACGGTATGAGACACCGAGTGCGTCCAATAATTGCGTCAGACCGCTAAAATGCTCGCGGGAGGCGTCGTCCAGATGGTCGAGCAAGCGCGGCGCCGACGCCAGCAGTGACTGCATCGCCGGATTCTTGCTGTCGAGGATACGCAGAGGATTCGATTCCAGGCGGCGCACACTGTCTTCATCCAGTTGTTCGCGGTGGTCGCGTAGGTAGGCCACCAGCAAGTCGCGATAGCGCGCCCTGGCCTCGTCGCTGCCGAGGCTGTTTATCTCCAGGGTGACAACGTCCAGCAGCCCCAGAGCCGCCAGTATATCGCGACTCAACAACAATAATTCGGCATCGATATCCGGACCGTCCAGGCCGTAGGTTTCCACGCCCAGTTGATGAAACTGGCGGTAGCGTCCCTTTTGCGGCCGCTCGTAGCGAAACATCGGGCCCATGTACCACAACCGCTGGGTCTGATTGTATAGCAGGCCATGCTGCTCGCAGGCGCGCACACAACTGGCGGTGCCTTCCGGGCGCAGGGTCAGGCTTTCGCCATTGCGGTCGGCAAAGGTGTACATTTCCTTTTCCACAATATCGGTCACTTCCCCGATAGAGCGTTTGAACAACTCCGTCTGCTCCAGGATGGGGAAGCGCACCTCACTATAGGCAAAACGTGCCAACGTCTGCCGCACCACATTTTCCACATACTGCCACACCGCCGTCTGCTCGGGCAGCAGGTCATTCATACCGCGTATTGCCTGAATCTTTTTCAACGTCACATCCCGTTCACAGGCCGTCAACCGACCTTGATAATCAATTTTTCCTGCGCCTCCGCCAGCGCCCGCGCCTTGGCTTCGGCCTTGTCGCGTATAAGTTTTTCCAGGTTGTCCACCAGACTTTCGTTGGACAGTTTACTATTGGGCTGGCCGTCCACATACACCAGATTGCTGGGCGTGCCGCCCGCGAGCCCCAGGTCGGCCTCGCGGGCCTCACCCGGACCGTTGACTACACAACCGATAACCGCCACATCCAGCGGCACGGTAATATCCTCCACCCGCTGCTCGAGTTCGTTCATGGTTTTGATAACATCAAAGTTCTGGCGGGAGCAGCTGGGGCAGGCGATAAAATTCACGCCCTTGCTGCGCAGTTTGAGACTTTTCAGCAGGTCCCAACCGACTTTCACTTCCTCTACCGGATCGGCGGCCAGGGAAATGCGAATGGTATCGCCAATGCCTTCCATCAACAGCGCCCCCAGACCTACCGCCGACTTTACCGTCCCGGCGCGCAAGCCACCCGCCTCGGTAATGCCCAGGTGTAAAGGTTGATCAATTTTTGTCGCCAGTTGCCTATAGGCCGCCACAGCCATAAACACATCGCTGGCCTTGACGCTCACCTTGAAATCCTCGAACCCCAGTTGATCGAGAATATCCACATGGCGCATGGCCGA
>CBFGUT010000172.1:0-7125 GCA_965652265.1 uncultured Cellvibrionaceae bacterium | reverse complement strand
GGTTACAGATAGTGAGTGCCGTGTGCGCTATCGCCATGGGGCGCGCGAAGCCGAGGTACAGGCCCGTATCATCGTCAACTGTGCCGGCCCATGGGCGCCACGCGTCAACGAGAAAATAACACCCCGGCCCACGCTGCCGGCAGTGGAGATGGTCCAGGGCGCCCACTTATTGTTACCACCGCTGTTGCGACAGGCATTTTATCTGGAGTCGCCCAGTGATGGACGCGCGGTCTTCGCGCTGCCCTGGCAAGGCAAGTTGCTGGTGGGCACCACGGAAACCCTGCATGAGGGGCCACCGGAGGAGGCCAGCTGCCACCCCCACGAAATGCATTATCTGCTGAATGTGCTCAAGCACTACTTCCCCCATTTACACCCGTTGCCCAGTGACGCCGAGACGCTGGCCGGCTTGCGAGTGCTTCCCAAGTCGGGAAAAAATGCCTTCAGCCGCCCGCGGGAAGTCATGATTTGCGCCGATAACCCGCGTCAACCCCGGGTGTTGACAGTTATGGGAGGCAAGCTCACCACCTACCGGGCCACTGCCGAGAGAATACTGGCACAGCTGCGACCCAGCCTGCCGGAGCGCAGAGCGCACGCCAGCACTCGCTCGCTGAAGCTGAGGCCAACCGAGTGACAGCGAGACTGACCGCGCTGACAGGGAATCGCATATGGGCTAGTATTGGCGCGCAATAACCATTAAGACGATAACAATGCCCATAAAACTGTCGAATCACCGCCATTATATCTACCCAATACTGCTGTTGATGGCCGCCTGTGCCACCTACTTGAGTTTCTACGGCGAGCCTCGGGCGCTGTTCTGGGACGAAAACTACCATATTGCCTCGGCGCAAAAGCATATCGATGGGGTGATGTATATGGAGCCCCACCCGCCGTTGGGCAAAATGCTGATGGGCCTCAGTGAAGCCCTGGTGGGCGCCAACAGCGACAAGGACAAGTCCGCATTCAACCGCACCGACTACATTAAGGGCGAGGATTTGCCCGAGCAGATGAGTTTTTATGGTTTCCGCCTGCCCTCCACTCTACTTATGGCACTCTCGGTGCTGTTTTTGTACGGAATTCTCCGGCGCGTCTGCGGCAATAACCACATCGCCGCCGCTTTCAGCTGCCTGTTGATTTTTGACAACGCCCTGGTCATCCACGCCCGTGCCGCCATGCTGGAAGGCATACAGCTATTTTTTATTCTCGCCGCCGTCTATTACAGCGTCCGCGTTATTACCGGGGCAGGCTCCATACGGCTATACCACTACGCCCTGCTGGGTGTGCTGATTGGCTTGGCAATTGCGGTCAAGATCAACGCTGCCATACTCTTGTTGTTGTTTGTATTTGTCTACGGTGTCGACCAGTGGCCGGCCATACGACAGTGGCGTTGGGCGGCGCTGATCAAGCGCCTGTGCCAGACAGTGCCCGCCGGGGTCTTGCCAATGGTGGCGGTGATCGCTGGCATTTTCTACCTGCATATCGGCATGGGCACCGAGCTGGCGACCCACAGCCGTTACAAGGCCAGTCCCGCCTATGTGGAACACATCCGGCAGGGCGACACCTGGACCCTGGCCGCCTTTGGCACCGGCATGCAGGATCACTGGCGCTATATGTCCGAGTACGCTGATGGTGTACCTCGCCTGGATGTGTGTAAGCCCGGTGAGAACGGCAGCAGCGCTCTGGGCTGGCCGCTGGGCACCAAAACCATTAACTATCGCTGGTCCAAAAATACCGTGGACGGCGTCACCAAGGTGCGCTATCACAATCTGGTGCCCAATCCTGTAGTCTGGTTCAGTGTGGCCGCCGGTGTCGTTCTGTCACTGGGCTTAATTATCAGCCGTTTTGTCTATCAAAATCCGATAGCCGATCAGCGACTGTTTTACTGGATAGCCGCTTTTACCACCCTGTATATCAGCTATATGCTGGCCATACTGCAAATCGAACGCGTGATGTACCTGTATCATTATTTAGTGCCTTTGGTCTTTGGCATGATCAATCTGGCACTGGTGTTCAGTTATATTTTTCGCACCGAGATTCTCGCTAACCGTCGGCATCTGTGGATCAACCTGGGGGCTTTTGTCCTGCTGGTATTTACCGTGTTTATGATCTTTGCACCCTTCACTTACAGTTGGGAGCTGACCGAAGCGCAATTCAATGCGCGCGACTGGTTTGACTTCTGGAAACTGGAGCTGGTGCGATGATCTCCCTCAATAAAAACACCCTCCTCTCGGGTTTTATTGCGCTGGCCTTCATCGCCGTCATTGTGCGTTTTGTACCGCCTTATATAAAACCGGTGCTAAAGCTGGAACTGTATAAGAATCGGGTGGCCATCACCCGCCTAAATCAACCGCGCGACATTTCCGAGACGCGCACACAATGGGTAGATCGCATAAACCTGCATCACCGCAACGGTTTGGCGCATTCAAAACTGGGGCCCCTGGGCTGGAATGAGAATTTTTTTGTGGAGTTGAACTCCAATTTTTCCCTGGCGGAAAGTGGACACTACCGCTTTGTGGTGGGCAGTGACGACGGTTTTTCCCTGAGTATTGATGACCGCGAATTGTGCCGCCACCTGAGCGACCGTCCCTACCGGCGCCAAACCTGTCATGTGTCCCTCGAGGCCGGACAACACCAGTTGCAGCTGCACTATTTCCAGGGATACGGCCAGGCGGGTCTGACCCTGGAGTTTGGTCCAGCCCGGCCCAGCGGCGAGTTGCAATTCTGGGGCGACAATATTGAAGGGGTCGATTACCTAGCTGTCGAGTAAGCGCAAAGACGCACCCTTTTTAACAAATTTCGTACAGTTTTACGCGGCCACCTCTGTTACCTTGAGAGTAACAGATAAACACACTGGAGAGCGTTATGACCGCCCTGACTCACAAAATTGTATTTTTTCCTCTGCTGCTCAGCGCCAGCCTGATGCTGGCCGCCTGCGGCGGGGACAGCGACGCCAACAAACCTGCCGCTCCTGCCGTCTCCGCTACCGTCGCGCCCAAGTCACTGACACTGGACTGGAACAGTGTGGCCGGCGCCGGTTATTACAAAGTCTATCAAAATGCCGATGGCAACAGCGGATATACCGCCGTCAACAGCAATGTCACCTCCACGGAATACACCCTGCCCCTCGCGGCGCATCTCATGGACTGGGAGGACGGCCGTTTTATGGTGGAAGCCTGTAACGCCAGCGGCTGTACCCCCAGCGCCGACCTGCTCATCAGCGAACAGGTACTGGACGCCATCGGTTACTTCAAAGCCGAAGCGCCGGTGGAGGAATCCCTGTTCGGTTTTGCCGTAGCCCTCTCCGGGGATGGCGAAACCCTGGCCGTGGGAGCCCCCCAATTTGATCACACGGTGAGTGTGGGAGACTCGGAAGTCGTGGCCGAGCGCTCCGGTGCGGTCTATATCTACCGCGCCGGCGACAGCGGCTGGGAGTTCACTGACACCCTGACCAACCCGGCTTTGCAGCACGGCGACTGGCATCTGTTCGGCTACAGCCTGGCACTGTCCGAAGACGGTTCGCTGCTGGCGGTGGGCGCCCCCTCGGAAGACAATCGCGGCAACCGCTTCAACAACAACGACAGCAATTCCTGGATCAACGAGTCCGGTGCCGTCTATATGTACACCCACACGGACGCCAACGGCTGGCAACAACAGGCCTATGTGAAAGCGCCCAACGTCGCCGCCGAACAGTTCTTCGGCATGCGTGTGGCACTGACACCGGACGGCGACCGCCTGGCGGTGGGTGCCCCCTATGAAGCCAGCGACGCCGCCGGTGTCAATGGCGACCAGACGGATACCAGCATCCCCCGCGCCGGTGCGGTCTATGTTTTCGATTACCACAGTGGTGAGAACGAGTGGCAGCATAGCGCCTACATCAAGCCCTCCACCCCTTCACACGACGAGCGTTTCTGCTTCGAACCGCGCCCAGGTAACAACCCTTGCTATGCCAAGTCACCCTCCCGCTTCGGCTCCAGTATCGCCTTTGCCCGCGACGGCGAAATGCTGGCCGTGGGCGCCCCCGGCGACAGCTCCATCAGTGGCGGTATCAACGGCGCTGAAGACGACTACCGGGGTAAAAGTTCGGGTGCCGTGCACATCCTGCGCTATGTCAACAACCAGTGGCAGCATACCGACTACATCAAGGCCGCCTATCCGCGCATTGACGATGAATTTGGCTATAGCCTGTCCCTGTCTGCGGATGGCCACACCCTGGCGGTTGGCGCTCCCTACGATGACAGCTCGCTGGATGGTACCTTTGATACCAGTAACTCCGTGGAGGGCATAGCGCCACCCGAAACAAACACTAGCGATTCCGGTGCCGCTTATGTCTTCCACTACATCGAGAGCGGCTGGCAGCAATCCCTGTATCTCAAGCCCGAGGCTCCGGTAACCGATGGCTTCTTTGGCTGGAGCCTTTCCCTGTCCGCTGACGGTCGCCATCTGGCGGTGGGCACACCGCGCGATCAGAGTGGCAGCAAGGGCGTGGGTGAGAATTGGGACAACACCAATGCCAATAACGCCGGTGCCGCCTACCTCTATCACTTGCCGAATACCACCCAATTGGGCACCTGGTCACTGGTCAACTACATTAAAGCCAGCAATACCGACACCAGCGACACCTTTGGCCGCACACTGGTATTGTCAGCCGACGCCCAAACCCTGGCCGTCGCCGCTACTGGCGAGGACAGTGACAGCGCCAAAGTGGGCGGTGATCAGGATAACGACAACAGCGACAACGCTGGCGCCGTCTACCTCTACTAATCTTCCCAAGCTCTCTGGCCGCCCCGGCGGCCGGAACTTTCCTCGCCTCTGCGCGTCTGTGTTCAATTCATCTGGCTAGGTGGCCAGGCGGAGCCTAATACCGCACAGGGCGGCATTAGGCTAATTTGCCCCTATAGATTGACACGCCATGCCATGCCATACAGAATCGCCGCTCACGATCACAATCGGGAAACTGCTGATGAGTTATATGCTTTCAACCCCCACCAAGCTTACACACTGTGCCTTGTGCCTGTTCACCTGCCTGTTACTGACCGCCTGCGGCAGTGACAGTGATAACGAGGAAGAGAGCAGCTCCTCCAGCAGTACCAGCAGTTCCTCCAGCAGCTCCTCGTCATCCTCTTCGGTCTCCAACCCCTCAACGGGTGTCTGGCCGGATATCAATATTGTCGCCAGCGGCCCCAAAACGCTGCATATCACCTGGGATACGGTGGAGGATGCAAGTTATTACCAGGTTTACAAGAATGCCGACGGCAACAGTGGCTTTGAACCCCTGGGCGAGCCCCAGACCGATAACGGGTTTTACGAGACCATCAGCGTTCATCGCGAAGACTGGCCCGATGCCCGTTATCTGGTAGCGGCCTGCGATGCCCAGGATCAGTGTGTGGACTCCAATGAGATGACCGCCACCCACGCCATGCTCAACACCATTGGCTACCTCAAAGCCTCCAATACCGAGGCTCATGACTGGTTCGGCTGGTCACTGGATATATCTGCCGACGGCTCCACCCTGGCGGTGGGCGCCGTGGGCGAGGACAGCAGCAGTCGCGGTGTCGGCGGTGATCAAACGGATAACCGCACGCCTTTTGCCGGCGCGGTCTATATATTTGTCAACACGGATGGTGAGTGGCAACAACAGGCCTACCTCAAGGCGAGCAACACCGAGCAGCCCTATGAAGATAACCAGGGAGTAGAACGGGTAATTACCAACGACCGCTTTGGCTACAGCGTCGCCCTCTCGGACAATGGCGATACCCTGGCGGTGGGTGCTCTGCGTGAAAGCAGCAATGCCACCGGCGTCAACGGTGACGAGGACAACAACACCGCCCGCGATGCTGGCGCCGTGTATCTGTTTGAGCGCGCGCAAGGTAGCTGGACCCAATCCGCCTATGTGAAAGCCTCCAACACGCCGGAAGAGGAAGAAGAGGAGTCCACAGACAACACGGACGAGGGGACTGAAGAAGAAAACAACGAGGACGACGAAAACACTCCCACCCAGATCTCCACTGCCGGCGACCGCTTTGGCCATGCCGTCGCCCTCTCCGGCGATGGCAATACCCTGGCGGTGGGCGCCATTGGCGAGGACAGCGATGCCACCGGCATCAATGGCGACGAAACTGACAATAGCGTATCCGGCGCCGGGGCCGTCTATGTGTTTGTGCGCGGTGAC
The DNA here is from genome assembly GCA_965652265.1 of uncultured Cellvibrionaceae bacterium. Taxonomy (GTDB): domain Bacteria; phylum Pseudomonadota; class Gammaproteobacteria; order Pseudomonadales; family Cellvibrionaceae; genus Gilvimarinus. The sequence continues at coordinate 959 of CBFGUT010000172.1, read as the reverse complement.
AGCAATTGGCAACAGCAGGCCTACATCAAGTCGGCTGCATCCGCCGCTAACGAGCTGTTCGGCAACAGCCTGGCCCTGTCCACCACCGGTGACACTCTGGCGATAGGCGCCTATGGGGACAGCAAAAAAGCGACAGGCATTAACGGCACACCCGATGCCAATAGCATCTCTACTGCCTCCGGTGCCGCCTATATATTCCGGCGCTCCAGTGAGAACGAATGGTCGCAACAGGCCTATATCAAATCCTCATACACCTTTCGCCAACAGTATCTGGGCTTTAGTGTAAGCCTATCCGGTGATGGCAATACCCTGGCGGTGGGCGCCTATGGCGAGGGCAGCCGTGCCACCGGCACCAACGGTGACCCCGAGGACTATGCCGAGAATGTGGAAGTACCCGAGGGCGAGCAAAACCCGCCCACCTACTTCCGTTCGGGGGCCGCCTATGTATTCGAATTTGCCAATAACAGCTGGGCCCAGGTGGCCTACCTCAAGGCCAGTAACAGCCAGCCATTTAATGAATTTGGCCACCATGTGGCACTCTCCGCCGATGGCCAGACGCTGGCGGTGGGCGCCTATTTCGAAGACAGTGGCAGCACCGGCGTCAACGGCAACCCACAGGACACCAGTCTGAATCAAGCCGGTGCCACTTATCTGTTCGAGCGCGGCGCAGGCACCTGGCTGGAAACGGACTATATCAAGGCGCCAGTGACGGCTAGTAATGATCGTTTCGGGCACCGGGTGGCGCTTTCAGCCGATGCCGCCACCCTCGCCGTCAGTGCCTACCGCGAAACAGGCGTCGATACCGGTACAGAGGGCGATCCGTCCAACCGCGGCACCAAAGCCGCCGGCGCTGTGTATCTTTATTGAAATGACATGTCGGACGTCTGAGGTCGGATGTCCGACGCTGAACGGTGAACGGTGAACGGTGAACGGTGAACGGTGAACGGTGAACGGTGAAC
>CBFGUT010000171.1:0-7153 GCA_965652265.1 uncultured Cellvibrionaceae bacterium | reverse complement strand
GCTATCGGCATCTGAATCGGTGGTGCTGGTGCTGGAACAGCCCACAAGGAAAGCCATGACAAATGCCAAAGTTAAACCCTGCTTCAATGCTTTAGTAATCATGTTTGACTCCGATCTAGAAGTTGTTAGTTTTCGCTCAACTGCGCTCATTCAAAAAACGGTGACCAAGCAGGTTCTCGTACATCGCCCTGCTTGGACGGTAAACGGTACCGGGTGCCGGCATCTAGTGACACCGCCGCCAGTATACCCTTTCCCCCGAACCGTGTCGCGTACAGCAACATGGCACCATTAGGCGCTATCGTAGGCGATTCGTCGAGGCTTGTCTCTGTCAGAATGCGCAAATCCCCGTTTTGCAAATCCTGGGCTGCAATGTGGAATACACCGCCACGCTGATGCACCATCACCAGGGTTCTACCATCCCGCGACACCCGCCCACGGGCATTGTAATCGCCATCAAAGGTTAAGCGTTCTACCCGCCCCGTGGCAAGGGTTACCTTATAAATTTGTGGTTTTCCGCCGCGATTTGACGTAAAAACCACGCCTTTTCCGTCCGCGGTCCAGCTCGGCTCGGTGTCAATCGCATAGTGATTGGTGACCTGAGTGAGCGCGCGCGTGCGCAAATCCATGGTATAAATTTCCGGATTGCCGTCCTTGGAGAGCACCAGAGCCAGCTTTTGGCCGTCGGGCGAGAAGGCCGGCGCACCGTTCAGGCCGGTGAAATCTGTCAGCTGTTCGCGCTGTCCCGTGGCCAAATCCTGCATAAAAATGGCCGGGCGTGTGGTCTCGAAAGACACATAGGCAATGCGGCGGCCATCCGGCGACCAGGTGGGAGACAGCAGCGGCTGGCGCGACTCCAGTAACATGCGCGGCCGGGCGCCGTCGGCATCGGCGAGCATTAACCGATAGCGGTCATCGGTGCCGTCAGCGCCGGGAAAAGCCTCAACATAGAGTATCTGCGTGGAAAAGGCACCGCGAATCCCGGTGATCGTCTCGTAGACGTTATCGCTGATATGGTGAGCGATATCACGCAGTTGACCAGCACTGCCATCCACCCGGGCCTCGCTGATCAGCTTGCGCTGGCCGAGGATATCGAACAGGTGATACTGGACATAATAGCGTCCGTCGCGCTCCTCAATATTGCCAATAAGCAAATACTCGGTGCCCATCACCCGCCAGTCGCGGTAGTGAACATCGGCCTCGCGGGCGGGAAAAGAGAGCATATTGCTGCGCGGCACCGGGGCAAACTGGCCGCTGCGTTGCAGGTTGGCGGCGATAATTTCGCTGATGTCCTCGGGCAGTGGTCGCGAGCCATTCCAACCCAGAGGGACGACCGCAATCCGGGTGGGGTTATCCACCCCCCGGGTAATTTCAATGGTGAGCTGGGCCGAGGCCAGCTGGGTAAAAACGCACAGAATCAGGGCGATAAAAACTCTCACAGTCGTAAATCCTCTGGGCTGAATATCAATTTAACCTGGCGGAAATTGCGCTCAAACAACTCCGCGGGCATCCCCTGCAGTTCGGTAAAGCGGTCCACGCGGCGCACCGCCTGCTCGGCGGCGCGATCAAAGGCGGCATCGCCGCTGCTCCTCACCACGGTAACGTTGACCACCTGGCCGGTGGGCACCAGGTTGATCAACAATTCCGCTGTCATGCCGCGCCGCGCCGAGGGCGGGCGGCTCCAGTTGCGTTCAATGCGTTCGCGCATCATGGCCATATAACTCTGGGTCTGGCTGGCCGCCAGTTCCGCCGCCTGCCGGGCCTCCTCCTGTGCCTGAGCCTCCTCGATACGCCGTTGGCGTTCCTGCTCCTCGCGCCGCTGGCGCTCGGCTTCCTGGCGCTGACGTTCGGCCTCGGCGCGCCGGCGCTCTTCCTCTTGCCGGCGTCGCTCCGCCTCGCGCTTGCGTTCGGCCTCAGCTTCGGCCTTTTGTTCCCGCTCGCGCTGCTGCCGGCGCTGAGCTTCGGCTTCGCGCTGTCGGCGCTCCTCTTCGGCGCGCTGCAATTCGCGCTGGCGGGTCAGGTCGATTACCTGGCGCTCGGGCTCGGCCTGGACCTGCGGTGCGGTATCGCGCGCCTCCATTTGCACCAGCTTGGCCTCGATATGCTGTGGCCGGTAGACACGGGGCTTGTGCTCGTTGGAAGCATCCCAGCCCCAGGCCACCAGCACCAGCAGCACCGCGTGAATCGCCACGCTTAAGACAATCGGCAGTGAAAAGGCGCGCAGGCCCTGAGTCATACTGGTCATAGATTATTGCGGCGGGTCCGTCACCAGCCCCACTGAGGCGGCACCCGCCGTTTGCAGTTGGGTCATGAGCGACACCACAGTGCCGTAATCCACGGCCCTGTCACCCCACACCAGCACCGAGGTGCCGGGATTTTCGGCGAGCACCTTGCTCACCATATCGACAATCGCGTCCAAGGGTTTGCTCTGTTTGGGTTCTCCGCCAAGCTCGATATAGTAATTACCCTCTTTGTCCACGGAGACGATCAGGGGTTCATCGTCCTGCTCCTCCATGGGTGCCGAGGGCGCCTCCGGCAGGTCCACTTTAACGCCCTGCATAAGCATGGGAGCGGTGACCATAAACACCACCAACAGCACGAGCATCACGTCGATATAGGGTACGACGTTGATTTCGGCCATAGGCTTTTTCTTGATTTTGGGACCAAATGCAGACATGACTCCCCCTTGAATTCAATCAGGCCTTCCGCTCAGGAGGACACCTGTTTACTGTGGACTTGCCGGTGCAAAATGGCCGAAAACTCCTCAGCAAAAGTCTGGTAGTGATTTTCCAGCGTCTCGGCCCGCGCCGAGAAACGGTTGTAGGCCAGTACCGCGGGAATTGCCGCAAACAACCCCATGGCGGTCGCCACCAGGGCCTCGGCAATACCGGGAGCCACCGTGGCCAGGGTTGCCTGGTGCACATTGGCGAGCCCGCGGAAGGAATTCATAATGCCCCACACGGTGCCAAACAGACCCACATAGGGGCTGACCGAGGCGACACTGGCGAGGAAAGGCAGGTTGGCCTCCAGCTTTTCCTCCTCGCGCGAGAGGGCCACCCGCATGGCCCGCTGGCAGGCCTCCATCACCGCGTCGGAATCCACTCCCTGCTGCGAGCGCAGGCGCATAAACTCCTTGAAACCCGCGCGAAAGACATTTTCCACTCCATCGCCAGTGCGCCCATTGCTACTGCGATAGAGTTGATTGAGATCGATACCGGACCAGAATTGCTTCTCAAACGCGAGAAAACGACCGCGCGCGCGGGACTGGTACATGCCGCTTTGGAAAATCATGACCCAGGAGACAATGGAAGCGACAAACAACAACAGCATTACCAACTGCACCAGCAAACTGGCCTGGGAGATCAGATGCCAAATGGACATGGAATTTTCAGCGGGCATAGGTTAGCTACTCTCTATCAATCGCGGTTAATGGGGTTGCTGGTGACGCAGGTCATGGTGGCGGCGATTTTCTCACGCATGGCCAGTGGAATGGCGGCAGGTTTCATGGCCTCGGGCTCGACACAGGCAATGCGAATCAGGCCTTCACACAACAGCTGGTTGCCGGCGTAAATTTTCTGGTCAAACACCAAATTGGTCCGCGCCATTTTAATCACCGCCGCCGTGGCCAGCAATTCATCGTCAAGCCGTGCCGGGCGCAGATAGTTCACCTCGGCGCGGTGCACCACCAGCAGAGTACCATCGTCCAGCATGGCCGGCTTATGGTAACCCAAGTGGCGCAAAAATTCCGTGCGGCTGCGCTCCATGTATTTGAGATAATTGACGTAGTAGACAATGCCCCCGGCATCGGTATCTTCAATATACACACGCAGGGGAATCTGGAAAATCTCGCTTGATGTCACGGGTTGTCCTTGAATCTGTCGGGCACCGGAGCGCCAAAATACTGGTATGCCTGGGCCGTGAGCACTCGCCCGCGCGGTGTGCGCGCAATAAAGCCCTGCTGGATCAGGTAGGGCTCTATGACATCTTCAATGGTGCCGCGTTCCTCGCCGATGGCCGCCGCCAGACTGTCGATACCCACCGGACCGCCGGTGAAATTTTCCAGCATGGCCGCCAGCAGGCGCCGGTCCATATGGTCAAAGCCGCGCTCATCCACCTTGAGCATATTCAGGGCACCATCGGCCACCGCCGCCGACACCACGCCATCCGCCTTGATCTCGGCATAATCGCGCACCCGGCGCAGCAGGCGGTTGGCGATACGCGGTGTACCGCGGGAGCGCTTGGCCACTTCCACAGCGCCCTCCGGCTCAATGCGCACGCCCAGCAGGCCCGCCGAGCGGCTGACAATATGGGTGAGGTCGGCAATATTGTAGAACTCCAGCCGCTGCACAATGCCAAAGCGGTCGCGCAGGGGTGAGGTCAACAGCCCCGCGCGGGTGGTGGCACCCACCAGGGTAAAGTTAGGCAAATCCAGTTTGATGGAGCGCGCTGCCGGCCCCTCACCGATGACGATATCCAGTTGGAAATCTTCCATGGCCGGATACAGGATTTCCTCCACCACCGGACTCAGGCGATGGATTTCGTCGATAAACAGCACATCCCCCGGCTCCAGGTTGGTCATCAGTGCCGCCAGGTCGCCGGCCTTTTCCAGCACCGGACCCGAGGTGCTTTTCAAGGCCACCCCCATTTCCGCGGCAATAATATTGGCCAGAGTGGTCTTGCCCAAGCCCGGCGGGCCAAACACCAGCGTGTGGTCCAGGGATTCACCGCGCTGCTGGGCCGCCTGGATAAAAATCTCCATCTGTTCGCGCACCACGGGCTGGCCCACATAGTCCCCCAGGGACTTGGGGCGTATGGCGCGATCCAGCTGCTCCTCGCGCGGCAGTGGGTCCGGGGCGATTAATCGGTCGGTCTCAATCATGGCGATTTAGCCTGCTCCCAGGCGCTTCAGCGCCAGACGGATAAGTGTTTGCGCACGCTCGTCGGGGGCCTCCTTGCGCGCCGCGGTCACCATACGTGCCGCCTCGGCGGGCTTGTAACCCAGCGCTACCAGGGCACTCTCCGCCTCTTCGCTGGCGGAGACACCCGCTGCCGGCGAATGGCTGGGTGCCGCCACGGACACCGAACCGACGGCGGGGAGCTGCCACTGGGTCAATTTGTCACGCAATTCGATCATGAGTCGCTCGGCGGTTTTCCTGCCCACGCCGGGCACCTTGACCAGGGCGGTCAGGTTGTCTTCCTGAACACAGCGGGCTAAATCCGCCGCTTCCATGCCCGAGAGTATGGCAATGGCCATCTTCGGCCCCACGCCATTGACCTTGATCAGAGCGCGGAACAGGTCGCGGTCGGCACGACTGGCAAAGCCATAGAGCTGATGGGCGGTTTCACTCACCGCCAGATGGGTGTGAAGAGTCACCGATTCGCCGGCGCTCGGCAGCTGGTAAAACGTGGTCATGGGAGCCTGTACCTCATAACCCACGCCCTGCACATCGAGCAGCAGCAGGGGCGGCTGCACTTCCACGAGCTGTCCCTTGAGTCGTCCGATCATAGTGGCAAAATTCTTTCGTTACACATGGCTGCCAGTCAAAAGGGGCAGTTATACCACACGACCGCGGCGAAAGCTTCTGGCCGAGGCCAGTTTTATTAAGTGGGCCTGGGTGTGACTGTGACACAGCGCCACCGCCAGAGCATCGGCGGCATCTTCCTGGGGCGCGGCGGGTAACTTGAGCAGCGTCTTCACCATATGTTGCACTTGCAGCTTATCGGCGGCGCCGGTGCCCACCACCGCTTGCTTAACCTTGCGCGCCTCGTATTCGTAGACAGGTAGTCCACGACTGGCCGCCGCCACAATGGCCGCCCCGCGCGCCTGGCCGAGCTTGAGCGCCGAAGCGGCACTCTTGGCCATAAACACCTGTTCGATAGCAAACTCCTGCGGGCAGTATTGCTCGATCAACTCACTCAGGCTGGCGAAAATGCGCTCCAGCCGCTCCGGCAGAGGCGCTTCCGGCAGACGTATAACTCCACTGGTGACATAGCGTGGCCGCGCCCCCAGAGTGTCGATAATGCCAAAGCCGGTTTTGCGCGAGCCGGGGTCCACCCCCATGATTAATGCCATAGTTGCTGTCACTGGTTGCAATGTCTCCAGTGTACACGCCGGCGCTATTGGCGCAAGCGCCCGTTATCGGCCAGAATGGTCGCCCACACAGCAAAAGCAGACAGATCTATGAATGACCCGGGCAGTAACGTCATCCTTCTCGGCTCTCTCGCCAGCCTGGTGGCCAGCCTGGGCACCACCGCCGGGGCCCTCGGTATTCTGTTAGTACGTCAACTTTCAGTGCGTGCACAGGATATTCTGCTGAGCTCCGCCGCCGGCGTTATGCTGGCCGCCTCGGTGTTCTCGCTGCTGATTCCGGGAATCGAGCACGGGGAACGCTCGGGTCTTGCCACGGGGGGCGCCGTCAGCCTGGTGGTGGCCGGCATGCTGCTCGGAGCCATCATTCTGGCACTGATTCATCACTACACCCCTCACGAACACTTCCTCAAGGGCAGGGAGGGATTGGACAGTAAACGGCTGGACGGTATCTGGCTATTCGTGATTGCCATCAGCCTGCATAACTTTCCCGAGGGCATGGCCGTGGGTGTCGGCTTCGCCGAGGGCGATATCGCCAATGGCATTCCCCTGGCGACGGGTATTTTTTTGCAGAATATTCCCGAGGGGCTGGCCATTGCCGTGTCACTGCTCTCCATCGGCTACAGCAAATGGTTTGCCTTTACCCTGGCGGTATTGACCGGACTGATCGAGCCCGTGGGCGGCCTGTTTGGCGCCACCCTGGTCTCCGTAGCCACTACCCTCTTGCCGTGGATTCTGGGCGGAGCCGCCGGTGCCATGTTGTTTATTATCAGTAACGAAATTATTCCCGAGACCCACAAAGACGGCCACGAAAACGCGGCGACTTTTTCACTGATGAGTGGCTTCGGGTTGATGGTTATCCTCAATTATATGCTCGCGTAGACGTGCGGGATTGTTGGGTGGTTTGGATTTTGGAGGGACGTTGGATTGTTGGGTGACGCTGGATTGTTGGGTGGCGCTGGATTGTTGGGTGGCGCTGAGCTTACCCAACCTACTCAACTGCGTTCTGCGTTCTGCGTTCTGCGTTCTGCGTTCTGCGTTCTGCAGTATTATCATCTCACAAGCATG
>CBFGUT010000170.1:0-7166 GCA_965652265.1 uncultured Cellvibrionaceae bacterium | reverse complement strand
GCTGAATACCGAGTACTGCTGAAAGACGATGCCGCGCGATTGGTCCGGTTCATCCGGGATGGGTTTACCATCGAGTAGCAGTTCCCCCTTGCTGGGGGATTCCATGCCCAACAGCATTTTCAGAAAGGTACTCTTGCCGCAGCCCGAGGTCCCCACCATGGTGATGAACTCGCCGGCGCTGACATTCACATCCAGGTGTTCCAGCACCAGATTGTCGCCGTAGGATTTCCACAGGTTTTTGGCCTGAATCATCGGCGTTTTTTTGCTGTTGTCGGTGTCTTTCGATGAGCTCATGGCTGTCGATGCGCTCATGTCTTTCGGTAGACTCATGCCTTTCGATAAGCTCATGGCTGTCCCTCCTGATGATGCCACGGGAAACACCAGCGGCTGAGTTTGGCCAGTAGCCAGTCCAGTGCGAAAGCCAGGAGTGTAATCCAGGCCACATAGGGCAGGATGACATCCATGGATAAATAGCGGCGCACCAGAAAAATGCGATAGCCGAGGCCATCGGTGGAGGCAATAGCCTCGGCGGCAATCAAAAACAGCCAGCCGGTGGCCAGTGACAGACGCACGGCACCCAGCAGGCGTGGCAGTGTCTGCGGAATCATGACCCGCCACAGAATTTGCCAGGTGGAGGCGCCCAGAGTTTGCGCCTTGATAATCTGTTCGGTGGGAATCTCCTGGGTACTGCGCTGAATATCGCGGGCAATGTAGGGGGCTACCCCAATCACAATCAGGGCAATTTTCGACAGCTCGCCGAGACCGAAGACAATAAACAGTATGGGCAATACCGCCATGGGCGGTATCAATGAAATGACCGTTAACAGCGGTGATACCGGCGCATGGATAGTCGGCAGTGCGCCGGTGAGTAAGCCGATAGAGAAGCCAAGCAATGCCGCAATCGCCATACCTAATGACAACCGCTTTAGGCTGCTGAGTGTGTCCTGCCAGAACAGATATTCGCCCGTCCGGCGGCTGGGCTCGAAAGCCAGGTTGTGCATGGCGCTGCTCATCTGTTCGAAACTTGGCAACAGTTTGTCGCTGGCATTCTCCGCCAATCGCGCATCCGAGGCGGTGATATAAAGCATCACCAGCAATGCGAAGGGCAGCAGCCCCAGCAGCAGCGTCAATGGCCGCGACGGTGTCAGATTAATCAGTCGTTTCATAGATGTCCCGCAAGGGTGATCGTGCGTCCCTGCACGTTAATCACATGGATCAGCTGGCCTGTTTCAGAGTTTGCCGTCGGCCGCCATCTGCATATAGGTGGTGTCAAAGCGCAATTTGATATTGTTGCTGTCGCCGTAGACCCCCTCGGGACTTTCGACACCAATAAAGCCGGCGTCCGGGGCGCCCTCGCCCAGCAGACCGTGTTCAAAGGAAAATTCGGAGACCTTTTGCATGGTGTCGAGCAACTCGTCGCTGTTGACCAGTGCCAGTGCCGCCTGTGGGGTATAGAACATTTTGGTGCTGGCCAGTTGGGCTTCATAGCCTGCCAGATCCGTCCCGGAAGCCGTGGCCATGGCGGTGCGGGCGTCGATGCCGGCAGCGTCCTGGCCACTCATCACGCCCATGATCTCGTACCAGGCACCCACCAGCGCCTTGCCCAGGGCGGGGTTTTCTTGCAGGGTCTCAGTATTGATCACCAGCAGATCCATGATTTCGCCGGGAATTTGCGAGGAGTCAAACACCAGGGAGTTGTTGGGCTGCGCGAGAATCTCGCCCAGCAGTGGGTTCCAGGTGGTGACGGCGGTGACGCTATCGGTACCGTAGACGGCCACCATATCGGCATCGGAGGTGTTGACCACCTGTACGTCCCGTTCACTCAGTCCTACGCTTTCCAGCCCGCGCGCCAGCAAGTAGTGCGACACACTGAGTTCCACCAGGTTGACTTTTTGGCCCTTGATGTCGGCGAGGGTTTTGTTCTCACCCTTGAGAACCACACCGTCGTTACCATTGGAGAAGTCAACCACGATCAGCGCCGTGCTATCCACACCACCGGCGGCGGGAATGGTCAGTGCGTCCATATTGGTCATGGTGCAGGCGTCGAACTGCCCGGTGGTGTACTGATTAATAGATTCGATATAGTCGTTGATCTGCACGACCTCGATGTCGATGTCGTACTTCTTCGCCCATTTGTCCACAATCTCTTGTTCGGCCCCATAGCCCCAGGGTATCCAACCCACATAGATGGACCAGCAGATTTTAAAGGAATCTTTGGCGGCAGCCGGCAGGGAAAGCGAGAGCGCCACTATGGCGATAGACAAATATTTCATAACACACCTCCGAAGGCTTGTGTTTACGGTTATCAGGAGCACCCTTGGCAATCTGGCCAATCAGTTCTCCCGGGCTTTTATCCCGCCGTGTAACCTTCGCCTTGAAGGTCGAAAGCTCTCGGACCAGTCGCGGTGTCAGTCGCCGCCGGAACCCTAGCCTTCCATTTATCAGTAATGTGTGATTGTCCCGATCCACCAGCGAAAGTGCGATGCATCTCGGTACGCGGGGACAGTGGCAAGATGGGTGCCAAGGCCCCAATTAATTGAAATATCCAATAAAAACAGACGATTAGACTTTTATTGGGCTTTTGAATGACGTCATAGGGAAGGGTTGAGGCGCCATTATGGCGCACGACTTCTGCTTTTTGCGCCATTTGGGGGCGTGCAAGGGGCATTTTTACCGGGTTGTAAATGTGATGGGCGTCACACCGTCTTTTGATCTATGATGGTTGAAAAAGTATGCAAGTGGGCATGGAAATCGCATCGCCCTTCGCCACGGTTGTTTTGGGCGCTTGGCGTTATTGTGATAAATGAGTGATTTGGTGCCAAGTTTGACTATAATTTGACATCTCCACAGTGGCTGGCGGCCTGGCCACCGCGAGGGGAATATTCTTACGGGATTGAGGGAATATGGACAGGAACAAGACGCACGGTGACCGTCGATCGCTCCCGGATGCCGGCGCCCGTCAGGTTTTAGAGCCTCTGCCCGAGGCCAAGGTCAAGCATTGCCTGCAGTTGTGCCGCGATCTGACCCAGGCCTATGTGCAGGCTCATTACAGCAATTTTTGGCAAGCGTGGATCGCGTCGGTGGAGAAGCGCGAACAAAACGCCCACTCCAACAAAGAAATGGTCGCCCTGGGCGAGATGATCAAGCTGCTGCAGCGCGCAGCCGGGGTCAGCGCCGAGGTCTTCATGCGGATACTGGACGGTAACTTCGATCAGTTCCACGAGAAAAAACTGCACACCCCCTCGGGGCAGGAGCGATTTCGCGGCGAGCGTTTAACACTGGTGGACAACGCCGAGTTGGAGGAAACCATTGCCATAACCTCCATCTGTCACCGCGCCGATACTGAGCAGGCGGAGGCCCTGTGGGCACTGCAGCAACGGCTGTCACTGCTCAATGGCGGTCACAAGATCGACGACCGCAGTAACCCCCTGAGCCCCGTTCAGTTTTGCGAGGCGCTGCGGCGGCAGATTGCCGAATTGGCGCTGGATACCCGCACCAAGGTCATGGGGTACAAGCATTTTGAAACGGCATTAATCAAGCCTCTGGCCAGCCTCTACGACCACATTAACCAGACACTGGCAGAGGCGGGGGTACTGGAGAACCTGCGCTATCAGATGTCCTCGGCAGCCAGCTCCACCGGTAGTGCAGGCGATAGCGAGGAGGCGGATGATGCTGACGCGCCCGAGTCGCCACCTCGCCGCCGCGCCACCGATCATATTGTCGATCGCCGGTCCGACCACAACAGTGAAAATTACCAGCAGGGGCTGGTGAGTGCGATACGTTTGTTGCAAACCCACATTTCCCAGGCCGCCCCGGTGCCGGGCTCAGCCACCCTCGATAACGCTCGGGCGGACTCGGACAATGTATCCACCGGTGGGCGGGGCTCGCCGGGTCCGGGGCTGGATCACGCGCAATTGATCAGTGTGGTGAATGCGGTGCAGGCCAATAACCTGGCCGGCGGCCGCGCGCTGGTGGCGGAGGTGGGCAATCGCATTCAGCCGCTGCCGGTGAGTGACGTTACCCGTGAGTTGGTAGGGCGCCTGCAGGCCCAGGCCAGTGACGACATGCGTGCCGATGATATGCACATGATCGAACTGGTGGGACTGCTGTTTGACTATATCCTCTCTGACGAACAGTTGCCGGACTCGGTCAAGGCGCTGCTCAGTTATCTGCACACGCCCATTCTCAAGCTCGCCTTTATCGACGAAGACTTCTTTGAAAAAGTAGACCATCCCGCCCGTATGCTGCTCAATGCCATGGCCGAGGCCGGCGCCCGCTGGGTGGGTAACGACGGCTCCAGCCAGGGCGATATCTACGCCAAGATCAAGACCACGGTGTTTTTTGTGCTGGAAAACTTTGGCAATGACGTCAAGGTGTTTGCCGAGGCGCTGATGGATTTCAATGCCTATACGCGCAATGTGTCGCGCCGGCAGGAGTTGATGGAAAAACGCGCCATGGAGAAAGCGCGAGGCGAGGAGAAGTTGCGCGAAGCCAAGCTGCAGGTCAATGCCCATGTGCACGAGCGCATCCAGGGCAAGGATTTGCCCTCGGCGGTGCTGTTGCTGTTGCTTTTGCCCTGGTCTGACTATATGGCCTTTGTGATCTTGCGCTATGGCGTCGACTCGGAAATGTGTCGCAAAGCTTTCGCGCTGGTGGACGATTTACTCTGGACCATTGAACCCAAAATGTTACAAGCTGACAAAGTGCGTCAGGTGGAAATGCAGGAGCGGCTGACCCAGCAATTGCAGACGGGCTTTGACACCATTGGCTATGAGCAGGCCAAGGCGCGCAAATTGCTGGATGCCATTACCTCCCTGCAAAAGCTTGCCCTGCAAAGTCGCAAACTGGAAGCGGCCCCCGAACCCATGCGCACCAAGCTGGAAACTATGGCGGCGGAAAAAGCCGGACAGGAAGCCGCGGAAAAGAGTGCCATTACCGAAGAGGAGGCCACTCTGATCGAAAAGCTCAAGCTGATCGAATTCGGCACCTGGATGGAAGACGACAAGGGCAAGCGCCTGAAAGTGGCCTGGTACAATCCCAAGACCATGCACTATATGTTGGTGGATCAGCAGGGGCGCAAGGTCTCCGTGGTCTCGGCGCGGCAGCTGGCACGGGAAATGATTGACGGCAAGTTGCGGATCATTGCCGGCAGTGCCAAACCCTTCTTTGAGCGCGCGCTGGAAAATATCTATCACAGTCTCAATGCCAAGGCGTCCGGAGCCCTGCTGGAGAGTGAATGACGATGAGCACTGGCGACAGTTCGCACGAACACAAACCCCGCAGCCGCCCCCGTCACACCCCGGCGGCTGATATCGATGTGTACGACAATACCCGCGACCAGTACCTGGGGCGGCTGGTGAACATTCACCAGAATGGCCTAATGGTGATTGGCGACCATCCCTTTGAGGAGGACTGCCTCTACAAACTGGATCTGCACCTGCCCGTGACCGTGGATGGCTGCAACAGCCTCCATATCGGTGTGGATTGTCTCTGGGCCCGCAATGCCGAGGACAACGGCAAGCACTGGGCGGGCTTTACCATCATCGATGCCTCGCCCCAGGTGCTGGAGGTGATTGAGCAGCTGATGCAGCAAACTGAATAATTCCGTTCACCGCTCTATAACTCCGCCATCACCTTTTCCGCTGCCGCCAGTGTCTGGGCGATATCTTCCTCGCTGTGGCTCAGGGACATAAACCCCGCCTCGTAGGAGGCGGGAGCAAAATAGATCCCTTCCGCCTGCATGCCGTGAAAAAAGCGGTTAAAACGCGGAATATCACAGGCCATCACCTGCTGATAGTTACCGATGGCTGGCTCCTCGGTGAAAAAGAAACCGAACATGCTGCCCACATGGTTGGTGGTAAAGGGCACCTTTGCGGCATCCGCCACCTGTTGCAGGCCCTTGACCAGTTGTTCGGTGCGCCGGTAGAGCTGTGGGTAGACATCGCTCTCGGCGATCAGGGTGAGTGTCGCCAGTCCGGCGGCCATGGCCACGGGATTGCCCGACAGAGTCCCCGCCTGATAGACCGGCCCCGCCGGGGCGATATGATCCATAATATCGGCGCGCCCGCCAAAGGCGCCCACCGGCATACCGCCGCCAATCACCTTGCCCAGGGTCACCAGGTCGGCGCGCACGCCATAGCGTTCCTGGGCGCCACCGGGGGCGACGCGAAAGCCGGTCATGACTTCGTCGAAAATCAGCAGGCTGCCGTACTGGTCACAGGTCTCGCGCAGGCTCTCCAGAAAGCCGGGCAGGGGGGGCACGCAGTTCATATTGCCCGCCACCGGCTCCACGATAATGCAGGCAATCTGCTCACCCAGTTGGGCAAAACACTCGCGCACCTGTTCGGGGTTGTTGTAGCTCAGGGTGATGGTGTGTTCCGCCAGTGCGGCGGGGACGCCGGGCGAGCTGGGCACACCCAGGGTGAGAGCGCCGGAACCCGCCTTGATCAACAGGGAGTCAGAGTGGCCGTGATAGCAGCCTTCGAATTTTACGATCTTGTCGCGCCCGGTAAAGCCGCGCGCCAGGCGAATGGCGCTCATGGTGGCTTCGGTGCCGGAGTTGACCATGCGCACCTTGTCCAGGTTGGGCACCCGCGAACACAGCAGCTCGGCGAGGTGTATTTCCGCCTCGGTGGGGGCGCCAAAACTCAGCCCGTGGCTGGCGGCTTCCACCACCGCCGCGAGAACCTCAGGGTGGTTGTGCCCCAGAATCATCGGTCCCCAGCTGAGCACATAGTCGATATAGCGCTGCTCGTCGGCGTCCCACAAGTGGGCGCCGCTGGCGCGTTGAATAAAGGGCGGTGTGCCACCCACGGCCTTGAAGGCCCGCACCGGCGAGTTGACGCCACCGGGGATGTGGCGCGCGGCCCGGGCAAACAGCTGTTCGGAACGGTTCATAGACAAATATCCTTGGTTGGGACCGGCGGGGCGCTGATCGCTGCCACAGTGGCCGCCGGGTCGGTCGCGTGAAATAAAGCGTGGCACATGGCCAGCAGGTCGGCGCCTGCTGTCAGCAGCGGTGCCGCATTGTCTCGGGTGATGCCGCCAATGGCCACCAGTGTCTGGCGGGGCCAGCGCCGGCGGGCCTGGGCCAGCAGCCCGAGGGGAGCCACAGGCGCCTCGGGCTTGGTGTGTGAGGTGTAAAAGCGCCCGAAAGCGAGGTAGCT
>CBFGUT010000169.1:0-7245 GCA_965652265.1 uncultured Cellvibrionaceae bacterium | reverse complement strand
GCTGATGTGGAGTGGGTTGAAGTCAATGCCGATAAAAAGGAAGGCGTCTACAAGCGTGTTCCGGATCGCAGCGATTTGCCGGCTGAAATCAACGAAAACCTTATCGTAGAGCTCTACTCGAAGTAAGGGATTAACCGTTAACAGGTGTGGCTATGCAGACTGCAGTAAACGAATTTTTGACTCCGCGTCACATTGACGTCACTGAAAACAGCACCACTCACGCACGTGTGGTGCTGGAGCCGCTGGAGCGTGGTTTTGGTCATACTCTGGGCAATGCGCTGCGTCGTATTTTACTTTCGTCCATGGCCGGTTGTGCCATTACGGAAGTGGAAATTGATGGCGTATTGCACGAGTATAGCGAAATTGAGGGTGTCCGTGAGGATGTGATTGAGATCCTGCTCAACCTCAAGGGCGTAGCCGTGGTAATGCACGGTAAAGACCAGGCCGTACTGACCCTGACTAAAAAGGGTCCCGGTGTTGTTACGGCGGGCGATATTCAGGTGGACCATGATATCGAGATTAAGAATCCCGACCATGTGATCGCCAACATTACCGGTGATACCCAGTTGTCCATGCGCCTGACAGTGGCTCGTGGTCGCGGATATCAACCGGCTGACACCCGCCAGCAGGATGACGACGAGAGCCGTGCCATTGGTCGACTGCAACTGGATGCGTCATTCAGCCCTGTGCGCCGTGTGGCCTACAGTGTTGACAGTGCCCGTGTGGAACAGCGCACTGACCTGGACAAGTTGATTCTGGATCTGGAAACCAACGGTACGCTGGACCCCGAAGAGGCCATCCGTCGCGCTGCCACCATTCTGCAGCAACAGCTGGCCGTCTTTGTGGACCTGGAAGGCGAGAAGCAATCGCAGCCGGAAGAGAAGGAAGAGGCTATCGACCCCGTTCTTCTGCGTCCTGTTGACGACCTGGAGCTG
This sequence comes from uncultured Cellvibrionaceae bacterium, assembly GCA_965652265.1. Taxonomy (GTDB): domain Bacteria; phylum Pseudomonadota; class Gammaproteobacteria; order Pseudomonadales; family Cellvibrionaceae; genus Gilvimarinus. The sequence goes on along the minus strand of CBFGUT010000169.1, from coordinate 6,310 downwards.
ACCGTACGCTCTGCTAACTGCCTGAAAGCGGAAAATATTTACTATATTGGTGATTTGATTCAGCGCACCGAAGTGGAATTGCTGAAAACACCTAACCTGGGTAAGAAATCTCTCACCGAGATCAAAGACGTTCTCGCTTCCCGCGGCTTGTCTCTCGGTATGCGTCTGGAAAACTGGCCCCCGGCCAGCCTGCGCAACGAAGATTAATTAACATTTAATGGTCGCGGCCAAGGCCGCGGCGTAACACGATTGCTGTGAAGCAATTAACAGTGAAGGATTTAGCGTCATGCGTCATCGTCATAGTGGCCGTAAACTGAATCGGAACAGTTCGCATCGCAAAGCCATGTTTCGCAATATGACAGCGTCTCTGGTTGAGCACGAACTGATTAAAACAACTCTGCCCAAGGCCAAAGAGCTGCGCAGCTATGCGGAGCCTCTGATTACTTTGGCCAAACAGGATAGTGTCGCCAACCGTCGACTGGCTTTCAGCCGTCTGCGCGATCCCAAGGCTGTCGGTAAGCTGTTTGCCGAACTTGGTCCGCGCTATGAGTCACGGCCGGGTGGTTACCTGCGTATTCTCAAGTGTGGTTACCGCGCTGGCGATAACGCACCTATGGCTTACGTGGAGTTGGTGGATCGCCCGGTTCAGCAGGCGGAAGCAGAAGTGGAGAGCAATAACGCCGAGTAATAACTCTGGTGTTATACCTGTCCCTCCTACAAAAGCCGGCTCTGCCGGCTTTTGTGTTTTTACAGTCTTGCAATATTGAGGGATCTTAGAGATTTTCCCTGCCGTGAGGTGCCTCCAGGTCCTGATGGGGGCCCAGAGGCACGATGCCGGTGGGGTTGATCATGTCGTGGCTGCGATAGTAGTGCTGTTTAATATGCTCCAGGTTAACCGTTCGGAAGACTGGACCCGTCTGATATAGATCGCGCGTATAGCCCCACAGGTGGGGATATTCGGACAGTTTTTTCAGATTGCACTTAAAGTGTCCATGATAGACCGCATCAAAGCGAAGTAATGTGGTAAACAGTCTCCAGTCGGCCTCGGTTAGAGTGTTGCCAACCAGATATCGCTGCGACCCCAGGTGCCCCTCCAGAAAGTCCAGTGTTGCAAACAGTTCGTCTACCGCCGTTTCGTAAACACTCTGCTCAGTCGCAAACCCAGCCTTATACACACCATTGTTAACAGTGTGGTAAATGCGGTCATTAAAGCTGTCTATCTCTTGGCGTAAACCCTCCGGGTAGTAATCTCCGGGTTCGGCTCCCAAAGAGTCAAACGCGGTGCCCAGCATGCGGATGATTTCTGCGGATTCATTACTGACAATACATTCACGCTTTTTGTCCCAGAGTACGGGGACGGTCACCCGGCCAGTGAAATCCACAGTGTCTGCCGTGTAAATCTCGTGCAAATACTGGGCACTATAATGTGGGTCGCCGATGACGCCGGGCGCGGGCTCGAAAGTCCAGCCGTGCTCACCCATGTAGGGATTCACCACGGAAACACTAATGGCCTCCTCCAGCCCCTTGAGAGCCCGAAAAATCAGTGTGCGATGAGCCCAGGGGCAGGCGAGAGACACATACAGGTGATAGCGCCCCACTTCGGCCTTAAAGCCTCCCTCTCCCGTGGGGCCGGGACTGCCATCGGAGGTGATCCAGTGTCGAAACTTGGCTTCACTGCGTTTGAATTTGCCTCCAGTGGATTTGGTGTCATACCACTGATCTTTCCATTTGCCTTCTACCAGTAAACCCATTCTTGCCTCCTGTCAGCGTTTAATAGTGTAGGTTAACGTCAGTCACAAGCTTAAAACACCGATAAATTGGTGGGGATTGATTGAGAAAATCGATGATTAACGGGGAACGGGGAACGGGGAACGGGGAACGGGGAACGGGGAACGGAGCATGAATCCGGGTGAGAGAGTGTGAAAGTACACCGGATAAGGGGTGTCGGGTAAATGTCGGGCGGAATTCGTCACCGACTTTGCTACTATCAGGGAACAATCCAGGTTCAGTGCACGGGACACAGAAATGATACTAAAAGAGTTGCGTATTAGCCGGCATATGTCACAGGAGCAGCTGGCGATGATGTCCGGCTTAAACGTCAGGACTATTCAGAGAATAGAGAGTGGTCATAATGCCAGCTTTGAATCATTGAAGTGTCTCGCGTCGGTATTGGAAGTGGATATTGCCACCTTGAACCAGGAGAGATTTATGATAGACAAAACATCGGTAGACTGGCAGAAACACCCTTTGTGGTTAAAGTGGTGGTTCTTTTTTAATTATCTGAGCTTTCGCCCGTCGCGCAGGTCCACAGTCCGGGCTCTGTTTATTACGCATATCAGTGGCTTTGTGCTGTGTGCCTTCGGACTTGTCAATGAAGTGGCCTTGGCAGGTGGTTTGTGTATGTTAATAACGGCCTACTTTTTCCACCTTTTGGCCTGGCAGGGCGATAAGTACGGAATTTGGTATGACGCCCCCCAGTCATGATGCATGATCGTCGACCACCGACCGGTGGTCGACGATAGCCCGCGTTTACAGAGCGGCCAATAGTTGGTTGAGGGTCTGGCTGGGGCGCATGGCGGCAGAGGCTTTAGCGTCGTCGGGCTGGTAGTAGCCGCCGATATCCACCGGCTTACCCTGGGCGCCAATCAACTCGTCCACAATGGCCTGTTCAGCCTCGCTCATAGACTTGTAGAACTTGGCAAAGCGCGCTTGCAAATCGGGACTGTCGGTCTGGGCCGCCAGGGCCTCGGCCCAGTAGAGCGCGAGATAAAAATGACTGCCGCGATTGTCGATCTGGCCCACTTTGCGCGCCGGGGATTTGTTGTTGTCCAGGAATTTGCCGGTCGCTTTGTCCAGGGCATCGGCCAATACCTGTGCCTGACGGTTACCGGTTACCTGGCTGTAGTGTTCAAGCGAGGCGGCCAGTGCCAGAAACTCGCCCAGTGAGTCCCAGCGCAGGTATCCCTCTTCGGTAAACTGCTCCACATGCTTGGGAGCGGAGCCGCCGGCGCCAGTCTCAAACAGGCCGCCGCCATTCATCAGCGGCACGATGGACAGCATCTTGGCGCTGGTACCCAGCTCCAGAATGGGGAATAAATCGGTCAGGTAGTCGCGCAACACATTACCGGTCACGGAAATTGTGTCCTTACCCGCTTTGGCGCGTTCCAGCGTATAGCGCGTCGCTTCGGCTGGCGCCATGATCTGGATATCGAGGCCACTGGTGTCGTGGTCTTGCAGATAGGTTTTGACCTTGGCGATAATTTCGGCATCGTGTGCGCGATTGGTGTCCAGCCAGAACACGGCCGGTGTGTTAGAGGCGCGGGCGCGGTTGACCGCCAGCTTAACCCAGTCGCGAATGGGGGCGTCCTTTACCTGACAGGCGCGGAAAATATCACCCTTTTCAACCGTTTGCTCCAGCAACACCTCGCCGGAATCGCTGATAATACGTACGGTACCGGCGGCACCCATTTCAAAGGTCTTGTCGTGAGAGCCGTATTCCTCGGCTTTCTGTGCCATCAGTCCCACATTGGGTACCGTGCCCATGGTGGTGGGGTCAAAGGCGCCATGCTTTTTGCAAAAGTCGATGGTCTCCTGATAAACGCCGGCATAGCTGCGGTCGGGGATAATGGCCTTAGTATCGTGGAGATTGCCGTCCGGCCCCCACATTTGCCCGGAAGAGCGAATGGCGGCGGGCATGGAGGCGTCGATAATCACATCGTTGGGTACGTGGAGGTTGGTGATGCCCTTGTCTGAGTTGACCATGGCCAGAGCCGGCCCCGCCTGATAGCAGGCCTGTATGTCGGCCTCAACGGCGGCGCGCTTGTCGGCGGGTAGCTTATCCAGGTTGGCGATCACATCCCCGAAGCCGTTGGTGGGATCGATCCCCAGCTCGGCAAACTCGTTGGCGTATTTGTCGAACAGGGATTTGAAAAATACGGTGACCGCGTGGCCGAAGATAATCGGGTCCGACACTTTCATCATGGTGGCTTTGAGATGCAGGGAGAGCAATACGCCCTCCTGTTTGGCGTCGGCAATGGCCTGCGCCAGGAAACGGCGCAGTGAGGCCCGGCGCATCACCGCGGCGTCGAGAATCTCACCTTCCTGAAGGCCCAGTTTGTCTTTCAACACCTGGGTATGACCGTCGTTGCTGACAAATTCAATACGTGCGCTGGTGGCGGCAGGCAGGGTCAGGGATTTTTCACTGCCGTAGAAGTCGCCCTCGCTCATATGTGCCACATGGCTTTTGGAGTCGGCCGACCAGGCGCCCATGCTGTGGGGGTTTTTACGCGCATAGGCCTTGACGGAAGCTGGTGCGCGACGGTCGGAGTTGCCCTCGCGCAATACCGGGTTGACGGCGCTGCCCTTGATCTTGTCGTAACGCGCCGCCACCGACTGCTCTTCTTCAGTTCGTGGATTGCTGGGATAGTCGGGCAGCTTGTAGCCCTTGCCCTGCAATTCCTTGATAGCGGCTTTCAACTGGGGAATGGAGGCGCTGATATTGGGCAGTTTGATGATATTAGCTTCAGGGGTCTTGGCCAGTTCGCCCAGCAGGGCCAGATCGTCGCTCTGCTGCTGCTCGTCGGTCAAATACTCAGGGAAGCTCGCGATAATACGCCCCGCCAGGGAGATGTCTTTCAGCTCAACGCCGATACCGGAAACGCCGGTATAGGCCTGAATAATGGGGAGCAGCGAGTAGGTGGCGAGTGCGGGTGCTTCGTCTGTTTTGGTGTAGATGATCTTCGAGTCAGTTGTAGACATGCTATTACCTATGGTTAAGAGGGTATCTTCAGAGGCCGGATTTGCGAACGGGAGGGCAAGCAGAGGTGCGAATGCCATCCAGTGCAAACAGTCAAACCCATTGAGGTGGCTTGTGGCCGCCTCGCTACCAATTGAGCCTCTGCATTGGAGGAGGCCGGATTATACCAGCTCAGGCAGCGCTGGAGTAGCCCGCAGGGCGCGGTGGGGCAGGCCCGGCAGGGTCGCTGTTGCCCCCCTTAGCGCAGGCTGCGGTATTCTCCCTGGCGGGTAGGGTGGCTGAAAACCAGTTGCCACAGTTGCCCCTTGCGGGAGCGGAAATAGCCGGCACAACAGCTGAGGTAATAGCGCCACATACGGTAAAACGCATCATCATAAGTGCCGGCCAGTGTTGGCCAGCCGCGCTCGAAGTTCTGTCGCCAGGCCATGAGCGTGCGGTCGTAGTCGGGGCCGAAGTTGTGCCAGTCTTCCAGTCGCAGACTATCCAGGCTGGCGTTGTTGATTTGTTCGCGCGAGGGGATTTTGCCGTTGGGGAAAATATACTTGTGAATAAAGGCGTCGGGAGCGCGGGTGGTATGCTCCTCGCCAATCGTGTGCAACAAAAACAGACCATTTCCTTCCAGTAGTTGGGTGACGGTTTCAAAGTAGGTGCGGTAGTTTTTGGGGCCTACATGCTCGAACATGCCCACGGAGGCGATGCGGTCAAAGCGACCGGTGAGGTCGCGGTAGTCTATCAGTTCGATATCCACCGGCAGGCCCGCCACCCGCTCGCGTGCGAGCGCTTGTTGTTCTCGCGAAATGGTAATGCCTGTCACCTGGGCGCCATAGTGGCGCGCGGCGTGCTCCGCCAGCCCCCCCCAGCCGCAGCCAATGTCCAGCAGGCGCATACCGGGCTCCAGCTTGAGTTTGCGGCAGATCAGATCCAGTTTGTTGAATTGCGCCTGTTCCAGGTTATCGGCCTCGGCCCAGTAGCCACAGCTGTAACTCATAGTGGAGTCCAGCATTCGCTGATAGAGGCTGTTGCCAATATCATAGTGGGCTTCACCCACCTGAAAGGCGCGGGCGCGGCTCTGGAAATTAAATACCTGGTGCTGAGCCGCAGTGAGTATCAGTTTTACCTTGGCCAGTCCGCGCAGGCGGCGGGGCAAATTGGCACGCAGCAGTCGGGTAAACATGTCGTCCAGAGCCTCACAGTCCCACCAGCCGTCCATATAGGCCTCGCCAAAGGCCAGGGAACCCCCGGCGAGCACTCGGCTGTAGAGTTCATCGTTGTGCACCTGGATATCCCACGGTCGCCTGCCATCGGTGCGAATGTCGGCAAGTGACAGTAGGGATTGAATTTTTTCCGCTGGCGTCCCGGCGAGGTCCGGCGTTGGGTCAGGGGTGACAGCTTCGCTAAGAGGCTCTGATTCTTGCATAACAATCCCGCTCTGTGACTGTGAATGCTGAAACTGAGACTGCAACAGGGCTGGAGGGAAGACCAATTAATGCTCCCTATAGCCCTATTTGACGAAACTTATCACTTGATCTATGCCGAGACAAGCGTTCCGGCGAG
>CBFGUT010000168.1:0-7287 GCA_965652265.1 uncultured Cellvibrionaceae bacterium | reverse complement strand
AGATACGGTTGGCGCAGCGATCCACGGTTTATTGCACCCGTTGCCAGAAATAACCCTAGAGATATGGTATAAACGCCCTTCTCATACATCTGAACGACCAAAGGAAAGACTCATGAAGAAATTTGTTATTGTGGCCACTCTGCTGTTGACCGCCATCGCTGCCCGGGCCGAAGAGCCTGTCTATGAATTGGTGGATATTATGGGCGGTCAGGAGCAAGTCGCTCAAATGCATGGCCAGTTTGTGGAAATGATCAGTGCCTCCAACCCTCAGATGACCCCCTACATCCCCGTGATTCGCGAGTGGGCGGAGAAGTACCTTTCCTGGGAGCAAATGCGTGAACCCATGGCGGACATCTACCGCAAGTATTTTGAAAAAGAGGAAATTGAAAAGCTGCTGGAATTCTACCAAACCCCCGTAGGCAAAAAATCTATCGAATTGATGCCGGTACTGTTTCAGGAAGGCGGCCAACTGGGCATGCGTATCGCACAGCAACACCAGGGTGAGCTAGAGGCCATGATGGAAAAAGCAAGAGCAGAGCAAGAGGCTGCTAATACCGTAGAAGAATAAAAAAATGGGGCGCAGCAGAAGACTTTGCTGCGCTCGATTTACACAGGGAGTTTTGTGATGTCTAAATTTTTTCTATCGATGATTATCGCCTGCCTATTGTGTAGTTGTGGCACCGCACACCTTCTTCCAAAAAATCTGTCCCTTGAACCTGACCAGCCGCCCATTCAGTGGAGCCTTATTGACTCACCCTACACCCTGGAGATGGCGGTATTATCGGAAAACAACAACACATCCCACCTCCGCATGACGACACGATCGAGAGGCTTCAAATACCCCCTGTTGCATCTTATCGTCAGCACTGAAACCGCTGAGGACGAGTTCACATTGCTGTTGGCCTACCTGTCTGTTGACGATATTCTCATCAACCAGACTTTCGACAGACTGCCATTGCAGCAAGATAGAGTTAAGCTGTCTTTAACAACAAAGGAGGGTGAATTTGAAATCACAGCAAACGGCAAGTCTCTGAGCGGCACGTTGAAAAACCCACCCGCCATCGCTCAACTTCGCAGCTCATCTGGAAAATCACAGGTTGTCATTCTATCCCAGGGAAACAAGGAGGATTGATATGAAAACAATACGGCATGTTAGCCTGTTAATACTTTTCGCAATTAGCCAAACCTGCCTGGCAGGCTATCATCTTGGCTATCAATACTATGAACAAGATCAGTATGAAAAAGCATTTTACGAATTCAAACAGGCTGCACAATTTGGAGACAAGGATGCACAGTATAACCTGGGCGCCATGTATTATTACGGCGAACATGTAGAAAGAGATGTTATTGAAAGCTATGCCTGGTTTTCACTCGCCAATCAAAACCCCATTTATGCAAAAACAGAAATAGATAAAAAAATTCTCGCCAGCTTAACTGACAAAGGTCAGAAAAAAGCCAAAGAGCGTCAACAAGTACTCTTCTCGAAATACAGCGACGAGGCCTTGAGAAAAAGCCTTTCACCCATTTTGGGCGAGCCTCAATACAGCAAAGCCGGCAATCACCGCCCGCTGAAGCGAAAATTGCCTGAATACCCAAGGTCGCAGCTACGCCGAGGCGCCAATGGCTGGGTGGATGTGATATTTACTATTGAAGAAAGCGGCGTCACACGAGACCATACTATTTACTACAGTACTAATGACGATTTTCGAGAGTCCAGTCTGGAAGCCATGCGGCACTGGCTCTATAAACCCAATATCGTCAATGACAAACCCATAACCACCACCGGTGTACGGCAACGCCTGCATTTTTCCATTGAAGGATCAGAACCCGACCGGCGCGAAATAGCTCGTGTTCTTGCTCAAATGAAAAGGGAAGCCGAACAGGGCGGCGGGGATGAGCAATTCCGGTTTGCCTACTTCCTGGACTCATTACAGCAACATGTGGACCACGAGTCGCTGCAGGACAATCCTTTGACCTGGTTTGAAAAAGCGGCCCACAATGGACATGCTGTTGCATCCTATTTTATGGGTATGAGCCTGCTCACAGGCCATAATTGTGAGGCCGACGCTTACAAAAGCCTGGGCTGGCTGCTCAGGGCCGCCACACAGAACGTAGCCGATGCCCAGTACACATTGGCTATTGAGCATTTGAGCGGAAATCGACTCGAAAAAGATGAAGCCAAGGGGCTATACTGGCTGGAAAGGGCTGCCAGCGCCATGGCACCAGCCAAAATTCGCTTCGCGTGGATACTCACCACTCACCCCGAGGCTGACATTCGCGATTCTGTGCGCGCGCAATCGCTCCTGGCCGAGGTTGATGACGACTATATGGATAAACAAGCACTCTGGGAAGCTCGTGCCGCTGTGGCCGCTGAAAGCGGTGACTTTAAAACTGCCGTCCACTGGCAACAGCAAGCGCTGGATGATGCCAAATCTCTGGAGCTGCCATTAGAATTAAGCCAACAAAAGCTGGAGCACTACCAATCGGAGCAGCCTTGGAGATCACGGCTATAACAGGCCGACCTCCACACCTAACGGGAGCGATACCTGTAGACTTACTCCAGGCTTACCGGTATCGCCGAAAGATTCGCAAGTAAATTTCACCCGCTTAATTTGCAAAAGGAGATGCAAATGAATACTTGCTCAAAAACGAAAATATTTTTTCTTTCCCTGTTGTTCATTATAGGCGTGGGAATTCTTTACTATAGGTTGCCTCCATCATCAGAAGAGAACCGGAAGGTCGTCATTTCCAGCGAGAATGTCTCGGGACCCCAGCCACACACTCTCACCGATGTAGCTCCTCGGACACAACAAGCATCCTCTAATATTAATGCCTACTCGCCAAATGAGGTAACATTGACTCCTCGGGAGATAGCGGCTCTCAAGGAAGTTTACGAAGACTCCGTCTGGATTAATCGAGATACACACCCCTACACTCAATACGATATGTCTACTCTTAAAGCCTTGGCGGAGAATGGTGATACTCGAGCCATGAAGGAAATCGTGCTTCGATTAATTAATAGCGACTCACGCCCAGAAGAATATGAAAAAAATCCGGGAAAGTGGCTCGACGACTATGAGCAGTATGTCACCATGGCTATCATCCATGGTGATAGAGAGCTTTTAGGCATGGGCGAAGATTTTTTTGTAGCCCCTGCAGACCCCAATCAGAGCCCAAAAGATTCACTGCTGTCGAGCCTGGCATACTCGGAGTTTATGGCGATGCGGGGAAGTATCGATAACAAGTACTTACACGCCAGAGATGTTATCAAGGCCTATCAACAAGAACATGGCACTGTGCAATTAACCCATAGCGACAAAGCTGAAATTTACCGGCGTGCAGAGAACATTTATCAGAAGGCTGAAACAATGCGACTTGACGCAGGTTTCCCCCCGTTTGACAACCGTGTCCCCACCCACTTCCAGGCTATGCAAAAACAGTATCCAAATTTGTTTTCTGAAGAAGCCATGCGGCGACGGCTACCGGGTGAAATCTCTTTCTAAAAGCGAGTTTGCGGCCTAGCAGGCTGTTGGCAAACCCATTGCGTGCTCAGCGAGTCCTTAAGCGTGCAAGGGGTTTTTCAACAGCCTATAAGATCAATCAATGTAATCCAGACCCGTTTCCACCTTATCGCATACTTCCATTTCGGCGGCCAACCACTCTCTGGCCTCAGCCATGGAATCCAGCACGGCTGTCGCGCCTGTGAAATCCTGCCCGCGCGAGTAATTATTTTGCACTACCAGGCAACGCAGATTCGCGGCCAGGGCAGACTGCAGACCGGTGGGACTATCCTCGATAGCGATGCACTCGTGGGGCTGGAGACCCAGTTGCTCCACCGCCAGTCGATAGACATCCGGTGCCGGCTTGGGGTTAGCCACGCTTTCGCGGGTAGCCACCACGGGGAAAAAACCATCCAGTTTATACTGGGTCAGGGTACGTGCCACTTCACGATCGCTGGCCCCGCTGGCAATGGCCATGGCCCACTGGCGGGCCGCCACCCATTCCACCAGTTCGCGCGCGCCTTCGATCATTTCACAGATCTGTTGTGCAAAAGTTTCGCTTGCCAATTGCTCCCGCCTGGCAAAGAGTTCCTCGGCCGTCAGCTCGATAGCGGGGTAGTGATGCAGCAAATAGTCCACATTGGTTCGTGTAGGCACCCCCGCCAGGCGGGTGCGATATTCTTCCTCTGCAAACTCAATACCTTTATCGCGCAAGAGCGTCGCCCAAAGCAAGTAGTGATGGCGCTCGGAATCCACCAGGGTGCCATCGTGATCAAAAATAACGCCGCGAATCATGTTCTGTTTTCAACTCCATTAATCAAAAAAAGGGCCCGCAGGCCCTTTACGTTGTGCCTTTTTAACTCGTGATCAGGGATGGGCCGAATCCCCCACCTGGAAGCCACTGCCCTCGATAATGGTGCCTTCGGAATAGGCACCCTCTACCGCGGTCAGTTTGATCTTGCCCAGAGTGTCATAGGTGGTTTTGATAACCTTGCCGGTGGCCGGATCCTTGATTTCACGTCCCTTGCGTTTGATGGTCAGCTCCTGGCCGACGCTGAAACCCGCCGAGTCCCCCATATTGAGGATGACCTTATTGCCGGTGACATCAGCCAAGAGCGCAGTCTTACTGGCGCTGGCGGTGGCACTGCTGCCACCACCACCGCCGGAGCTGGCCTTCAGGTTGGCCAGTTTGATTTTACCCACCACCTCGGCAATGGCGTCGCGCAGTGTGGCGGTAGCATGTTTTTCATTAAAACTTTCGCCACCGCCAAAACCAAAGACGCGCACATTCACTGACGACTTGGAACCGCTGCCGGTATCAGCCATGATAATGCGCGAGGTGTTCACATCCACAATGCGGACGTCCACACTGGAGTGGTAGCCTTTTTTGCCCACATTGACACCGCCACCGCCGACGCCACTGCCACTTTGACCATACTCGGTAACCGCGCCGGTAACGATGTAGTCCACACCAATAATCTTACCTATCTGAGCCGCCGTGGAGGGATCAACCCGACCTGACTGACCGAAATTCTGTTCCTGCAGGATACTGTTCAGGCGCTCGCGCTCAAACACATCCAGGTCGGTGCCTTTCACCAGCTCGGTCGTCAGCATATCCGCGGCACCCTGACCCACACGCCAGCCGCCGTACTGGGCCTTGTTTTCAAAATCCATCACCGCAATGCGCGGACCCGCCAGCGCAAATGGCGTAATAATCAACGAAAAGAGTGCCAGCAAGGCAAGCTTACGAGAAACAACTGACATAGCGGTCTCCTTGAATTAGTTTGCAGTCACCCACCCGGGGATTTTGTTATGATAGCCACCAATGCGGACCTGCCGCTGGGGCTGCGATCTATTATTGTCATCGTGAAACGACTGGTTCCTTCCCCATCATAATCGCTGCCGCTGCAAATACCAAGGTTTATGGCGTGGAGCCACCATGAAATCGCTATTAGTCATACTCGCTGGCCTGATTATCACCTGGATACTCACCGATGTGCACTCCCCCAGCGGCATCTTCAATCTGCTGATGCCCCTGCTGTGCATTGTATTCGCTATCGCCCTGCTAATCTGGCTGGCCTTTGCGCTGGCGGGCAAGCGCATCGAGAGCAACAAAACCACGGCGGCCGCGGATATTCTGACAGAGCACCACCGGCGGAAATAAAAAAGGGGTAGCCAGGGGCTACCCCAAATCCGATAGGTGAAACTACCGGGGGAAGAACACTAATCGGCGGATACTTGCACGGCGATGGCACCTGCCTCAAGCCTGACGGGATAGACCCGAATGCGCACTTCCGGCTCCTCCAGACACTCGCCGGTTTGCAAATCAAAATGTTGCTTATACAAGGGCGACGCCACACACACGCGTTCGCCTACGGAACCAATGATGCCGCGTGAAAGCACATTGGCCTCACCAATAGGGTCGTAATTATCCACCGCAAAATAGCGATTCAGCCGCTTGCTGAAAAAGACGGCCACCTGACGGCCCGCCACCAATGCACAGACACCGGTATCGGGTAGCATTTGTTCCGCTTGGCAGACCACCTGCCAGGCCCGGGATTGTGTTGTTGCTGTTACTGACATGACATCCACCTTTAATCCACTAATTCCACCACGGGCAGTCGCGCTGCTCGCTCTTCGGCTGTTGCTGGTCGCCGCTGGCCGCGCTCGGTCACATAGGCCAGGTGGCTGTCCGGCTCGGCGGCATTGATAAAGTGCGTGAACCGCGCCAGTTTTTCCGGGCTCTGCAGCGTGGTTTTCCACTCACACTGATACTGTCCCAGGGTGGCGGTCATCTCATCTTCCAGTTCCGCGGCGATGCCCAGCTTGTCTTCAATCACCACTTGCTTCAGATAGTCCAGACCGCCTTCCAGGTTTTCCAGCCACACCGAGGTACGCTGCAGGCGATCGGCGGTGCGAATGTAGAACATCAGCACTCGGTCGATAAATTTCACCAGGGTTTCATCGTCCAGGTCGGTGGCAAACAAGTCGGCGTGCCGGGGGCGCATGCCGCCGTTACCGCACACATAGAGATTCCAGCCTTTTTCGGTGGCAATCACGCCGATGTCTTTGGACTGGGCCTCGGCGCATTCGCGGGTACAGCCGGAGACGGCAAATTTCAGTTTGTGGGGGGAACGCAGGCCCTTGTAGCGATCTTCGATGGCAATGGCCATACCGACACTGTCCTGTACGCCGTAGCGACACCAGGTGCTGCCCACACAGGACTTCACAGTGCGCACAGACTTTCCGTAGGCATGTCCGGTCTCAAAACCGGCATCCACCAGTTTTTGCCAGATCAAGGGCAACTCGTGCAACTGGGCACCGAACAAGTCGATCCGCTGACCACCGGTGATTTTGGTGTAGAGATTGAACTCTTTAGCCACTTCACCAAGCACGATTAATTTTTCGGGTGTAATCTCGCCACCCGCCACCCGTGGCACTACCGAGTAAGTACCATCCTTCTGCATATTGCCCAGATAGATATCGTTGGTATCCTGTAATCCAGCGTGTTCATCCTTGAGAATATATTCATTCCAGAAGGAAGCCAGCATGGAGCCCACGGCGGGCTTGCAGATATCACAGCCGAGGCCCTTGCCGTGACTGTCCAGCAATTCGTCAAAGGTTTTGATTTTCTTCACGCGGACAATATCGGCCAACTCGGCGCGGCTGTAGGCGAAGTGTTCACACAAATGATTGTTCACCTCCACGCCCAGGTTCACCAATTCCGCGTCCATAACCTGCTTGACCAGAGCCGCACAACCGCCACAACCGGTGGAAGCCCCGGTGG
>CBFGUT010000167.1:0-7313 GCA_965652265.1 uncultured Cellvibrionaceae bacterium | reverse complement strand
CATATGGTGGATGCATTGCATATTCCCCACAGCAAGATCGACAGTGAACTGGAAGGCCTTGAAAAACACCGCGATAAAACCATTATTGTAGTGGACAAACTGGGCCAGCACGCGGGCCGCGTGGGTCGCACCCTGGGCAACAAGGGGTTTAATGTGCGTCGCCTGTCCGGCGGTATTGCCGAGTGGCGCAACCAGAGCCTGCCGCTGGTCAAGTCCTGATGTTATGGCGGCGGTAACGCTCTACAGTACGGCGAGTTGCCCTTTCTGTGTCCAGGCCAAACGGTTACTGACGGCCAAGGGCGTGACCCCCCGGGAAATCCGGGTGGATCTGGACCCCGGACAGCGGCGGGAGATGATGGCCCGCAGTGGCCGTCACACGGTACCGCAAATCTGGATTGGCGAGCGCCATGTGGGGGGCTTTACCGATTTATGGGCGCTGGAGCGCAACGGAGAACTGGATGCTCTGCTGGCGGCCGACAACGACACCCAATGAATTTAATAACCCTGTTTTAGAGTGAATTACTATGTCAGAAGAAACCAACAACGCCGTAGACACTAACGAAGCCGCCGCCCAGGGTAAAGGCGACGCCAAACAGCCGGTATTTGCCATCAAGCGTATCTATCTGAAAGACCTGTCCTTCGAGACTCCCATGGGGCTCGAGGCTTTTAACCAGAAGCAGGCGCCCAAAGTGGAGCAAGAGCTGAATGTGCAGATGAGCCGCATTGATGAGCAGCATCACGAAGTGGTGCTGCTGTTGACCATCACTGCCAAGCTGGAAGACCGCACCGCGTTCCTGATCGAGGTGAAACAGGCCGGTGTTTTCGCCATCGCTAATATGGACGATGTGCATGTGGCTCATACCATCAACTCCACCTGCCCTACCATCCTCTTTCCCTACGCCCGCGAAACCATTGACAGTGTATTGTCGCGCGGCACTTTCTCCGCACTGATGCTGCCGCCTATCAATTTCGATGCGGCTTTCGCCCAGGCGATCAATTCTGTGCGCAAGCAGGCGGAGAGCCGTCAGCAACAGGCTCCTGAAACATCAGAGGCCGGTGCTGAGCAGGGTAACGCCTGAAACAATAGCTGAGAAGCAGCCAGAAAACCGCGCCCCGGCGCGGTTTTTTTGTCTCGGCAAAAAGCCGGCAGGACGCGTATACTCACAGGGGTTGTATGACAGCATGGGATGCCAAGAGACATGTTCAATCTTCGCCGCCTTTTCACCACCCGCTTTGATCATATTGCCGCGGTGGATCTGGGTTCCAACAGTTTTCATTTGATTATCGCCCGCTGGGAGAACGGTCAGCTGACGCTGCTCGACCGGCTGCGCGAGCCCGTGCGGCTGGGGTGGGGGCTGGGCGAGGATGGCAGCCTCGATCAGGACGCCCGCGAGCGCGCGCTCGCCTGTCTGGAGCGCTTTGGCGAGCGGCTGCGCGACTACCCTTCCGGCAGTGTGCGGGTGGTGGGCACCAAAACCCTGCGCAGCATTGCCGATGCGCGCGATTTCCTGCAGGCGGCGCGGCAGAAACTGGGGCACCCGGTAGAAATTATTTCCGGTGAAGAAGAGGCGCGTTTGATTTACCTGGGGGTGGCTCATTGCATTGCTCCCGACGAGCAGCCCCGGCTGGTGATCGATATTGGCGGTGGCAGCACCGAGGTTATTCTGGGCGAGGGTATGGAGCCGATTATCAAGGAGAGTTTGAGCATGGGCTGCGTCGCCATGACCAAGCGCTTCTTTTATGACGGCAAGATCACCGACAAGCTGATCAAAAAGGCCCGCACGGCGGCGCGCCAGGAAATTGCGCCGGTCGCGGACGAATATGCCGAACGGCCGTGGGGACAGGTGCTGGGCGCCTCCGGTACCATCAAGGCGGTAGCCAATGTGTGTATGCAATCGGGCTGGAGCCAGGGCGAAATCACGGCCGAATCACTGGAAAACATTATCGAGGCCTATCGCCAGCACGGCAGTACCGACTTGTCCCTGAGTGGCTTGTCGGAAGATCGCCAACATGTGTTTCTGGGCGGGGTGATTATTCTCGCGGCGCTGTTTGAATCTCTCAATATCCAATCCATGCTGGCGGCGGAATGGGCGCTGCGTGAAGGACTGCTTTACGACCTTAAGGGACGTTTGGAGAACCACGATATTCGCGATGCCAGTATCCAGGCGCTGGCCAAACGCTTCCATGCCAATGTGGCCAAGGCCGAGCGGGTGGCCGAGACGGCCAGTGTACTTTTGGCACAAATCTGTGACGCCTGGAACCTGGACCAGGATGAGGCACAAAAAATGCTGCGTTGGGGCTCGTTTTTATACCCCGTGGGATTGGATATTTCGCACACGGATTACCACAAGCACAGCGCCTACATTATTGAGCATGTGGACATCGCCGGCTGCTCGCGACTGGAGCAGTCGCAACTGGCGCTGTTGGCGCGCGCGCATCGCAAATCCATTCCGCAGAAACTCTTTGCCGACACCGACAATGATATTCTGCGGCTGACGCTGGTATTGCGGTTGGCCATTCTGTTTAACCGCGCCCGCAAGAAAGCCCTGCCAGAGGAGCTTTCAGTGGTGGCCAAGAAACAGAAAGTGACTCTGCGGTTGCCCCTCTCCTGGCTGGAAGACAATCCGCTGACACTGGCCGATCTGGAAACCGAAGCGGGATACTGGCAGGCACTCGATTATCAGCTGAGTGTGGAAACCCGCTAACGGCTCAGGCGTGGTTTTTGCACACCGGCGACGAAATTAAACCTGGGCCGCCCACTGGTTCAGCAGGGCGGCCTGGGCATCCACCGGTTCCTCGCCCTCGGCTGGCTGGGTAAGCACGTAGCGGCCATCGCTCTGTAACAGCCAGGCGTGAGTGTTGTCCTGCAGGTAGAGGTGCAAATCGCTGATAATCTGGTCCCGAATTTTTTTCTGCTTGATCGGAAAGCAGGTCTCCACCCGGTAAAACATGTTGCGTGCCATCCAGTCAGCGCTGGAACAGTAGAGTAGCGAGTTGCCGTTGTTTTCAAAATAAAAAACGCGGCTGTGTTCCAGGAAGCGACCGACGATGGAGCGCACCCGAATATTTTCCGACTGGCCGGCAATGCCCGGGCGCAGTTGGCAGACGCCGCGCACGATCAAGTCGATTTCCACTCCCGCGTTGGAGGCATCGTAGAGGGCGCGCACCAGTTCCTCTTCATAGAGGGCGTTCATCTTGAGAATAATGCGCGCCGGCAGGCCCTTCTCGGCATTTTCAATCTCCTGCTTAATAAAGCGCAGCATGCTCTTGTGCAAAGTAAAGGGGGCATAGATGAGATCGGCCATCTTGGAGGCCTTGCCCATGCTGGAAAGCTGGATAAATATCCGGTAGACATCGCCGCAGATGGCCTGGTCGGTGGTCATCAGGCCGTAGTCGGTATAGGTCATGGTGGTACGCGGGTGGTAATTGCCTGTCCCCAAATGCACATAGTAGCGCAGCTTTTTGTTTTCCCGGCGGGCGATCATCAGCATTTTGGCGTGGGTTTTATAGCCCACCACACCGTAGATAACATGGATACCGTAGCGCTGTAATTTTTCCGCCAGCGCCACGTTTTGCTCCTCGTCAAAGCGGGCACGCAGCTCGACAATGGCGGTGACTTCCTTGCCCGCTTTGGCGGCACTGACCAGGGCATCCACCACCGGTGAATTGGTGCCGGTGCGATACAGGGTCTGCTTGATAGCCAGTACATGGGGGTCGCTGGCGGCCTCGCGCAGCAAGTCCACCACCGCCTGGAAGGAGTCAAAGGGGTGATGCAGTAAAATGTCCTGCTTGTTCAGCGCCTCGAAGTAGTTGGTGATGCGCTTGGGGAATTTGGGCAGCGATTGCACAAAGGGTTTGAAGACCAGGTGAATGTTATCCACCAGTTCAAACAGATCGGCCAGGCGATTGAGATTGACCGGGCCATTGACCTTGTAGAGGTCGCGGCGCTGGATTTCGCAGCGACTGAGCAGAAATTCCTCGATATCCTCGGGGCAGGTGTCGGTGAGTTCCAGTCGCACTTCGTCGCCGTATTGCCGGTAAATAAGCTCGCCCTGTACCGCGCGCAAGAGGTCGTCCGCCTCTTCTTCGTCGAGGAAAATATCCGAGTTGCGGGTCAGCCGGAACTGGTAACAGTCGATGACGTTCATGCCCACAAAAATATCGCCCATAAAATAGTGAATAATGGACGAAAGAAATACAAACTGACGCTGGCTGCCGGCAATTTCGGCGGGCAGTTCGATCATGTGGGGCAGCGAGCGCGGCACCTGCACAATGGCACGGCCGGAACTGCGACCAAAAGCGTCCTTGCCATCGAGCTTAACGATAAAGTTAAGGCTTTTGTTGAGAATGCGCGGAAACGGGTGCGCCGGGTCCAGTCCTATGGGGCTCAGCAGGGGCATGACCTCCGAGGCGAAGTACTCCTGTAGGTAGCCGATATGCTTGTCGTCCCACTCGTCGCGGCGCAATACCTGTATACCCTGTTCGCGTAGCAGGGGGAGTATCTGCTTATTGAGAATCGCGTACTGTTCCTCCACCAGATCGTGAGCCAGTTCGGCGATGGCGGCCAGGTTCTCGCTGTGGGTGAGCCCGTCCGGGGGGATGGTACTGGTGCCCACCTCCAGCATCTGCACCAGACCACCCACACGCACCTCGAAGAATTCATCCAGGTTGGTGGAAAAAATACACAGAAAGCGCAGCCGCTCGAGCAGGGGCAGGTCTTCGTTATAGGACTGATAAAGCACCCGCCGGTGAAACTCCAGCAGACTCAGCTCGCGGTTAAAAAACTGCTCGGACACCTCAGTGCTCTCCACAACGACCTCACCAACAAAGGCTTTGGCCGGGACTATGACGAATGTTTGTGACAGAAATGTTACAGACGGTCTGTGGCTTTAATAGTAGCACTAATATTGGTCGGACGTCTGAAGTCTGACGTCGGACGTAAAAGTCGGACGCAGGATGTAAAAAGTTTGACGTCTGAAGTCGGATGTCTGATGCAAAACGCAGAGAAGTGGTAGCTTCCCTTCGGTTTCGTGGGGGATCAGTTTTAATTTTTCGACCTCAGACCTCAGACCTCAGACCTCAGACATTTGCCCCCACCCCAAATTACGCACAATATCGGCGCTGGGGCTGGTCTGGTTCATGGTGTAGAAGTGCAGTCCCGGGGCGTCGTTGTCCAGCAGCGTTTCGCAGAGGTCGGTGACCAGGTCCAGGCCGAAGGCGCGCACACTGGCGGGGTCGTGGGCGTAGGACTCCAACTGCTTGCGTAGCCAGCGGGGTATCTCGGCGCCGCAGTTATCGGAAAAGCGCATCAGGTTCTGCACATTGATAATGGGCATAATCCCCGGGTAGATGGGTTTGTCGATGCCCGCTTTGTGGCACTGGTCCACAAAGTAGAAATAGGCATCGGGGTTATAAAAGTACTGGGTAATGGCGCTGTTGGCGCCGGCATCCAGCTTGCCCTTCAGATAGCGGATATCGTCCTCGTAGCTCTTGGCCTGGGGGTGAACCTCGGGGTAGGCCGCTACTTCCAGTTGTAATTGGTTGCCGAAGTGCTGGCGGATAAAGGCCACCAGTTCATTGGCATACACCAGTTGATAAGAACCGCCGACGCCCGAGGGCATGTCGCCTCGCAGGGCCACCATGCGCTCAATGCCGGCGTCCAGATATTCCTCGATCAGCGCCTTGATGGTGGCCTCGTCGTCACCGCCAAAAGACAAATGCGGTGCCACAGAGACACCACGCTGGTTAAATTGCTTCACCAGATTCTTAGTGTTGTCGCGCGTGGAGCCGCCAGCGCCATAGGTTACCGAAAAAAAATCCGGCCCAAAAGCCGCCAGCTCATTCCGCACCACCGCCAACTTGGCCTTGCCCTCATCGGTCTTGGGCGGGAAAAATTCAAAACTCAATCGTAGCGATTCGTTGTTCATTGTCAATTCCTTAAAAAGCGTCTGACGTCCGACGTCTGACGTCCGACGCTATCAATATTTATAACTCTCAGGCTTAAACGGCCCGTCCACATCCACGCCAATATACTCGGCCTGTTCCGGGCGCAGTTTGGTAATCACACCGCCGAAGCCCTCCACCATATGGCGGGCCACTTCCTCGTCCAGCTGCTTGGGTAACACTTTGACGAACAGGCTGCCTTTTTTGGCCGCTTCCGGCAGGTCGGCAAATTTTTGGTCGTACAGATAGATCTGCGCCAGCACCTGGTTGGCGAAGGAGCCGTCCATAATGCGCGAAGGATGGCCAGTGGCATTGCCCAGGTTCACCAGCCGCCCCTCGGATAGCAAAAGCAAGTGATCGTTGTTCTCGCGATTGCGGTAAATTTTGTGTACCTGGGGTTTCACTTCCTCCCACTCCCAGTGCTTGCGCATATAGGCGGTATCAATTTCATTATCGAAGTGGCCGATGTTGCACACCACGGCGCCGTTTTTCAGGCTTTGCAGCATGGCGGCGTCGCACACGTTGGTGTTGCCGGTGGTGGTGACCAACAGATCAGTGGTGCCCAGCACCGCGGTGTTAATGTCTTCCAACTTGCCGGTGTTGACACCGTTGTTGTAGGCCGAGACCACTTCAAAGCCGTCCATGCAGGCCTGCATGGCGCAGATGGGATCGATCTCGGTAATCTTGACGATCATGCCTTCCTGACGCAGGGAAGCGGCCGAACCCTTGCCCACGTCGCCGTAGCCGATCACCAGGGCTTTCTTGCCCGACAGCAGGTGGTCGGTGCCGCGCTTGATAGCGTCGTTCAGGCTGTGGCGGCAGCCGTACTTGTTATCGTTCTTGCTTTTGGTCACGGCGTCGTTGACATTGATGGCCGGGACTTGCAGCGTGCCCTTTTTCAGCATGTCCTGCAGACGGTGCACACCCGTGGTGGTTTCCTCGCTGATGCCGTGAATACGCTTGAGCATATCGGGGTATTTCTCGTGCACCACCTGTGTCAGATCGCCGCCATCGTCCAGAATCATATTGGCATCCCAGGGCTCACCATCCTTGAGGATGGTTTGTTCAATACACCACCAGAACTCCTCCTCGGTCTCGCCTTTCCAGGCGAACACCGGAATACCCGCCGCAGCAATGGCCGCCGCTGCGTGGTCCTGAGTGGAAAAAATATTGCAAGACGACCAGCGCACCTCGGCGCCCAACGCCACCAGGGTTTCAATCAGCACAGCGGTTTGAATGGTCATATGAATACAGCCCATAATCTTCGCCCCGGCCAGGGGCTTCTGCGCGGCATACTGGGTGCGCAGCGCCATCAATGCCGGCATCTCGCCCTCGGCAATCTCAATCTCCCGCCGACCCCACTCGGCCAG
>CBFGUT010000166.1:0-7324 GCA_965652265.1 uncultured Cellvibrionaceae bacterium | reverse complement strand
TGGGTCCGGGCTTCTTACCGTGCACCACGTGCACGGTCAGTCCCACATCTGTGTGGGTATACATGGCGGCGAGGGGGATATCCACGCTTTTGCGTTCACCGGGGCGAATGCTGACACCGCCAATATCGACACTCACCGCTTTGGTGGAGGTGGACTTGCCCACTGTCAGCTAGCCTTTACCTTTGGTGCGGTTGGCGTGGGGACGGGCGTTCTCTTCGATAAATTTGACAATGGAGCCGGCCACATCCTTACCGGTGGCCCCCTCAATACCCTCCAGTCCGGGGGAAGAGTTTACCTCCATTATCAGTGGTCCACGGGAGGAGCGCAGCAGGTCCACCCCCGCCACCTTGAGGCCCATGGTCTGTGCCGCTTTGATGGCGGTGCTGCGCTCGGCGGGGGTCAATTTGATGACTTGGGCACTGCCGCCGCGGTGCAAATTGGAGCGGAATTCCCCCTCCGGCGCCGTGCGCTGCATGGAGGCCACCACCTTGTTGCCAATCACCAGGGCGCGGATATCGCTGCCGCCGGCCTCCTTGATAAATTCCTGAACCAGAAATTCCGCCCGCAACTCACGGAAGGCCTCGATCACGCTCTCGGCGGCCTTGGCGGTCTCCGCCAGCACCACCCCGCGGCCCTGGGTGCCCTCGCAGAGCTTGACCACCAGCGGTGCGCCGCCCACCAGTTTGATCAGCTCGCGGGTATTGTGTACCCGGTAGGCGAAACTGGTCTTGGGCATGCCCAATCCCTTGCGCGAGAGCAATTGTAGCGCGCGCAGTTTGTCGCGCGAGCGTCCCAGCGCCACGGACTCCGTCAGACAGTAAACGCCCATCATCTCAAATTGGCGAATAACCGCCAGGCCGTAGTGGGTCACCGAGGCCCCGATGCGGGGAATCACCGCGTTGAAATCCTCGAGTAACTCGCCCCGGTACCAGATGGCGGGTTTGGAGGGGGTGATATCCATATAGCACTTGAGGATGTCGATGACCCGCACCTCGTGACCGCGACTCTCGCAGGCCTCGATCAGTCGACGGGTGGAATATAGCTTGCTGTTTCGCGATAAAAGTGCAATTTTCATTTAGAGTCCTAATCAAATTAGTCCACACTATAACGCGCCTTTATGGTGCGTCATCAGACCGGCGGCGAACTCACATCACCGCCAGCGAGAAAGGATTGAGCAGGGTCCACCACAAACCGGTGGTTGAGGCTGTTGCGACCCAGCAGCATGCGAAAACGCATGGTGTCGCGATTGGTGAGAGTCATTTCGGTACTGAACTCCACCCCCTGAATCACGATGGGGACTTCTATGACATAACGCTGTTCGCGGTGGCCTCCGGAATCAGTAACCTGGCGACTGTCCTTTACCGGGGCTTCGCAGATGATTTCCCGCTCTGTGGTGCGCTGTAGCGGGTGCAAACCAAAGCGTACCCAGTCCCTGCCATCGCGTTCAAAAGGCTCCACAAAATAGGCGTGTAAAGCAGAAGTGCGGGCGCCTGTATCGGTCTTGGCCTTGATATAAAAGCCCCCGAGGGTAGGCAGATAAATCCACTCGCGCCAGCCCACCAGAGCCTTGTTCGATAACTGCATGCCTCTCTTCCGTCCGCTCAACAGTGAACCACTATAGCAGTATTGTCCGGCGCTGCAATCCATGCCGGTGGAAAATCGATAGAGTTCAAAATATGGGCAATCTCGGGCGGTGAAAAAAGCTTTGTAATGCCGGCAAACTGTGATAAATAGCGCCTGAAAACCGCGCCCTTGTGGTTTGACCCTTTTTAGGTTGTTGATATTGAGGTATGTCTATGTCAGTTGACGATGATGACAGCTATTTATCGGAAGATGCGGACGACGGCGTTGCCGAGGCCGAACCGCTGAAAATGACCATCAAGGACAGTAACCAGCATCAGTTGGCCATGCGCCGCAAGCTGGAAGACAGACTGGAGCGTCGCCGCCTGCGCGAAGAGCTCGGCTGTGACGACCTGTGGGAGTTGGGCTATTAACCAGCCCGACTGACAGGCCCGCCAAGACCGTGATGGGTGTGGTTCAATATTTGTGTCACCGAGTCATCGACTAAAAAATTGATGACTCGGCTTTTGACGGCACCCACTCCAGCTCTACTATCCTGTTTGCGTACCGAGTACCGAGTACCGAGTACCGCGTACCGCGTCACCCACATTTCACCCGAAACATTTTTTCATCTTCCAGCCGTAGGGCAGTTAGGCAGCCGCCCCAGACGCAGCCGGTATCCAGGGCGGTAACATTGCTGGGTTCGGCCTTACCCTCCAAAGCGGCCCAGTGGCCGAAGACAATTTTATGCTGGCGGCACTGGTGCTTGGAGTGGGCAAACCAGGGTAGAAAACCCGATTGCTTGCCGGGTACGGCGCTTTTGTTAGTGAGGTCCAATTCGCCATCGGCGGTACAAAAGCGCATGCGTGTAAAGTAGTTGGTGATCAATCGCGCGCGATCATTGCCGTAAAGTTTGTGCTTCCAGCGGTTGGGGGTGTTGCCATACATGGCGTTGAGAAAGTCGTCCACATAGTCACTCTGTAGCAGTGACTCCACTTCTCTGGCATGGGCGAGCGCTTCTTCCAGCGTCCACATGGGCGGGATGCCGGCATGCACCATGGTGTAACCCAGGGTGGAGTCATGGTGCAGTAGTTTGCGGTGACGCAGCCAGTGAATCAACTCGTCGCAGTCGGTGGCCTTGAGCAACTTGTCCAGCGTATCGAAGGAGCTTTTCTTTTTGTGGCCGTAGGCCACCGCGATAAAGTGCAGATCGTGGTTGCCGAGCACAGCGGTGACGGCATCGCCCAGGGAGTAGAGGAATCGCAAGGTAGCCAGGGAGCTGGGGCCGCGGTTGACCATATCGCCAGCCACCCAGAGCTGATCCCGCGTGGGATCAAAGGCCACCTTGTCCAGCAGCTTTTCCAACGGTTTTATACAGCCCTGAATATCGCCAACGGCATAGGTGCTCATGGTGAACAATCCGTCAATGGAGGGCCATGGGGGGCACCAGGGCAAAAGCGGGGATGGGGGTGTCGAAAAGTTCTCCACCGGCCGCGCGCATCTGGTAACTGCCCTGCATCATACCCGTTTGAGTCTCCAACACGGCACCGCTGGAGTAGGTGTAGGTTTCGCCCGGTGCTATCACCGGTTGTTCGCCCACCACGCCCAGCCCCTGGACCTCCTGCACCTGCTCCTCAGCATCGGTGATGCGCCAGTGACGGCTGATCAACTGCACGGTATCCTCCCCGCGGTTGGTGATGGCAATGGTGTAGCGAAACACATAGCGCTGTGCTTCGGGCACGGATTGCTCCTGGAGGTAAGTGGTGTCGACATTAATATGGATGGCGTTTTGGGTGGCCATGGGCGGTCAGTCTTCCGTGGAGAGCAGTTGATCAATACTGTCGCTCAGTGTAACAAATTCGGCCACCGACAGGGACTCGGCGCGGCGCGACAAATCCAGATCCAGTTGTGCCAATTGATCGGTTTCGAGCAGGTTCTTCAGGCCATTGCGCAGGGTTTTGCGCCGCTGCTGGAACACGGTGTTGACCACACGTGCCAGGGTGTCGAAGTTGCGCGCCGGGTAGGGCGGTAGCGGAAACGGTGTCAGGCGCACAATCGCCGAGTCAACTTTGGGCGCGGGGTCGAAGGAGCCGGGTGGCACATCGAAAAGCGCTTCCACCCGACAGTAGTACTGCACCATTACACTCAAACGGCCGTAGGCTTTTTCCCCCGGACTTGCCGCCAGGCGTTTGACCACTTCCTTCTGCAGCATAAAGTGCATGTCCTGCACCTGTCCGGCAAAGCTTAGTAGATGGAAAATCAGCGGGGTGGAAATATTGTAGGGCAGATTGCCGACAATACGCAGCGGCATGTCGTTGCTGGCCAGTTTGGCAAAATCGACCTTGAGGGCGTCTGCCTGGTGCAGTTGAAAGCCGGGATGTTTTTCAAAACGCACCTTTAGCCAGGGCACCAGGTCTCGATCCAGTTCTATCACATGCAAGGTGTCCGCCGCTGCCGCTAGCGGTTCGGTGAGCGCACCCTGGCCCGGTCCTATCTCCACAATCACTTCGCCGGGGCGGGGACGCACAGCTGCGGCAATGCGGTGGATGATGGTGTGATCCACCAGAAAGTTCTGGCCGAAGCGTTTGCGCGCGCGGTGCGGTGCACCGGGTTTGAAATTAGTGCTCATGGTGGGTCCGTCCGCGCGCCGCCACCATTTGCGCTGCCGTGTCCAGCGCCGTGGCCAGGCTGCCCGTCTGTGCCAGTCCGCTACCGGCCAGTTCCAGTGCGGTACCGTGATCCACCGAGGTGCGAATAATCGGCAGGCCGAGGGTAATATTCACCGCCTGGCCAAAGCCCTTGTATTTCAATACCGGCAGCCCCTGGTCGTGATACATGGCCAATACCGCGTCGGCCCGATCCAGGTACTTGGGAGTAAACAGGGTGTCGGCTGGCAGCGGGCCCACCAGGCTCATACCGCGCTCGCGCAGATGTGCCAGCACCGGCTCAATGATGTCGATTTCCTCGCGACCCATATGCCCGCCTTCGCCAGCGTGGGGATTGAGGCCAGCCACCAGAATGCGGGGATGCGCTATCCCGAATTGCCGCACCAGGTCGCTGTGCAGAATTTCCAGCACCTGTGTCAGCTCCGTGGCGGTAATGGCTTCCGCCACCGCTTTGAGGGGCAGGTGGGTGGTGACCAGGGCGACGCGCAGCCCCTCGGTGGCGAGCATCATCACCACCTTGTCGGTGCCGGTGCGGGCCGCCAGGTACTCCGTATGGCCGCTAAAGGCGATGCCGGCGTCGTTGATGATACCCTTGTGCACCGGGGCTGTGATCATGGCGTCGAAGTTTCCCGCCACACAGCCGTCGATGGCCGCGTCCAGCGTGGCGAGGACATAGCCGGCATTGGCGGGATCGAGCCGGCCGGCTTCACAGGTCGCCGCCAGCGGCACCGGCAGTACGCTCAACTGTCCCGGCGCCTGGGGTTGAGTTGGTGCGGCGGGGTCGAAGCGGTTGATCGACAGCGGTAACTGCAGCTGCCGGGCCCGGGCCGCCAGCAGGTCCGGGTCGGCGATGGCTACCCACTCATGAGCATGGGCTTCCTGGGCCAGTGCCACCACCAGGTCGGGCCCAATGCCGGCCGGCTCGCCGGGGGTAATGGCAAGGCGGCAGTGGCCAGTGGAGTCGGTCATTAACTTTCGAAGTCCTTGATATCAATGTAAGCGTCTTCGCGCAGCTCCTGCTGCCACACTTGCAGTTCCTCGGCAAAGCGGCGGTCGCGCAACATTTGCGCGGCGCGGTTGCGTATCACCACGTCGGACATATCCTCCTGGCGTCTGTCGGTCACCTGCAGGATGTGCCAGCCAAACTGGCTTTTAAACGGCCCGGTAACTTCACCGATCTCGGTCTTTGCCATGGCCTCCTCGAAGGCGGGTACGAACATGCCGGGAGTGGCCCAACCCAGATCGCCCCCTTGCAGCATGGAGCCGATGTCTTCGGAGTTGTCCCGCGCCAGGGTGGCTAAATCGGCGCCCTCTTCGATTTGTTTGCGCAGCTCGATCAGTCGCTCCTGGGCGGTTTCGGCATCCATGATTTCCGACTCCTTGATAAGGATATGCCGCGCCCGGGTCTGTTCCACCATTTCCGCACCGCCGCCGCGCTGCTCCAGGTTTTTCAGCAGGTGGAAGCCGGCGCCGGAGCGAATCGGCTCGCTTACCTCGCCCACGTCCAGCTCGCTCACGACTTCGGCAAACAGCTCGGGCAATTGGTTGAGCTTGCGCCAGCCCAGATCGCCGCCTTCCAGCGCCGTCTGGTCATTGGAGTGGGCAATGGCCAGGGAGGCGAAGTCGGCACCATCCTGCAGTTGTTGGTAGATATCCTGGGCTTTTTGCATGGCCTCGGCCACGGTATTATCCGCCGCGGAGCCAGACACGCCAATGAGAATATGGCCGAGGCGATAGTCCGGGCTGGTGGCGAGCTTGCCGTCGCTGGACTCCAGAAAGTTGTCGATTTCCTGATCGGTGACGCGAATTCGGTTGTTGACGACAGCTTGCTGCACCTGGGTGATTAACAGTTCACGGGTAATCTGTTGCCTGAGTTCCGCCAGCGACAGGCCTTCCGCGCTGAGGCTGGCGGCCAGTGCCTCCAGGGAGTCGAGGTTGTTGTTGGCGGCGATGTTGAGGAGCGTCTGGTTGAGTTGTTGCTCGGAGACTTCAATGCCGTAACGCGCCGCCTCTTCGATTTGCAGCTGCTCCAGAATCAATTGGTCGAGGATCTGCTGGTCCAGGATTTCCATGGGCGGGGCTTGCTGCCCCTGCTCCTGAATTCTGTTCAGCACCGACTGCTTGCGATTGTCAAAATCGCTCTTGAGCACCACGCCCTCGTTGACCACGGCGATGACCCGGTCCAGTATCTGGGAGTCAGCATGCGTCCGGGCCGAGAGGATAAGGAAGCTGGCAATAAGCCAGATGATCAGTTTCTGTGGTCTAGTCATGTTGTTCCTGATTATATTCGGTTAACGAAGTGAGTCTTCGCGACTTTTATAGCCCAAAATGGTTTTGCCCAGCAGGTCGCCAACGCGTTCGCTGATGCTGGCCAGCCCCTTGAGTTGCAGATCGATAAAATAGCCACGATCGTAATCGGTACTGCTGACGGATTCCAGCAGATTGCTGCCGGAATAATCGAAGTCCAGCCAGCGGCGCCACAAAAAGCGCACCCGGTAACAGCAGTCGTTGTATTCGAACCCGGCAAAGGTATCGAGTTCCCGGTCGTGGGTAAAGTCGTACTGGCTGCGGCCAATCAGGCTCCAGCGATCGCTCACCGGCAGGAACATGCCCACGTCCACTTGATGCAGGCTCTGATCCACTTCCTCGGTGACGCCGTTGCGGGTGACAGTGCCGAACTGCCGCTTGTAGCGGTAGGTGAAGCTGGCGATGCGGTCGTTGTCATCGGCGTACTCCAGGCTGGTACTGGCGTAGGTGAAGGTTTCCTCTTCCTCGCTGAACAGCGCATCGCCCGACAGTCGCAGGCGCGGGTTGAGCATGCCGCTGATCTGCGCGGCGTACTCGGAGCGTTCGGATACCTGTTCATCGGGCAGGTCACCGGCGGTCAGCCCCACCTGGGGCGATTCAAAGCGGTAGATCTGCCCCAGGCTCAGGCGCAGGACTTCCACCCCGGATTTGTCATCAATAAAGCGGCTGGTGATTCCCATGGCCACCCGGTTGGCGTCGTCGATACGGTCCCCGCCAGCAAATCGTGTGGTGCGGAACAGCTGGTTGTAGCTGAAGGTCAGGTAGGTGGTGTCGAAGTTGAGAGGGCGGTT
>CBFGUT010000165.1:0-7350 GCA_965652265.1 uncultured Cellvibrionaceae bacterium | reverse complement strand
GGCTTTCGCCACCCGGCTGATTTCGCCGAGCGCGCCCAGGTCATCGTCCACATGCTCGACGATATCCAGGGCGCACACCAGGTCAAAGCTGTTGTCGGGGTAGGGCAGGTGGCTGATGGAGGCGCTGCAGGTTTCACCGCCGGCGGTGGCCAGGGCCGCGAGTGCGGGAGCGCTGATATCCACAAAGCAGGTGCCGGGGATAGGGAGTCTGGGTCTGAGCCCCGGGCCTATCTCCAATCGTCGCTCCGCTTGTGAGGCCAGTGGTTGAATAAGTGGCCAGGTGTTAAACCTTTCGGGTGTGATCAGTCTCGCATCTTGCCAGAGAGGGTCGTAAAAGGCTTTGTTCGCGTCAATCAACTCGCCATTACTGCGTGCTTTCATGGATTCTCCATTGAAATGGGGGCTCCTTGGCGGCGGTTATCACTTGTGTAATGAAATGTATAAGCGCGCCGGTAAGGGATCCAGATGTTACTGCAGTTCGTAGACAGTGAGAAGAACCTGGAGCTCAACTTATGTCTAATCTTATCCAACTGGTCTATATCAGCCGTGCCACCTTTCGTCCATCGCCCGCGGCGGCGGGGGTAGAGCCGGTGGTGGCGAGAATTCTGCAACAGTCGCGCAGCCATAACCCACGTCTTGGAATCGGCGGCGTCCTTTACTATGGCGATGGCTGCTTTTTCCAGTGTCTGGAGGGAGAGCCCGACAAAGTCTTGCCTCTGGTGGAAAAACTCAAGCGCGATTCTCGCCATCGGGATTTCCGTGTGCTCAAGCAGGTGCCGGTCAATCATCGAGAGTTCAGCCACTGGTCAATGAAATATATCGCGGTC
The DNA here is from genome assembly GCA_965652265.1 of uncultured Cellvibrionaceae bacterium. Lineage (GTDB taxonomy): Bacteria > Pseudomonadota > Gammaproteobacteria > Pseudomonadales > Cellvibrionaceae > Gilvimarinus. The sequence goes on along the minus strand of CBFGUT010000165.1, from coordinate 6,523 downwards.
AGCGATGCGGTGAAAAGCCTGTTGCAAAGCCGGGGTTTTAAGCGCTTTGACCCTTATGCTTTTGATGAGAAAACGCAGGAGCAGCTGTTGCATTTATTCCGCAGCCTGGGAGATCAAACCACCGACGTAAATGCCGGAGCGCCGAACAGTGAAAGGCTGAGTCATGGCAAATTGTGGGCGGGGATGGCCGTGTTGACACTGCTTCTGGCGGTGGCAATGGGCATTGTCTGGTTGCCAGCCTAGCAGGCTAGTCTCTCGCCTGACGGCCTTTACTCTGGAGGGGCTATTATTTCCGTGCCCGTAGTAAGCTAATAGCCCGCTAAACGGCAGGCGTGCCTGCCGGATCCAGCTATTAAAAATGCTGGCGATAGGCTTCCGGCAGCGCTTGCAGTGGTTGCAGTTCTATGCGCCGGTAGAATATCTCGCCGGCTTCACTTTGCAGGACAATACGCCCCTTGGTAAGGGGATGGGTCTCGCCGTTTTCCGGGTAGACCGAACCGCTCAGCGCCATCACCACCTCGCCGTTGACGATATGCAGGCTTTTGTCTTCGAAGGTTATGAGTTCCAGTCGATTCCACTCTCCTGCGGACTTTTCATAATTATCTTTGGCTCGACAGGTAATGTCAGCCCCGTCTTTCCCGCCGAATGTCAGTGCAGGGTTTGTAGGCTGATAACGATAGGGACCGTCGGGCGCAGGGCGGGCGCAGCGAATGTTAATTTGCGAATGGGCGATTTTCCACCAGTCGCCCGTGGTGCCCTCAGCGCTCGCCTCGATAATCTGGAACTCTTGCGACAGGGGCCATGCCCGCCAGTAATCCACGCCGTGCTCCCCGGTGCCGTGGTAGAGAATTCCGCTGTCCAGCGCCAGCTCAAGGCGCGGTGGCCATTTCTGCTGGCCCCATTTGAATTCCAGCGTCAGGTGATAGTTGGCGAAGTCCTCGCGGGTAAAAATTCCGCCGTAAATTTCGCCGGAGATACGCAATACGGTTTCGCCGTCCTGCTCCTGTGTACTAAACACATTTAGCGGGTCTTTGTTATAACCGACTGGCTCGGCGTAGCTGTGGTCGGCCCGACGCGGTAGACCGGGGACTGGCGTTTCGGGATTGGGGTAGCCCAGATAGGTCTGCCACTGGCTGAGTGCTGGGTCGAGTAACTGGCGGGTTTGCGCGCGCGCGGGTTGGGCCACCATTGTGCACACAATGGCGGCGAGCAGAATGCGGGTTAACATTGGTGTCTTAATCCTGTGGGTGTTCCTGGTGGTGGCGCCTTTCCAGCTCCAGCCGTTGGGCATTTTTGTCCACCAGTCGGATACCGGTGGTTCGCAATTTTTCAAATATCAGCAGGCAGATAATAACAGCCGCCAAGGCATAGCCAATGCCGAGGGCGCCCAGTGTGCTGCGCTCGGCAAAGCATGTCCAGATAAATTGTCCCACGCAGAGTACGGCCACCACCAGCAGGGTGGGTTTGCGACCGATCAGTTCCACGATAAACACCCCCAGCGGCGCCCCCAGCACCACCACCGGTGCGGCGGCCAGCCAGTTTTCATAGACACCGGGCTGCCAGCTGTCCGTGGCGGTTTTAATAATCACGCCATAGACGGAGTTGAACGCCATAATCACCACCGAGGTGGGAATGGCAATTTTCAGATCGGCCCGACACAGCAACACCAGTGCAGCGTAGAGCACCATATCGATTCCCACCCCGGTGACACTCACAGCCAGGGCGCTGGCCAGCAGCCCCAGGATAAAGCCCACTCGCTGGTCCCAGCGCTCGTCAAAGTCGGTCATGCCGGTGTGGCCGGCGATTTCGCTTATTCGATAGAGATGGAGAACGCCAAAGCTGCCCCAGAGGACCGCAAAGGTCACCTTGATCCACAAGTCGGGAATCAGCGGTGCCAGAAAAATAATACCCAGCGGGGTGCCCACCAGGGCGCCCACTATGGCCCCCTGGAGCATGGACCAGGCCAGTGGCTGGCGTCGCGCGAGAATAAAAATACTGGCGCTCACCATGCCGATGGACTGCACGGCAAAGCTGAAATCGCGCCCCAGGCTGGCCGGCAGGTCAAAAAACAACACCAGTACCGGGAAACCCACGGTGCCCCCGCCCATGGGGGTGGAGCCAGCCGCGTAGCTGCCGATGGTCATGGCGAGGGCGATGGGCCAGTGGGCCACGGCCGTGGCCCACCCGTTTTCACGGGTCACCAGAAATAACCAGACACTGTAAAATAGCACCAGCCATAACAACCAGATCCAGAGTTTCTTGCGGGGTGGAGGCTTGAGGGACATCGGCAGACTTTATGGGTTGTGTTGTGAATAGTGACGCTTTTTACCGCGTAGACGGGCGGGGAGCAATGATTTTCCCATAAATTCTGGCTATGGTGAAATGGGGCAAGGATGGAACGCGGATTGCTTTGTAAAGTCACAAGCTCAGGCCAGTGATAATCGCTGGGCGGCATAGTGGGCAAAGTGTCCTTTGTACATCTATGCTCAATCACAGGTTTCCGCTTTTGCATCCGGGCTTACCGGATGCGCTTTGGCGCGCAAGTCGCGCTGCACTGGGGGCGATGCCCCTGCACAAGCCGTCAGAGGAGTTTTATGTCGAACGACTGGCAGACCATTATTGACAGTGCCGGCGCACTGCGTCGCGAACTACACGCTCACCCCGAACTGGGTTGGCAGGAACAACGCACGGCCGAGCGCGTGCGCGAGCAGTTGACCGCGCTCGATATCAGCTGGCGTCCCTGTGCGGAGACCGGCACTGTGGGGATAGTGGCTCCCGAGGCCTCGGGGAGGCATATCGCCCTGCGTGGTGATATGGATGCCCTGCCCATTGTGGAGCAAACGGACAAGCCCTGGTCTTCCAGCGTGCACGGCACCATGCACGCCTGCGGCCACGATGGTCATACCGCCACCCTGATGGCCACTGCCGCCTGGCTTAAGCAGCATGAATCTCAGCTGCCGGGCCCCGTCAACTTGGTCTTCCAGCCCGCCGAAGAGGGCGGCCACGGGGCCCGCCAGATGATAGCCGATGGTGCATTGGAGGGGGTGGAGGCCATTTACGGCTGGCACAACTGGCCGGCCTTGCCCTTTGGCGCCATGATCTGCCCCGATGCCGTGGTAATGTGCGGCAACGGTACTTTCGAGCTCAATATCACCGGCCGTGGCGGTCACGCCAGTCAACCGGAATTGTGTCGCGATCCGGTCCTGGCCGGCAGCGCTATGGTGATGGATCTGCAGCACATTATCAGCCGTCGCCTGGCGCCCCAGCAGGCCGCCGTGGTCAGTGTCACTTCATTTGAGGCGCCCAGCGGCCCCACAATTACACCGCAAACGGCCCGTCTGGGGGGCAGTATTCGCGTGCCCGATGAGCAGACCCGCGAGACAGTGAACCAGCTGATAACTGAAATCTGTCAGCACTCCGCCGCCGTTTATGGTGTGGAGGTGGAGGTCAACCACCAGCGTCGCTATAACCCCACTCGCAATCATGCGGCCGAGGCGGGTCAGATGCGCCAGGCCTGGGCAGAGCAATGGGGAACCTCGACACTGGATACCGACCTGGCCGTACCCATTATGGCCAGCGAGGACTTCAGCTACTATCTGAATACTATTCCCGGCGCCTTTGCCCTGATTGGTGCTGATGACGGGCCGGAACACCGGAGTGCCTGTCACAGTCCCCATTACGATTTTAACGATCGTCTCATCCCCCGGGTGGCGGCGCTGTTCGCCAAGCTGGCGGGCGCCCCCGTGCCCACATCCATTTCTTGAGTCTGTACTTCAGGTTACTGCAACAGGAGAAACCTATGAGCATTTTTGAGCAACGTGAGTCCGATATCCGCGCCTACTGCCGGGTGTATCCGGTGGTCTTTGACTCGGCGGTGAACGCCAGGCAGCGGGATGAAGATGGCAAGGAGTATATCGATTTTTTTGCCGGTGCCGGTGTGCTGAACTTCGGCCATAACAACGAGCGTATGAAGCGCGCGGTCATTGACTATATCAGTGCCAATGGTGTGACTCACAGCCTGGACATGCACACCACCGCCAAGCGGCGCTTTATGGAGCGTTTTGTCCGCACCATTCTCGAACCGCGGGGTATGGATCACAAGCTGCAGTTTATGGGGCCCACCGGCACCAATGCCGTTGAGGCGGCATTGAAAATTGCCCGCCGCGCGACAGGCCGCAGTGACATCGTTGCTTTCACCCACGGCTTTCATGGCATGACGCTGGGTGCGCTGGCCTGCACGGCCAATCAGGTATTTCGCGGCGCCGCCGGCGTCCCTCTGGAGCATGTGTCGCACTTTCCTTTTGACCGTGATGGCACGGACCATATTCCGGGTGCGGGCATGGAAAGCATCGAACAAATGCGCGCGCTCTATACCGACAGTTCCAGCGGTATTGCCCCTCCGGCGGCTTTTCTGGTGGAAACCATTCAGGCGGAAGGCGGGGTCAACGTGGCCAGTCGCGAATGGCTGCAGGCGCTGGCGGCCCTGGCCAAAGAAGTGGGCGCGCTGTTGATTGTGGATGATATTCAGGTGGGCTGTGGCCGCACCGGCTCGTTTTTCAGTTTTGACGACCTGGATCTGGATCCCGATATTATCTGTCTGGCCAAGGGTATTGGTGGCATGGGCACACCCATGGCCCTCAACCTGGTCAAACCGGAGGTGGATAAACACTGGAAGCCGGGTGAGCACACGGGCACCTTTCGCGGTCAGGATCTCTCATTTGTCGCCGGCGGTGAGGCCATTGGCTACTTCGAGGATGACACGCTGATGTCCGAGGTCAAGATGAAGGCTCAGCACATGCGCGAGGCACTGGCGCCACTGGAAAAACTGGACGGCGTGGAAGTACGCGGCAAGGGCATGATTCTGGGGCTGGATGTGGGAGACGGCGCCCGCGCCCGTGCAATTGTGGATCGCTGTTTTGGCGAGGGCCTGTTGGTGGCGGCCTGTGGTACAGGCGGCCGGGTGGTGAAATTGATCCCGCCGCTGACCATTCCCGAGGATGACCTGCAACAGGGGTTGCAAACCCTGGTGTCTGCCACGCAGCAAATCATGGAGGCCGCATGAGACAGCGCGATGATATGACCTTTCCCTTTGCCGAGTACGAGCGGCGCCTCACCGAGCTGCGTCAACGGATCGAGCAAAGGCATCTGGACGCGGTGGTGATTACCGATCCGGAAAATATTATGTATTTGACGGACTATCAGACCACCGGTTATTCCTTCTTCCAGGCCTTGGTGGTTCCCCTTGATGACGAGCCCTTTATGATCACCCGGGCCATGGAAGAGTCCAATATTATTGCCCGTACCTGGGTGGAGCGTACCCGCCCCTATCCGGACACGGGCGACGCCATCCAGATGCTGGTAGATGCGCTGCGGGTATTCGGGTTGGCGGACAAGCGTATTGGCTATGAGCGCAATAGCTACTTCTTCCCGGCCTACCAGCAGGACACCATTCATACCACGCTTACGGATGGCAAATTGTTGGATTGCTTTGGTATTGTCGAGCAGGGGCGCATTCGCAAGTCACAGGCGGAAATTGAACTGATGCGCAAGGCCGCCGCCGCCACCGAGGCGGGTATGCAGGCGGGCATTGACGCCTGTGAAGCCGGCGCCACGGAAAACGAAATCGGTGCGGCAGTGAGTGCCGGCATGTTCCGCGCCGGTGGCGAGCCGCCGGCAGTGATGCCCTATGTGACTTCGGGACCGCGTACCATGATTGGCCATGCCACCTGGGAAGGGCGCACAGTGGAGCCGGGTGAGCATGTGTTCCTGGAAGTGGGTGGCTGCTACCGCCGCTATCATACCGCCATGATGCGCACTGTGGTGTTGGGGGAGTTGTCCGAGTCCATGTATAAAGCCCAGGAAAAAATGAAGCATGCGCTGAATGTGGTGCACGATTATTTCCAGCCGGGCATGACGGTCTCCGATGCCGATAATCTGGTGCGCAATATCATCGCTGATAATGATCTGGGGGCGCGCCTGATTACCCGCTCCGGTTATTCCATCGGTATTGCTTTTCCGCCCAGTTGGGATGAGGGTTATATCGTCAGTCTTAAACAGGGGGAATCGACCGTATTGGATGTGGGTATGACCTTCCATATTATTCCCTGGATGTGGGGTGTGGATGGCGATAAAACCTGTGGCATTTCCGACACCATTATTATTACGCCCGAGGGTTGCGAATCGTTTTTTACCATGGACCGCGACTTTACCGTCAAGCCCGCCAGTGAGCGGCAGAAAAAAATTGCCTCCATCAAAGCTGACAAGCGTGGGGAAAAGCACGAGAAGGTGGTTACCCATCCCGACGACAGCAAAGACGTGTCCCGCCTGGAACTGCGCGATAAAAAAGTAGGCGAGCAATCCACATCGACCGAACAGGAGTGAAGCCATGTTGATAGCGACAAATCCCTATAACGGTCAGGCGTTGGCCGAATACCCGGCGTTCAATAGCCAGCATATGGATGCTGCTATTGAGCGTGCCCATGCGGCGGCCCCGGCCTGGGCGGCCAAACCCTGTGCTGAGCGT
>CBFGUT010000164.1:0-7378 GCA_965652265.1 uncultured Cellvibrionaceae bacterium | reverse complement strand
TATACACCATCGCCAGCCCCAGCCCCGTCCCCTCCCCCGGTTCCTTGGTGGTGTAAAAGGGCTCGAGAATCTGATCGATATGCTCGGGGGCAATGCCCTTGCCCTCATCGGTCACCGAGATGACCAGGCTGTGGTCGTTTTCACTGCTCGCTAGCATAACACGTCCACCCTCATCGCTGGCATCCCGGGCATTGGACAACAGGTTGATGAACACCTGGATCATTTGTTGGGTATCGCCCGCGACAATGGCATCGGCGGCAATATCGTTGTTGAAGACCACCTGGGTGCGGTCTTTTTGCAGCGCCAGCAGTTGAATGGCCTCCGAGGCACACTCGCGCAGTACCACCGCCTCATAGGCATTTTTCTTGTGCTGGCCACTGTGGGAGTAGTTCACCAGTGACTGCACAATCTTGGTGACCCTGTCTGTTTGACTGAGTATCTGCCGGGCGGTTTCCAACACCTCGGGGCTGTCGGATTCATAGCGCAAATTCTGCGTCAGGCAGGCGATACCGGTAATGGGGTTGCCGATCTCATGAGCCACGCCCGCCGCCAGGCGTCCCACCGAGGCCAGGCGCTCACTGTGGATCAGCTCCCGCTCCAGCAATTGCGTCTCGGTGACATCCTCCAGCAGGATCACCTGGTCGTACTCTCCCTTGGCGAAGGGCGCCCCGGGGCGACGACTCACCGGCCCCTCAATATCCGCCTTGTGCAGGCTGATCCAGTGCGGGCGTCCATCAAGGCTGATTTCGTGGCGGTAGAAATGGGAGTCTTCGCCATCGCTGAAATTGGACAACAGGTCGCACCAGGGTTGGGCCAGGTCGTCCAGGCGCGAACCAATAATATCGTCGGCACCGATACGGGTCAGGCGCTCCATGGCCTTGTTCCACATGAGGATTTCCTTGTCGCGCCCCAGCGAACACACCGCCATGGGCAACTCCTGCAGGGTCTTGCGATGGTACAGGCGCAGGTTATTGAGTTCGGCCGCCATGCCGGTCAAGTGACTGCGATACTGCGACAGTCGATTCTCAATTAAATGGATATCCACGGTGTCGCGCACCTCCGCCAATTTATAGGGCAGATGGTTATCCATAATTTCGCTGGCCACATGAATACCCATCAGACCCGATAGATTGGCCTCCACCTGGTCGCGCAGGCGCCGCAGCGCATAGGGTCGCCGCTCGGCGACATTGAGCCCCAGTTGCTTGAGCGCGATATCCACCTCGCGACTGGCGGTCACCTTGCCCAGCGGCTTGGCGAGACGCGCCTTAAACTCCTCCGCCGAGTGCACATCCAGCGCCTGGCGCACGGGGTGGCTGAGCTCGTCGGCGGCACACAGCTCGGCGCTATAGGCCTCCTCCTCGGTCTGGCGGGTCAGGATCGACAGACCGATAAAAATCAGCGTGTTGAGCCCCAGTGACAGCACGGTAATTTCGCTCCAGCGGGAAATTCCTAATGTCAGACTGTCATCGGTAAAGGGCAATGGCAGGCTGGACAGACCGGTGAGCATGGGAATCAACAGCCCCAGCGCCCAGACACTGGTCCCCACCACCAAACCGCCAATAAACCCCCGACGATTGCCCCGGGGCCAGAAGACGATGGAAAAAATGCCCGGTAAAAACTGCAGGGTTTCAATAAACGCCACCAGCGCCAGATTAAAAAGACTCTGACGGTTATCGAGCATCCAGTAAAACAGATAGCCGCCCAGAAACAGTACCGCAATCACCACCCGTTTGAGCCAGACCAGTTGGCTGTAGATATCCTGCCGCCCGCGCAGACGGGAATAGGGCAGCAGCCAGTGGTTCATCACCATGGTGGACAGGGCCAGGGTAATCACCACCATGGCACCGGTGGCGGCGGAGAGACCGCCGATAAAGGCCAGCAGCGTCAGGCTGGTGGAACCCGCGAGAATGGGCACCCCCAGAGTAAAATACTGCGCCGGCAGAGGCACCGACAGTTCAAAGCCGGCCCAGAGAATGGGGAAAATGGGCAGCGCCAGAAACAGCAAAAACAAAGGGAAAGCCCAAGTGACGGTGCGGGTATTGCGCAGGATGGGATTCTCCGCCACCCCCATATGAAAAATGTGGGGCATGGTCACCGCCGTGGCCACAAACACCAAGAGCAGCGTGTGGCTGGCACCGTCACGGATCGGCGTATGCAGCAACGCGAGATTTTCCGGGTTGCGCGCCAGCCAGTCGTCGAGCCCGCCAAAGCCCCCGAATACCCCATACACCGCCACCAGGCCCACGGCGCAGAGGGCGCAGACCTTGAGCAGCGATTCAAACGCCATGGCAGTAATCAAGCCACGGTGTTGCTCGCGGCTGGAACCAAACAACACCGTAAACAGGGCGAGAATGGCGCAGTAGGCCAGGGCCATCAAATCCTTGAAGTTCAGACCAGTGCCCGCCAACGGCAGAGAGGGATTGCCGCTCACCGTCAGGATATGCATGGTATCGGCCAGCGCCTGTATCTGCAGCGCCATCAGCGGCAGTATCCCCAGCAGCATACACAGGGTGGTGAGAGCACCAATGCCGTGGCTGTGATAGCGGAACACCAACAGGTCCGCCAGCGAGTGCACCTGATGGCGGCGCGCTAACTCAGTGATGGGTGCCAGTGCCACCGGGGCAAACAGAAACAGGGCGCCGGTACCCAGGTAATACGCGAGAGCGCCGTAGCCAAACTGAAAGGCGAGATCAATGACCCCGTAAAAGGCCCAGGCACTGGCGAAAATCCCCAGCGAGAGTACATAGGTCACCGGGTGTTCGGTGATACGGCGGGGTATCCAGCCGCGATCGGTAATGGTGGCGATGCCGAAGATCAACAGCAGATAGGCCAGACCGATCGTGGCGACAAAGGTCAGGGAAAAAGTCATGGCAACTGTTTGCGCGCCTGAATGGCGTAGGCGATGGCAATCACCAATATCCACATGATATAGGGGCGATACCAGGCGCCCTCGGGATTGACGATCCAGGTGAAGATCGTGGGCGAGAAGATATAAGCAATCAGCAGCAGTAAAATCACCAGGCGCTGGTTGTTCATAAACAGTCCAAAAGTTACTGGCGCGGTGCCGTCGCGCGCCGGTCAGTGAGTCGGTGTCGCCGCCAGTGCTGGACTCCCCAGTAGAGAATCTCCCCGGTGGCCGCTGTACGCAGGGTTTGAGGGGGATTTTGCCCTAAAAACACCAGCGCCTGCCAGAGATTTTCCCCCACTCGTTGCAGATCCAGGGCTGGCGCATGGTTCTGTTTGCTGAGCTTGCGCCCGGCGGCGTCGGTCACCACCGGCACATGCGCATACACCGGCACAGGCGCATCGAGGAGTTCAAACAGCCGGGTTTGTCGCGCCGTGACCTCCAGCAAATCGCTGCCGCGCACGATATGGGTAATGCCACTGGCAATATCGTCCACTACCACTGCCAGCTGATAGGCAAAGAGTCCATCCTTGCGTCTGACCACCGCATCGCCCACTTGGCGGGCAAGATCCTGGCGCTGCTCGCCCTGCAGTAGGTCTCTAAACACCAGTTCATCCGGCAGTCGGGCATAGTCGCCGGGCAGATCGTAGAGTTTGAGCCGCAGTGCCACCGGCCCGCGACGAGGCGGGTGATGGCGGCAGTGACCATCGTAGATACCACCGCTGGCCGCCAACTGCCGGCGCGTACAGTTGCAGGGGTAAAGCAAACCCAGTGCCTGTAAGCGCTCCAGGGTCTCAAGATAGGCCTCACTGCGCTGGCTCTGCCAGAGGACATCGCCGTCCCAGGCCAGGCCGTGGGCCAGCAGGGCCTCGAGAATCCGCTGCGCAGCGCCGGGCTCCTCCCGCGGTGGGTCTATATCCTCCATACGCACCAGCCAGCGTCCCCCACAGGCGCGCGCATCGAGATAACTGGCCAGTGCACTCACCAGCGAACCGGCATGCAGAGGGCCCGAGGGAGAGGGAGCAAAGCGCCCCACATAGGGGGCGCTGGAAGGGCGTGCGGGGTCAATCATCAGCAAAGGCTGGAGCCGGACGCCTGGCCCGACTCAGAGGGACGGAGCGGTTAACCGCCGACCTGTTTTTCCTTGATTTCATCCAGGGTCTTGCAGTCCACACACAAGGTGGCGGTAGGGCGTGCCTCCAGGCGACGGATACCAATTTCCACGCCGCAGGCATCACAGTAGCCGTAATCGTGATTCTCGATCAGCTCCAGAGTACTGTCGATTTTCTTGATCAGCTTGCGCTCGCGATCACGGGTGCGCAACTCCAGGCTGAACTCCTCTTCCTGACTGGCGCGGTCAGCCGGGTCGGGAAAGTTGGCCGCCTCATCCTTCAGATGGCTCATGGTGCGGTCCACTTCCTCCATCAACTCGCGGCGCCAGGCCAGGAGCAGGTTCTGGAAATGCTCAAGTTGTTTCTCGTTCATATACTCCTCGCCCTTTTTCTCTTTGTAGGGGGCGAAGGTCCGCAACGTGTAACTTTCCGCTTTGGGTGACGAATTGGGCATGGATATAGCCTCTTTCTCCTCTCTCTGAACGCGCCCGCAGGCAGTCCAGCAGCCGGGGCCGGGGAATAATAGTGCCGCTTTGTAACGCCGGGAGTACTTGTCCCGACATTCAGTGCGACACCCGTTTTACTCACAAGGATCTAACACAGCTCCAACAGCGCCGGTGGCGCTTTTGGAAGGACAGGGAAGCTACCAGATATCAAAAAACGGTTCCAGCATTTTTTGGCCTTTTTCGCCCAAGTGCGGCAGAAGTTACGCCTGCCATCCTTTATACTGACGCCCGTTTACACCAGAGACCCGATCCCCATGAGCGAAAAATGGCAACAGGGCCGCCTGATCCGACGCTACAAGCGCTTTCTGGCCGACATTACCACCGCTGACGGCGGCATGCTCACCATCCACTGCCCCAATACCGGCTCCATGCGTCACTGTATCCAACCCGAGGCCCCCTGCTGGTATTCCACCTCCGTCAGCAAGACCCGCAAATATCCCCACACCTGGGAAGTGGCCACCACCCCCAGCGGCCATCTGGCGGGCATCAATACCCACCGCGCCAACGCCCTGGTAAAAGCGGCGCTGGAGCGCGACGCCATCGCCGAGCTGCGCCACTACCCGCAGCACAAAAGCGAAGTTAAATACGGCCAGGAGCGCTCGCGTATCGATTTTTTGCTCAGCGGGGCCGGTGTCGATTGTTATGTGGAAGTCAAAAGTGTCACCCTGATGGAGGCCCCGGGTCAGGGCATGTTCCCCGACGCCGTCAGCCAGCGCGGCAGCCGCCACTTGCGCGAACTTATGGGCATCGCCGCGGCGGGCCAGCGCGCGGTGCTGCTCTTTTGCGTCCAACACACGGGTGTAGAATGGGTGGAGCCCGCCGCCCACCTCGACCCAGTCTACGCCCAAACCCTCACCGAGGCAGTGGCGGCGGGTGTGGAAGTGATCGCTTACCACACACATATCGACCCATCAAAGAGCCATATCAGCCTGACAGCCCCCCTGCCCGTCAAGCTTTAAACCGTTCAGCGTTCAGCGTTCAGCGTTCAGCGTTCAGCCAGCATTATTGCCCTTCACTGACACGCTGCAAAACGGCCTGTAGCGCATCCACCACCAGCGGGTCGCGGCCATAGCGCAAGCCGTGGCGGGCGAAAGACTCCGCCTGTCGGGGCTGATCCAGGCGCAGATAGCTGCGGGCAAGCACCAGGTAGACCGGGGCATGGCGCCGGTCGATGCGCAGAGCGCGCTCGGCAGCGGCAATGGCCTGCTCGTCTTCACCCCGCTGGTAGTGACTCTCCGCCTGACGCAGCAGCGCAAACACCGCGCCGTCGCTGCTGGGCGGCAGCGGCTCCGGCGTCTCACTCGTGCCGGGTAGCGGTTCACTACCAGGGTCGCTGTCATCCACAGGCGCCGGCTGCCGGGGGCCACTGGTACACGCGGTCACCAACAACATCAGCATCAGCCATCCTGACAATCTCAAATTTTTGCGCATTCGCCTATATCCTCAATACGTGTCATCAATGCCAAAATCGGTACCACCAACTGCGCTCGCGGCGCTGTTGTTGCAGATAACAGCGGCTGCTGTCCTGTGGGCCATAACCCTCGGGGAGCGGTAACCAGATGGCGTTTTCGCAGCCCTCGGCACTCAGTTTACCGGTGGTGCTATCGACCCAGTCAAAGCTGATGCCCTCGGGGGGCTGGAGGTTTACCCCCAAGGTGGGCAGCGCCTGCATAAGGTCTGCCCACACCTGCAGCGCTCCGGCACTACCGGTCAGGGGAGTGGCGCTATTGTCATCCCGACCCAGCCAGGCCACCGCCAGGTGCTGGCCACTGAAACCGGCGAACCAGCTATCGCGCTGGTCGTCCGTGGTACCCGTTTTGCCGGCCAGCGGCAGACTTTCGGGAAACTGCTTGTAGACGCGACTGCCCGTGCCCTCTCGCAACACCGTCTGCAGCGCGTACTGCAAGGCGAAACTACTGCCGGCACTGAAACGCTGCTGCAAGACCAGGGGGTAGCGGCTCAGAGGCTTCCCCTCCGCCGTGAGCACATCGCGAATGGCCCGCAGGGGTGTATAGCTGCCCTCGGCCGCCAGCGTGTGGTAACTGGTGGCCACCTGGTAGGGCGACATGGCAATAGCGCCCAGAGTGATGGACGGCACCTGGGGAATGGTGCCATCAAACCCCGCCCGCTCGATAGTCTCCGCCACCTGCGCCAACCCCACCTGCATCCCCAGGCGCACCGTCGCCTGGTTATAGGAGTGCGCCAGTGCCTCGATCAGGGGCACCTGGCCGTGGCTGCGGCGGTCGGCGTTCTGCGGCTGCCACAACTGGCCATCGTCGCTGCCGACACTGACCGGCTCATCGCTGATCATGGTGCCCAAGTGATACCTTTCGGGCTGTTCGAGCGCGGTCAGGTAGACAAAGGGCTTAATCAGGGAACCCACCGGGCGGCGGGCATCCAGTGCCCGATTGAAACCGGCAAAGCGCGGCTGACGCCCCCCCACCAGCGCCAACACTTCCCCGGCTCCCACCGAGGTCACCACCAGGGCGCCCTCCAGGTTTTCGACCTTGTGCTGACGTTCCAGGGCGTCAATACGCTGGCTCAATACGGCCTCGGCCTGACGCTGCACCATGGGCGAGAGGGTGGTAAAAATCCGCAACCCCTCGGTTTGCAGGTCCTCCTCGCGATAATCACGGGCCAATTGGCGCTTTACCAGATCGATAAAGGCCGGGTAGGTAGTCTGCGCCCGCTGATTGGGCGCCACCACGCCGAGCGGTGCCTCAATGGCGCGCTGGTATTCCTGTCTGGCAATCAGGCCGCTGCTGTGCATTACCTCCAGCACCAGATCGCGCCGCGATTTGGCACGCTCCGGGTTGCGCCAGGGATTGTAGAAGGAGGCACCCTTCACCAGCCCC
>CBFGUT010000163.1:0-7445 GCA_965652265.1 uncultured Cellvibrionaceae bacterium | reverse complement strand
ATCAGCCTGTGGCGTGAACTCAAGCGCTATGGCCCGGAGTGGATGGAACAGTTCCCCCAGGTACCGCAACTGGTGTTCAACGGCCTCACCAACCTGCAGCAACTGGAACCGCTGCGGCAGTCGCTGGAGCAAACCCAGGCGGTACTGGCCGAGGGCGAAAAGCGACAGCGCCGCAGACGCCGTCGCGGGTTGATCGCGCTGATTGCCCTGGCCGCAGCTGCACTCTTTGCCCACGACAGTCTGTTAGCCGTGCTGCGCGATCTGCACTGGCAAAATCTGCCCGCCGCCAGTGTGGCACTTGTGACCCTTGCCATAGCCGCCTGGCTCAGTCGCTGATAGCATAGTGGAGGAATTCATAGATCTTTACAGGGAAAAACATGCCATACCCATTGAGACATCTCGCTCCGGCGGCGATCCTTCTGGCCCTGGCCGTCCTGAGCGGCTGTGGCGGCGACTCCACCCCCCCGACCAATAACAGCTCCAGCCATTCCAGCATCAGCTCTTCCAGCTCGGTCAGTTCCTCCAGCAGTGTCAGCTCCTGGCAACAGGGCGTGTTTAAGCCCGCGGAAAACTTTTTTAACCTCTGCGAGAACCCGCGAACCGGCATCGCGCCCTACAGCGGCCAGCCGTATCCGGACCAGCAGGGCTCCTGGCTGGACGAAAATAATTATCTGCGCTCCATGAGCAACGACGTGTACCTGTGGTACGACGAAATCATCGACCGCAATCCCGCGCTTTATGCCAACACCCAGGCGTACTTCAACCTGTTAAAAACCACTCAGCTCTCACCGACGGGAGAAGCCAAGGACCGGTTCCACTGGTATGAGGATACCAATACTTACCGCAAGCGAACTGAGTCAGGCGTCAGCGCTGGCTATGGCCTCGCCTGGGCCGTGGTACGTGACCTTCCACCCCGGGAAGTCGTGGTGGTCTACACCCAACCCGACTCGCCAGCCGCGGCTGCGGGCATTGAGCGCGGTGCCAGGGTGCTGGAAATTGACGGCGTAGATATGGTGTCCAATGACACCCAAAACGGCGTCAACACACTGAACGCCGGCCTCTTCCCCGCCGAGTTGGGCGAGACTCACGCGTTTGTGTTTCAGGACCTGAATGCCGACGAGCCACGTAGCATCAACCTCACCAGCACCGAAATCACCCTGGCACCCGTGCAGACCACAGAGATTTTCGATACCGCCACCGGCAAGGTGGGCTATCTGGTCTTTAATGCCTATATTGCCACCGCCGAAGCCGCCCTCAAAAATACATTCGAGCAATTTGAGAGTGAGGGTGTGAGCGAGCTGATCCTGGATATGCGCTATAACGGCGGCGGTTATCTGGCAATTGCCGGTCAGTTGGGGCATATGATCGCCGGCACCCAGGCGGCGGGTCAGGACTTTGAAACCATGGAGTTCAACGATAAACACCCCACTCGCGATCCTTTTACCGGTGACTTGCTGGAACCCATGCCTTTTTACACTCAGGGGCTGGGTTTTAGCGTCAGCAACGGCGAAGCCCTGCCCAGCCTCAATCTCAACCGCGTGTATGTGCTGAGCAGCGGCAATACCTGTTCGGCCTCCGAGTCAGTCATCAATGGCTTGCGCGGTATTGATGTGGAGGTGGTGCTTATCGGCTCTCCCACCTGTGGCAAACCCTATGGCGCCTATGTGCTGGATAACTGCGGTACCTCTTACTACACCACACAATTCCGTGGTGTGAACGCCAAGGAGTGGGGGGACTACTCCGATGGCTTTTTCCCCGGCAACGCCGACAGCACCAACCCGGCGGAACTGCCCGGTTGCCTGATTGATAGCGACGACTACGAACACTTGCTGGGCGACCCCGACGAAGAGCGCCTGGCCGCCGCGCTCTATCACTTACAACACGGCAGTTGTCCGGGCGCCAGCGGCGAGAAAATCAGTGGCGAGAGCCACCGCCAAAAAGCCAAAGCAGCAGCAGAGGCAGAAGGCAGGGTCCATCACCCACCGGGCCTGGGCGACAAGTTATTACGGAGGCTCCCCTGATGCGTCAGTTATGGATTATCACCAGCCTGCTTGTGCTCAGTGCCTGTGAGAGCACCGATACCACCCGGGAACCCGTCTCGGCGGTATTGGTCGCACCGGACGCTGCAGTGCAGGCCGAGCTAAAAGAGCGCGTTTCCGAAGCGTTGGGAACCGAGACTTTTCTCTCCTCCAGTGCCCTCACCGAAAGCCATGTGCTGATTGTCGAACGCCGTCCTTACCAACAACTGGACAACCAGGGTGTGGGTGAACGCATCGTGGACCGCCCGGACCACTTCGAGTTATATCGCCAGGGAGAAGACTGCCTGTTGCGCCATCGTCAGAGTGAGCGGGAGTGGGTATTGCAGCACGCCCGCTGTCAGCCGGTGGCGGAGTGAATGTCAGATACCTGACGTCGGACGTCTGATGTCTGATGTCTGATGCAACTATTTCACCGAATAGCGTTTCACTTTTACGCCTTTGGCTTCCAGCATGGACTGCAGGCTGTCGTCGCCCGCCAGGTGCATGGCGCCCACGAGTACCAATTCCGTCTCGGGTGTTTGCAACATTGCCAGTATCTGTTCAGTCCAATTGCGGTTGCGCTGGATGATCATTATGTCATAGAGCTCCGGCACTTCGGTGCGCATACGCTCGCCCATAAAATCATCCAGCGCATCGGTATCGCCGCGGCGCCATGCGGCCACGGTATCGTCCAGCATTTCCGGTAGGGTTTCCAGATCTTTGAGGGTAACGGCGATCATTTCATCCGGGTCCACATCGATCATGGACACCAGTAGTTGTAATTGTTCATCGGGCGTTTCCAGTGACTGAATCGATTTCTCCTGCTTGCGCGCCTGATCAAAGTAGTATTTGTCCACGCCCTCGGCAAAACCCAGCTTCTGCATTTCCAGTACCGTCATGGTGATGCTGACCATGGCGGGCTGAAACATCTGGAATTGTCCCAGGGGAAATCCACTCTCGGCAGCAAAGGCCTGTAGCGCCTGCCAGGTGTCAGGTTTCAGAGTGGACTGCAGTGTCGTGCCCGCCGGCAACATCATTGCCTGGGCCACCTTCATACCGAAGGCCGGATCTTCAATGGCCAGCATGTCCGTCTCAAAAACCACCACATCCGCGGCCTCGAGTGCCGCCGGGTACTCCGCCGGCAGGGGATAATCACTGGCTTTGAGCATATGCACAGTACCGCCCAGCAACACCCGATTGCCTTTATAACTGGCTTCCCACACAGAACTTTGCGCCCAAGCAGACACACTCAAACAGAGTATGAAACCACTGAGCAATCCCTTCATCATTATTTTCATATCGCCTCCTATTGGGCTTCCAGTAAAAAAGTCACCGGCCCATCGTTCACCAGTGACACTTGCATATTGGCCGCAAAAATGCCCGTCGCCACAGGGACATGACGTGCCTGCAATTGCGAGACAAAATAATCGTATAAACGCTCGGCGTCGGCGGGCGCAGCGGCGGTGGAGAACCCTGGCCGCAGACCGCGGCTGGTGTCCGCCGCCAGTGTAAACTGAGACACCACCAACAGCCCACCACCGGCCTGCTGGACATTCAGGTTCATCTTGCCCTCGGCATCGGGGAAGACCCGATAGGCCAGCACCTTATCCAGCAATTTATCGGCCTGTGTTTGGGTATCAGCTTTTTCCACACCCAGCAACAACAGCAGACCCCGATCAATGGCACCGACCGTTTTGCCCTCAATCTCCACAGCGGCACTGGAGACTCTCTGGATCAATCCACGCATGGTTATTGGCTCTAACTGACAGGTGGGCAACAATGCATAGCGAAATTTTTATTCTGCAGACTCTATTCGATCAAAACCGACAAGCCCTTCAGGCCAGGTTGTCGGTGTCGTGCCGGAACTTGCGTGCCATGGCGTCGGTGGCGCGAATCAGGGCATCCACGATACCCGCCTCGCGCGAGGCGTGACCGGCGTCGCGAATAATCTGTAACTCCGCATCGGGCCATACACGCTGCAGATCGAATGCATTATCCAATGGGCATACCATGTCGTAGCGACCGTGAACGATAACCCCCGGAATACCCGCCAGGCGCGAGGCATCGCGCAGGATTTGATTCTCTTCAAGGAAGGCCTGATTAACGAAGTAATGGGATTCTATACGCGCCAGCGCCAGCGCCTTGTAGGGGTTGGAAAATGAATCCACCACATCCTGATTGGGCCGCAGGGTGGCACAGCGCCCCTCCCACAGCGACCAGGCCTTGGCGGCCGCCATGGTCACCAGATCGTTGTCACCGGTGAGGCGCGTGTGATAAGCGCGTATCAAATCGTGGCGTTCATCCTCGGGAATGGGGGCCACAAAATCCTGCCAGTAGTCGGGAAACACCGCGCTGGCGCCACCCTCACGATAAAACCAGTTCAGATCGCGCTCACGGCACAAAAAGACGCCGCGCAGAATCATACCCAGTACCCGTTCGGGATAGGTCTGGGCATAAACCAGGCTGAGGGTGGACCCCCAGGAACCCCCAAACAGCACCCATTTGTCCACACCCAGTTTTTCGCGGATACGCTCCATGTCTTCCACCAGCGCCTGGATGGTGTTGCCACCTAATTCGGCATGCGGGGTGGAGCGGCCACAGCCGCGCTGGTCAAAGAGGATAATGCGATAGGCCTCCGGATCAAAAAAACGCCTGTCGTACTTGCCACAACCCGCACCGGGCCCGCCGTGGACAAACAGTACCGGCACCCCGTCGGGGTTCCCGGACTCATCCGCGTAGAGTTCGTGGGGCGCCTCCACCGCGATCTGGTGGCGGGCATAGGGTTTGATCTCGGGGTAAAACATCAGCATGGGCAATCCCTGACAATTGATAGACAACAGCCGAGAAGGTAGCACACATCGACGGCGGGCGGGAGGGGCGCGAGGCCGGCCCGTGACACGCACAGAATAAGACCGCCGGGTCAAGAAAGGTAACGGTCATTGAGGCGCTTTGCCGCCCTTGGTAGCATGGCGATAGATCACACAGGAGACCGCTTATGTTCCCAGGCAAGCTTACCACCCTACTGCTGTTGGCGGCCCTGCTGGCGGTGCCGGCACAGGCGGCGAGCACCATCACCAGCGAGCGCGCATCATTCACCGTGGAAACTGTCACCGAGGGCCTGCAAAACCCGTGGGGGCTGGCTTTCCTGCCCGATGGCTCCATGCTGGTGACCGAGCGCCCCGGGCAGATGCGTGTTGTCTCCCCCAGCGGCGAGAAAGGCCCGGCCCTGCAAGGACTGCCGGAAATTACCGCACGCGGCCAGGGCGGGTTGCTGGATGTGGCCTTGGATCCAAACTTCAGCGACAACCGCTGGGTATACTTCAGTTTCTCCGAGCCCGGTGATGGCGGCACCAGCACGGCGGTGGCCCGCGGGCAGCTGGGCGAGGGCCGACTGGACAATGTGGAAGTGATTTTCAGCCAGCGCCCCAAGGTCAACAGCAATGGCCATTTTGGCTCGCGTCTGGTGTTTGACCAGGCGGGCAGACTGTTTATCACCCTCGGCGACCGCCAGCAGGATTTCGACCTCGCCTACCCGCAAAAGCTCGACAACCATATCGGCAAAGTCGTTCGTATCAACAGCGACGGCAGTGTTCCCGACGATAACCCCTATGTGGGCCGCGAGGGGCTGGATGAAATCTGGTCCTGGGGGCATCGCAATATCCAGGGCGCAACCCTGCACCCCCAGACCGGCGAGCTCTGGACCAACGAGCATGGCCCCCAGGGCGGTGATGAAATCAATATTGCCCGCGCCACGCTTAACTACGGCTGGCCGGTGATCACCTACGGCGAACAGTATGGCGGCGGCAAGATTGGTATCGGCGTACGCAAGGAGGGCATGGAGCAACCCCTCTACTACTGGCTGCCCTCCATTGCCACCGCTGGCATGACCTTTTACACGGGCGACGCCTTTCCCGGCTGGCAGGGCAGTTTGTTTGTCGCCTCCCTCAGAGGCCAGGTGCTGTCGCGGCTGGACATCGAGGACGAACGCGTTATGCACGAGGAGCGATTGCTGGGCAAAGAAGTGGGCAAGCGCCTGCGCGATGTGGTGGAGGGGCCGGATGGCTTTCTCTATTTACTCACCGACGAATCCAATGGCGCCATACTGCGCATTAAACCCGCCAAGTAAAAAGCTCATCTCCCTCCCCCCTGCCGCGTTTGGATCACAGGCGCGCAGGGGCCAAGCCCTGTAAGTGGGCACCCTCTCGTCGCTTGACCTCACTGAGTATCACCAGGCTCGGTAATCGGAGGCAAAGACCCATGGCAATCTCACTGATCACAACTTTTTCCCGCCACGTAAAAGCCGGGTACTGACATTTTTGCTGGTAAACTGCTCACACAACTTTCTCAAGGACACGTTATGGCTGCACGATTTCGCGCCCTCACTGACAATGCCCACGACACGGTCAAAAACTCACCGCGTGTGGGAGTGCTGGTCACCAACCTGGGGACTCCCGATGCTCCCACCGCACCGGCACTGCGCCGCTATTTAGCGGAATTTCTGTCAGACCCCCGCATTGTGGAGATCCCCCGGCTGCTATGGAAGCTGATCCTGCACGGCATTATCCTGCGCATTCGCCCCAGGAAATCGGCGGCTCTCTATGCGGGAATCTGGACCGATGAGGGTTCACCACTGTTGGTTATCAGCCGCCAGCAAACAGCGGCCATTGCCGAGCGCCTGCCCCCGGACGTACAAGTGGAACTGGGTATGCGCTATGGTAACCCCTCAATCGCCAGCGCCCTGCAGCGTTTCCAGGCCCGCGGTGTGCGCAAAATTGTGGTACTGCCACTCTACCCGCAGTACGCCGCTGCCACTGTGGGTTCTACATTCGATGCCGTCTCGCGCGAACTGCAACACTGGCGCTGGGTGCCAGAATTGCATTTTATCAGCGGCTACTGTGAACACCCCGGCTACACTCAGGCATTGGCCAACAGCCTGCGAGAGCATCAAGCCGCTCACGGCGCACCCCAAAAATGGGTATTCTCCTATCACGGCACTCCCAGATTCAGCCTGGAAAAAGGCGACCCCTACTACTGTTTTTGCCAGAAAACCACACGTCTGGCAGCGGAAAAAGCCGGATTGAATCCCGACGACTGCCTCACCACCTTCCAGTCGCGTTTCGGCAAGGCCGAGTGGCTCAAACCCTACACCGACGAGACCCTGAAAAAACTGCCAAGTGAGGGCTGCAAACATATCGCCATTCTCAGCCCCGCCTTCAGTGCCGACTGCCTGGAAACCCTGGAAGAGCTTCAAGTGGAAAACCGCGAGGTATTTATGCACGCCGGTGGCGAGACTTACCACTACATCCCCGCCTTAAATGACCGGGTGGATCATATTGAGATGCTGGTGGAGGTGTTGCGGGGGGTGGGAGTGACTGAGGTCTGAGGTCTGAGGTCTGAGGTCTGAGGTCTGAGGTCTGAGGTCTGAGG
>CBFGUT010000162.1:0-7449 GCA_965652265.1 uncultured Cellvibrionaceae bacterium | reverse complement strand
TGATCGCGGTGGTGGTGGCCGGTGTTGTTACCTTCCAGACACCCAAGTCCTATACGGCATCCACCGAATTGATCATCGACGGCAAAGGGCAGGACCCCATCAGCGGAGAAGCCCTGCCGGCGCGGATGCTGTCCGGTTATATCGCCACCCAGGCCGATATCATCCGCAGCCGTAACGTGGCCAACAAGGTGATCGACCAGCTCAACCTAATCGAAGAGCCGGCCCTGCAGCCAGAGTTTCGCGCCGTTAGTACCGAACCCCTGCCCTCGCGCGGTTGGCTGCTCTATTACCTCAAGACCGGGCTGTCGGTTACTCCTCAGCGCGACAGCAGTGTGCTGAGCATTTCCTTCAAAGCCCGCAACCCGGAATTGGCGGCGCGCATTGCCGATGCCTTTGCCCAGGCTTATATCCAGACCAACCTGGAGCTGCGCATTGAGCCGGCCAAACAAGTCACTCAATGGTACGACCTGCAACTGGAAGCCCTGCGGGAAAACCTGGTGGATCGGCAAAATGCACTGGCCGCCTATCAGGAAGAACACAACATCATTGCCTCCAGTGACCGACTGGACCTGGAGAGCGCCAAGCTCGCAGAACTTTCTTCCATGTTGCTGGTGGTGCAAGGCCAGCGGCTCGATGAGCAAAGCCGCAGCAAACAACTGGATGGCAGCAAACCCGGTGCCCTGCCGGAACATGTGCTGACCAACCCCCAGGTACAAAAGATCTCTGACGAGCTGTCTCAGGCTCAGGCGCATCTGGCCGAGGTGGGCTCCCAGGTCGGCAGTAATCACCCGCAATATCGCCAGGCGCAGCGGGAAGTCGATGCACTGCAAACCCAGTTGCAACGCACCCTCAAACTGGTGGGCGGTAGCCTGCGTTCGTCGGTTGAGCTGTCCCAAAGCCGCGAGGAGCAGTTAAAGGCTGAGGTCGCCGCCCAAAAAGAACATGTGCTGCAACTGAACCGCAACCGCAACCAACTCACCCTGCTGCGCCAAGAAGTGGATAACGCCCAGGCCGCCTACGATGCTGCCCTGGCGCGCGCCTCACAGACCAAGCTGGAGAGCCGTATCGCCTTGACCGATGTGGCCATCCTCAATACTGCCGCGGTGCCCAGCAAACCCACCGAACCCAAGCCGGCCCTGAACCTGGTGATTGCCACCATGCTCGGCCTGTTGCTCGGCACAGCCGTCGCCCTGTGTTGGGAGTGGATTGACCGGCGGGTCCGCAGCGGTGACGAACTGGAAGCCAGCCTGGGTATCCCCGTGCTGGCTTACATACCTCTGGAACGGAATTGGTCCAAAAGGGAGATCAAGCGATGAACAACCTGGCACAGGCTACCGCTGAAGACCTGCAAGTCCCCAGTACCCGCGTCAAGATGGGCCATATGCTGGTGGATAACGGCAAGATCACCGCCGCCGACCTCAAGGCCATCATCGCCTTGCAAAATGAGCGGGGCATCCGCTTCGGCGAGGCGGCCTTACTCCTTGGGCTGGTCAGCCCGGCAGATATCCGCTCCGTGCTCGCCCGACAGTTTGCCTATACCTCGGTACCCGATGCCGCCAGCCGGCTCGCGCCGTCGCTGACGGCGGTGTTCAAGCCGGACAGCAGCGAGGTGGAGGCCCTGCGCAGCCTGCGTAGTGAACTCATGCTGCGCTACTTCAACACTGCACCAAATCTCAGCCTGGCGGTGGTGGGTGCAGACGAGGCCGACACCATCGCCCGTACCACCGCTAACCTGGCTATTGTCTTTTCCCAGCTAGGGCTACGCACATTGCTGATCGACAGCAACCTGCGCGAGCCGCATCTGTACAAATTATTCGGGATCGACAGCCGCCAGCCGGGCTTGTCCGACCTGATCGCCGACCGCGCGCGCATCCAGCCCCTGCCGGTTACTACACTGCAATCCCTCTGGTTATTGCCCGCCGGTACCCAGGCGCCCAATCCCCAGGAACTGCTGTCGGGCAGGAACTACCGGGACTATGTGGGCGAGCTGGCCAACCGGTTCGATGTGACCCTGATCAGTACCCCGCCCATGGCGCGCAACCGCGACGCCCAGTTAGTGGCCGCCCATGCCGGCGCAGCCTTGCTGATCGCCCGGCAGCACAACTCGCGGATGAAAGATCTGGAAAACCTCTGCGCCAGTTTGTGGGGTGTCGGCGTGCGTCTGGTGGGTGTGGCCCTGGGGCAATAGGCCCTTTACGGTAGAGGTCAAGATGGGATTTGCACGCTATCAATCAGCGCCCGGCCTGCTGGCTTCGTCGCCCGCCCTGGACGGTTCGCCCATGAAAGACGCAAGCGCCGAGCAGGTGTTCGAGCGGCGTCTGGTATTGGGAATTCTGGTGGCCGCCGTGTCCTACCAAGCCTTGCTGTGCCTGATCAACACCCAGGTGTTTTCTGTCTCCCGCGCTATGGTCGGCCTGGCTGAAGCCGTGATCCTGGCGGCCTGTTTGCCGATCCTGATGCGCCGCCTGCTGCCTGGTGTCATCGTCATTCTGGCCCTGATGGGCGCCCTGCTCTGCCTGCTGACCCTGTTGAGCGGCGAGATTGAAATCAAAGCCTTCCGCGACTTATTGATCCCGCTGGCCTTCTTCTGGCTCGGCTGCAACATCGGCCGCCCCGAGCTGGCCGACCGTGCGCTGACCTATGCATTCAGCGTGGTCTTGGCCATGGGACTGTTCGAATTCTTCCTGCTCGATCTCTACACCCAGTTCTTCAACATCTTCGGCTACTACGTAAATATCGGTAATTTGCAGGTCATCACCGAATATGTGCGCGACAGTAAATTGCAGATGAACGGCATCCGCCCCGAAGGCATTGGCCGCACGTTACTTCCCGGTTTACTGGGCAGTCATCGGGTATCTTCGGTGTTCCTCGAACCCGTCTCCCTGGGCAACTTCGCTGCCATTACTGCCGCTTGGGGCCTGAGCCGCGACAAAGCCGAGTGGCGCAAGGGTATTTTCTTTTTTGGTGCCGCGATCGTGTTGATGGTGCTGGCGGATTCGCGCTTCGCGCTGATGTCCGTGTCCTTGATGGTGGCCATGAGGCTGGTGCTTAGCGGTAGAGGCTTGTACCTCGCCATACTCGCGCCCTTCGGTGCCATCGCTATCGTGATGGTGGCTGGCGCTATGATCGATGAACGTATCGGCGACACCTTCCTCGGCCGCCTGGCCATCAGCGGCTGGGCGCTGGCGGAGTTTGATGTGGCAACCCTGTTGGGCGCCGGGCCGGGCGAGAACTTTGCCGATATGGGTTATGCCTACGTGCTTTCCACCTTCAGCTTGCCATTGTGCCTGCTGCTCTGGTTCAGCCTGTGGCTGCTCAATATTCCCGATGAACGCGGGCAACGCTTTCGCGCTTTTGTGTCGGTTTATATCGCGCTGATCCTGTGCGTCAGCGGCACCTCGTTATTCGCCTTCAAGACAGCGGCGATGCTGTGGTTCCTGGTGGGCTGTACCCTGCGCAACCCGGCGCCGGCAAGCCCTTCATCCCAACCGTTGATTAACCGCGTCAATCAATTCCGTGAGCAGGCCTCCCAGGCTCCTCACTCATCAGCCACCCGGAGGAAGGATGTCTATTAACGTCACCCATATTGTTCGCCAGTATTTGCCGTCCATCGGCGGCATGGAAGAAGTGGTGCGTAACATTGCCATGCATCAGGCGCGCTCGGGTCAGCAAAGCACCCGGATCATTACCCTCGACCGGCTGTTCCGCAACACCAGCCAGCGGCTGCCCCAGCGCGAGGAGATCGGCGGCGTGGAAGTGGTGCGCCTGCCTTACTATGGGTCCAGCCGCTACCCGCTGTGTCCGAGTATTCTGGGGCAACTGGGTTCCACGGATGTGGTGCATGTTCACGGTGTGGATTTCTTCTACGATTTTCTGGCGGTCACCAAATGGTGGCATCGTCGCCCGCTAGTACTGTCCACCCACGGTGGCTTCTTCCACACCAGCTTTGCCTCCCGCGCCAAGCAGGCTTATTTTGAAACCATCACCCGCCTGTCGGCCAAGGCCTACAGCCAGGTGGTGGCCACCAGCGCTAATGATGGTCACCTGTTCAGCCGCATCATGAGCGAGCCGAAATTAAAGGTGATTGAGAATGGCGTGGATGTGGACAAATACCGCGACCAGGCCTCACCGAGCCTGCAGCCAACCCTCATGTATTTCGGGCGTTGGTCCTCGAACAAGGGCCTGCTGGAATCCTTGCAGCTGATTGCCCGGCTCAAGGCGCGCGACCCCCGCTGGCAGTTGATCATCGCCGGGCGCGAATACGACCACAGCCTGGCCGAGCTGCAAGCGCGGGCGGCTGAACTGGGGGTTAGCCAGCAGGTGCAACTGGTGGCCAATCCCAGTGATGAGGAGATCCGCCGCCTGCTCCAGCAAGCCAGTTACTTTCTTTGCCTGTCGCGCCACGAGGGTTTCGGGATTGCGCCTATCGAAGGGATGAGCGCGGGCCTGACACCGGTGCTGAGCGATATTCCCCCCTTCCAGCGCTTGGCTAAGCGCTCCGGTCTGGGCTTCACTATCAGTACCGACAACACATCGTTGGATACCGCCATAGACAGTCTCCTGCAACTTCATGCGGAGGGGCAGGATGCCTATCTTGCGCGGCGGCGCATTGCCATGTCTTTCTCCCGGCAATACGCCTGGCCCAGAGTAGCTGAGCGCTACCTGGAGTTATACGACAAGTTAGGAGGTCGACCGACATGAAATCCCTTATCCACCTTGCTCTCTCCCTGCCACTGCTCGTACTGCTCACGGTATCTGCAGCCCATGCCACCACCTGCCTGAGTGCAGCGCGCCTCACCGGGGTAAATGTTGCCGGCGCTGAATTCAATTCGAAGCGCTTGCCGGGCGTGATCTTCAAGGATTACACCTACCCCAAGGACTCGGAACTCGCCTATATCGCCGCCCAGGGCGCCAATGTTATTCGCCTGCCGTTTCGCTGGGAGCGCTTGCAGCCGGAAGCCAACAAGCCGCTCAACGCCGATGAACTGAAGCGCCTGAAGAATACGGTCAACAAAGCTGCCGCCCAGCAGTTATGCGTCATCCTGGATGTACACAACTACGCCCAGTATTACGGCGATTCCTTCCAGGAAAAGCCTGAGCTGGAAGATGCCTTTGTTGACCTGTGGCAACGTATCGCGAATGAATTTACCGACCCGACCAAAACCATCTTTGGCTTGATGAATGAACCGGCCCATATACCCGTCAAGCAATGGGCCGACCTGGCCAAGCGCACCGTAAAAGCCTTGCGCGATGCCGAGTCGCCCAACCGCATCTTTGTCGGTGGTGGCAGTTGGAGCGGTTTGCACGACTGGTTTAAACCCAAGGGCGACACCACCAACGCCGCTGAATTTGCCAGCCTGACCGATCCGCTCAAACGCACCACCATTGAAGTGCATCAGTACGCCGACGAGTGGTACTCCGGCACCAAGACCGATTGCCATCCACCAGACCATTTTGATCCCAAATTCGAGCGCATCAGTGCTTGGGCGGCAGAACATAACCAACAATTATTCCTGGGCGAATTCGGTGTGGCCACCACGGAAGAATGCCTGCAGGTGTTGGAACGCATGCTGTCGCTGATGGAAGGCCCGATGTGGAAAGGCTGGAGCTACTGGGCCGCAGGCGGCTGGTGGGGTGATTATCCCTTTGCGCTAAATACCAACGCCACCACCCCCTCTTTGCAGTGGAAGCCGCTGAAAGATCATTTTTATGTTGAGAATCCACCCAATCCGCCGGAGCCGGTGAATTAATTTTTTTGCACGCAATGGGAGCATGCTTATGAATTCGCAAGCCGCTGTTATGGAACAACCGTCTACCGCGACGGATAACTTCCTGGTGCTGTCAGCGCACGACTATCGCTCTCCGCGCAAGGCGAGTATTCATTTCATTACCAATGAACTGGCCAAGCGCGGGCCGACACGATTTTTTTCGCTGCGTTACAGCATGCTCTCGCGCTACACATCTGATCCACGCCTGTCGCTAGACGATCAAGCCAATCGTATTGCCACGCATCAGGGCGTTGAGTGTTATTTATGGAAGACCATGATTCACCCTTTCAACACCCGGCGCACCTGGTTGCGCCCGGCGGAGAGTGCGATGTACCGCTGGTACAGTCAGGGGCGCAACAACGTGTTGCGTCAGTGGATCAAGGAAGCCACGGTTATCTTGTTGGAAAGCGGCGTGGCACCGGTGTTTTTTGATTTGATTAAACAGCTGAATCCGTCGGCAAAGATTTTGTATCGCGCATCGGACTCACTGGAAGCCATCAACGTCGCTGAGTATGTGAACCATGCCTTTGCGCGGGCCGCGAGCGGTATCAACACCATTGCGCTGCCGTCCAAAGCCCTGGCCGACAGTATTCCCAGTCGGCACAATCTGATCTTTGTGCCTCACGGTATTGATCATTCGGTGGCCGAGCAAGCTGATCCCTCGCCTTATGAAGACGAGGGCATTCACGCGGTGTCCGTGGGCTCCATGTTGTTTGATCCCACGTTTTTTATTCTCGCCTCCCAACGTTTTCCGCAGATTCATTTTCATGTCATTGGCTCGGGTCACCCACGCCACCCGGAGTATGGCGATAACGTGACGGTGTACGGCGAGATGCCTTTCGCCCAGACACTGCGTTACATCAAACATGCGCGTATCGGTATTGCGCCTTACTCAAGTACGAATTTACCGGCTTACTTGCGCGATACCTCCTTGAAATTAATCCAATACGAATTTTTTAAATTGCCGGCCATCTGTCCGAATTTTATTGCAGCGGATTATCCCACGCGCTTCGGTTATGAAATCGGTAATGCCGATTCCATCGAGCAAGCCATCACTCGCGCGCTGAGCCCGGTACAACCACTGAGCACCCGACCGGTGCTGAGTTGGGGCGAAGTCACCGAACGTATGCTGACCCCGCAATTTTTTCGCGACACGGAGATGACTGCATGAACATGTCGGTAAATCCATCACCGGACACCCTGGCACTGGGCGGATTTCCGTTGCTGCGCACCACGGCCACCGAACTCGCGCAGCAATTACAACGTGCGCTGGAAACTGGTGAAACGCACACCTTGTTTTTTGCCAACACCAACTTCATCGTCAAATGCCAGCCGATGAAAGACGCCATGAACGAGCCGCGCACCCTGATTGTCAACGACGGCATTGGTGTGGACATCGCCACCTGGCTGGTGCATCGCCGCGGCTTTCCGCAGAACCTCAACGGTACCGATTTTACGCCCCAGTATTTACACAGCGTGCGCGGCAAAGCGCGGGTATTTTTATTCGGCGGTAAACCCGGCATTGCGCAACGGGCCGCGAATACCTTGCAACAAGATTTTGATGTAGAGGTGGTCGGCACCTGCGACGGTTATGAGCAGGGGCGCGATCCCGAACAGGTGATTACCGCTATCAACGCCGCCAACGCCAATATTGTGCTGGTGGCCATGGGCAACCCCATGC
>CBFGUT010000161.1:0-7508 GCA_965652265.1 uncultured Cellvibrionaceae bacterium | reverse complement strand
TAACGTCTATCTGGATGAGCCCGATGCCGATGGTATCAACCGTGGTCCCTGGCGTTTCAGCGCTCCCATTCAGGGGTCCGGTGGCAAGGTGGAAGGTGTGGAGCTGGCCGCCAAGGTGGCCTTCAGTGACTTTGCCGAAGGGTTTATCTCCAATTTCGGTTTCGATGTGAACTACACCCTGTCTGAAAGTTCACAGGATGCCGTAGGCCTGGGTGGTGAAGAGCTGCCGTTCGTCAATAACTCGGAAGACACCTACAATATTGTGGGCTGGTTTGAGAATGAGTTCCTGTCGGCACGTCTGGCTTATAACTTCCGCTCGCCGCGCCTGATTACCGGAGGCAACCCGGCGACCGGCATGCAGAGTCTGTATCAGGATGACTATGGTCAGTTGGACCTCAACGTCACCTGGGATATCACCGATAATATTGCGCTCTATGTGAATGGTTCCAATATTAACGAGGAGTTCCAGCAGACCTATCTGGAGTTCGAAGAGCAGAAAGCTTTCCAGAATATTTACGAAGCACGCTGGGCTCTGGGTGCCCGCGTCAACTTCTGATTGAGGTCTTGACCGGGCGTAAGCCCGGTTTTTTACCGCGCCGCAAAGTCTCTTTGCGGCGTTTTTTTTGGTAAGCTGCTCACTTGAAACTATCAAGGTATGTCAGTGGAAGTACGCAAACTTAATAAACTGGTGATTGTCGGCGGTGGCACGGCGGGCTGGATGACCGCCGCGCGACTGGCCCGGCATTTTGGCAGAACCTCGGTGCAACTGATACTGGTGGAGTCCAGCGAGATTGGCACCGTGGGTGTTGGCGAGGCCACGATTCCCACCCTGCGGCGCTTTTATGCGGATCTGGGTATCAGCGATGCCGAGGTGATCCGGGTCACCGGCGCCACCTGCAAACTGGGAATCCAGTTTGAAAACTGGCAACAGGCCGGCAGCCGCTTCATTCACCCCTTCGGCCTGTTTGGTCAACGCGCCAACGGCATTGATTTTCACCACTACTGGCTGCGCGCGAGCACATTGGGCGATGCCGGTGAACTGCCCGAATACTCACTGGGCGTGCAACTCGCCGAGCATCACAGATTTGTGGAGCCTTCCCCCAATCCACCCTCGGAGCTGTCGGTTTTTGACTGGGCTTTGCACTTTGACGCAACGCGTTTTGCTCAGCTGATGCGTGACTCTGCGGAGCGACACGGCGTCAGACGTGTGGATGCGAAGGTCCAGCGGGTCAACCTGCATCCGGACACGGGCTATATTCGTTCGTTGAGCCTGGATAACGGGGAACACCTTGAGGGCGATGTCTTTATCGACTGCTCGGGTTTTCGCGCTCTGTTGATTGAAGAGGCGCTACAGGTGGGGTACGAGGACTGGAGCCAGTGGCTGCCCTGTGACCGTGCTGTGGCCGTGCAGTCGCGGCGTGAGGGGGCACCACCTCCCTATACCGTCAGCCTGGCGCACAGGGCCGGGTGGCAGTGGCGTATTCCCTTGCAGCACCGTCAGGGCAATGGCCATGTCTACTGTAGCCAGTACTGCAGCGACGAGGATGCCGAGGCCACCCTGCGCCAGCACATCGATGGCGAATTGTTGCACGAGCCGCGCCGCTTTGCCTTTACCGCTGGCCGTCGGCGCCGGGTCTGGCACCGTAACTGTATCGCCGTGGGTCTGGCCAGTGGTTTTCTCGAGCCCCTGGAGAGTACCAGCATTGCCCTGGTGGAGACGGCCATTGAAAAAATTCGCCATGCCTTCCAGCGTCCCGGGTATACGGACGCTCAGGTGAGCGAATTCAATGACCTGACGGCGCAGGAATACGAGCGGGTCAGGGACTTTATTATTTTGCACTACAAGCTCAACCAGCGACACGGAGAAGCCTTCTGGGACCGCTGCCGCGAGATGGTGGTGCCCGACTCCCTGCGACAAAAAATACAGGCTTTTCGCGAACGCGGTGAATTGATTCGCTATCCGGTGGAAATATTCGGCCCGCCCAGTTGGCTGGCAATCTATAACGGTTTCGGATGCCTACCTGAAAGTTACCACCCTGACGCGGAAAGGCTGGAGGCCGATTACCTGTTGAGCAGCCTCAAACAGATGCGCCAGTCGGTAGCGCAAACCGTAAAGGCCGTTCCCAGTCACGAGGAATTTCTGGCGGGTTGTGAGATGTCTGACGTCTCACGTCTGACGTCGGATGTCTGACGCAGAACGCAGAACGCAGAACGCAGAACGATTGGATTGAGCGGGAAAGGTGAAAAAGTTCCTCAAATGTGAGGGGCCTTGGTTGTATCGCTTTCCATAGCCGCTAGAGGTTAGGTCCCCTTTTTTTGCTTGTGGTCAAGCGTCAGACATCAGACCTCAGACGTCCGACGTTAATAAGGCATTTCCGCCCGGCAGTGGCGGCGGATAAATTCGCCGTGGGAGACGGCGCTGGCGGCGGCCTGGGCGATGGCCTGGCGCATGGCGGCCAGTTGTTGCTTCAATTCATTCAGCGGCATGGCGTCGGCACGGATGTCGTAGCCCTGTGCCAGCTTGTTAAACCCTTCATACATAGTGATCCAGCTCTCTTTCTCAAAGGCCTCCGGTTCATACATCACCACATGGCCGCGGTTGGCGTAAATGGCCATTTTGTGAGCCAGGCTGTCGGGTACGGTCATGGCCTGGCAGTGCCGCCAAAAGGCCGAATCGGTACGGCTGGTGGCTTTGTAGTGCAGAATGAGGAAGTCGCGGATGCGCTCCATTTCGTGACGGTGCAGCCGGTTGACCTCGTTCCTGTCGTGCTCGTCAAACCGGCTGTCGGGAAAGAACTGTAAAAGCTTGGTGAGTCCGGTTTGAATCAGAGAGATGCTGGTGCTCTCCAGGGGCTCGAGAAAACCACTGGCCAGCCCCAGGGCGAAACAGTTTTTGTG
Source organism: uncultured Cellvibrionaceae bacterium (assembly GCA_965652265.1). GTDB lineage: Bacteria > Pseudomonadota > Gammaproteobacteria > Pseudomonadales > Cellvibrionaceae > Gilvimarinus. The sequence continues at coordinate 4,610 of CBFGUT010000161.1, read as the reverse complement.
CCAGATTTGTTTGCGCATGCCCGACACAAATTCGAAGCGCCGCGGTATTTTGATGGGCTCGCCATCGAGATGGCGCAACAGTGTCTGCTCGGCAATCTCATCCGTGGTGAATTGGCTGGCGTAGACATAGCCATTGCCAATGCGATGCTGCAGTGGAATACGCCACTGCCAGCCGGCCTCATGGGCGGTGGTGCGGGTGTAGGGTGTGGGGTCACCGGCCAACTCACTTTGCACCGCCACGGCGCGATCGCAAGGAAGCCACTGACGCCAGTCTTCGTAGCCTGTGTGCAGCGCCTGCTCGATCAGCAGCCCGCGAAAGCCGGAGCAGTCGATAAACAGTTGACCTTCGATGGCGGTACCGTTATCGAGTTCGACTGACTCGATAAAGCCGCTGGTTTCGTTCAATCGGGTATGGGTGATCTTGCCCTCCATGCGACGCACGCCCTTTTGCTCGGCGTAGCGGCGCAGATAATTGGCGTAGAGGCCGGCGTCGAAGTGATAGGCGTAGGCGAAATCCGCCAAGGGTGTGGGCGGGTTTTCGTGCGGCTGGGCGAAATTGCCGCGTTGGGCGAGGGCGATGGCAAAGCTGTAGTCGGCGATATCCACCGTCTCGCCCGCCGCGCGCAGTCGGGCGACATAGTGCTGGAACTCCACCCCCTTGAGCGGCATGCCGTAGTCGGCAAAGGGGTGAAAAAACCGCGTGCCCAGTTCGCGCCAGTTATTAAATTCAATACCCAGCTTGAAGGAGGCATTGGTTTTCTGAATAAAGTCGATTTCGTCAATGCCCAGAGCGGCATTAAAAGCGCGGATGCCGGGAATCGTGGCTTCACCTACGCCCACGGTGCCGATCTGTTCCGATTCCACCAGGGTGATACTGGCGTCGCGCTCGGCAAAATAGTGTGCCAGGCTGGCCGCTGCCATCCAGCCGGCAGTGCCACCGCCGACAATCACAATCCGGTTAACAGGACTTGCGCTCGCCATTGTCTCCGTGGTCACAGGGCGTCTCCCATTCAGACTGCCGGCGGTGCCGTATCGGCAAAGGGCGGGTATTGGTCCAGGTGGCTCAGCAGGGCTTGCAGATAAGGCAGATGGTCCACGCTGAAACGCTGGCGATAGCGACCCCAGGCGAGCAGGCAGCCGAGCCGCAGTTGTACATCGCCGTAGGGCCCTTTAGCGGGCAGCGCCAGTTTATCCAGTTCGGCGAGGGTGGATTCGATGCGATCGTGCTGGCGCTGCAAGTAGGGGCTTTGGGCGGGAGTAATCCCTTCTTTTTCCAGAAAAAACAGATTGACGCTGGCTTCCAGCACGGTATTAATCAGGCAGCAGTGGTCGAGATCCTGCACCCGAGGCAAGTAGGGCTGACCCGCGCGCTCGCGCAAGTGGCGGACAATGGAGGATGAGTCGGTGAGCACCAGTTCACCATCGCGCAGGAAGGGCACGCGCTTGGTGGGTGATTGCCGTGCGCTGGCCTGGGCGTCGGTCTCGATAAATTCCACCGCCTGGCCGGTTTCGATCACGGCGATGCGGCAGTGGCGAACAAAAGGGGACGTGTAGCTGCCGAATAATTGCATGGGGCTCTCCTGTTATCAGCTCAGGCATGTGGTGAAGTGGTAGGACAGTGTACCCGATTTACGGGCAGCGCTAACCCCAATTCACGCTTTAATTCCCCGTTGATTTTGCCTTCTAAATGTTTTGTGACTCGCCGCCAAAGGCCTCGATCAAGGCGTCGATAAAGGCCGCCAGCTCGAGGCTCATCACCGCAAAGTCGTTATCGAACACTTCGGCGGCGGTATCGGCGCCGTCGGCATCCGCTTTTTCTATCAGTGCATCGGCAAACTTGAGGCGTTTGCAAGCCAGGTTTTCATCCAGTACGCAGCGAATGCTCTCTTTCCATTCAATGGCCAGTTGGTTCACATACATGCCGGTAGCCAGATGTTGCTGCAGTTGATCATCACTGAGGTCTAGCCGCCGGCCGCGTATGATGCGGTCATCGCCACTGGCCTTGAGTTCACACTCGTCGCCCAGGGTGAAGCCGGGGGGCAGTTCGCCGCTGTTGAGCCAGTGGGTCATCACCGCCGTGGCGGGTTGAGCGGGTGCCAGAGGCACGGCGGGCAGGGTGCCCAGGGCCTCGCGCAGGGCGCTGAGCAGTGTCTCGGCGCGATGGGCGCTGGCACTGTTGACGACAATCAGGCCCCGGCGGCAGTCGATATAGGCATAATCCACCGACGACTTGGTAAAGGCCTGCGGCAGCAGTGTGAATACGATTTCATCTTTGAGTTGCTCGCGCTCCTTGCGCCCCACCGGGCGGCCCTCGGTATGTCGAATGTGCTGGAGGCGCTCTTCAAGATGCTCCTTGATGACGCCGGCAGGTAATATTTTCTCCTGCCGCCGGGCACTGATCATGAGAAAACCGCCGGCGGCATGGACCAGCATCTTGCCTTCCGTACCCAGCGGCGGCACCCAGCCGTAGCGCTGCAGATCCAGCTTGCCGCAGGGAACAAAGGCCGCCGGGGCCAGTTGTTCATCCAGCGCTTCCGCGGAGAGTGTAAAGGGGCCATCCAGACGGAAAAGGCGTAAATTCTTAAACCACATAATCGAAATACCTGCAGCTGGGTCGGGCGCGCGAGTGTAGCAGAAACTGGGGCTGGCTTGGGGGCGGAAGAGAGTACTTGGACTCGGTGGCCGCGGTGAAAGCCTGTTAAGATGGAGGGGTGATAAATCCGGGTCGGTGGTCGGCCCGGCACAGCCCAAGGAGAACAGCGATGAAGAAAACCCTAGGTCTTTTGATGCTTACGGCGGCCATAGGCGCACAGGCCGCGCCCGAACTGGGCGAAGCGCTGTGGGAAACCGACGGGCTAAGAACCCCCGAGTCGGTGCTGGTGCATGAACTGGACGGCCGTAAGGTATTGTTGGTGTCGGAAATCGAAGGCAAGAACCCCACCGAGGCCGATGGCAAGGGCGGTATCGCTTTATTGGATACCGATGGCAAGATTATCGACCAGGATTTTATCCGCGGCTTGAGTGCCCCCAAAGGGATGGCGGTGCACGGTAATACCCTCTATGTGTCAGATATTACCGAGCTGGTGGCGGCGGATTTGAAGACCGGAGAGGTGGTGGCCCGCTACCCGGTAGCCGATTCGGTGTTTCTCAACGATGTGGCGGTGGCGCCCACGGGGGCAGTCTATGTCTCCGATACCCGTACTGGCAAGGTTCACCGGTTGGTGGACGGCAAGGTGGACACCTATCTGGAAGGCCTGAAAGATGCCAACGGCCTCTATACCGAGGGGGAGGCGCTCTATATTGGTGCCGGGCCTGAGCTCTTTGTGGCCCGCGATGGCGAAGTCAGCCTGGTGGCCGATGGGTTTGAAAGTGGTATAGACGGTGTCGAAGCACTCGCGGATGGGGGGTTTGTGGTGAGCTGCTGGGTGGGGCTTGTGTATCATGTCAGCGAGGAAGGGGAAGTTACCCGTCTGCTCGACAGTCGCGAACCCCAGGTCAATACCGCTGACATTGGCTATGATCCGGACACTGACACAGTCTATATTCCAACGTTCTTTACCAATAGCGTGCGCGCACATTCGCTATAAGTCCGGGCCGTCCCGAAGTCGGGGCGGCTGGCTCTCCGCCCTATGTGGCCGATCGCCGCAAAAAAGCTTGACAACGTTGTCTGTCAGGTCTAATCTGCGGGTAAGACAACGTTGTCTTACCTATTTGGTGGCGGTGATTCCTATGGGCGTTGGGATTGTTGCCGCCAGGTCGCGGCCACAGGAGCTTGGCTGTGGATTTCAAAGGATTGCACAGTCATCTATCATGGCTCTCCTTGTGGCTGGCGCCTGGGCGCCAGCCACTTTTTTAGCCCGATGACTGGAAGATTTCCGGTCCCGCGCAATCTGTCTGTACGGGGCCTGCGACAATTAGACACAAGAGGTTGATCATGGGGGATGTGCCCGACAACAACGAAACCCTGTACCTCGGCATCGATGGCGGCGGCACGAAATGTCGCGCCCTGATTGTCAGGGGGGATGAAGTCCTGGGTGTGGGTGAGGGCGGACCGGCCAATCCCTATCACGGCATCGAAAGGGCGCTGGCGTCTATCGATGCGGCTGCCGACAATGCATTGCGCCATGCGGGTCTTCCGCGCGAGGCCAAGTCACATCTGGTGGCGGGTCTGGGTCTGGCAGGTGTCAATCTGCCCAGTGTCTATCAGCGTGTTGCGCAGGCCGAGCTGCCTTTCCGGCGTACTTATTTAACGACCGATCTGCATATTGCCTGCATTGCCGCCCACGGCCAGGACGACGGTGCGGTGATTGTGGCCGGCACCGGCTCCTGCGGTTTTTCCCATGTGCGGGGCAATTCGGTCATTCTGGGGGCTCACGGCTTTCCGCTGGGCGATGTGGGCAGTGGCGCCTGGATGGGGCTGGAAGCGGTCAAGGCGGTGCTGCTGGCCTCCGACGATCTGGGGCCGGCCAGTGTGCTCAGCGAGTTGCTCGAAGAACAGTTGCAGGCGCGCGGGCTGATGATTGTCGAGCGTCTCAATGGTGCCAAGTCCAGCGATTACGCTCGGCTGGCGCCGCTGGTATTTCACGCCGCCGACCAGGGCGATGCGGTCG
>CBFGUT010000160.1:0-7514 GCA_965652265.1 uncultured Cellvibrionaceae bacterium | reverse complement strand
AGCTCCCTCCGCCCGCTTGCGGGGGAGGGTCGGGGTGGGGGTTCTTGGTGTTGGCAGGGTGTAAAGTTAGGACTCAATATTTGACTCCTCCTGCCCAATCCACAACCCTCCTAACCGCGTACCGCTTCAACCACAGGTAGTTATTTGCATGAATAAACGGTTTTTTTTCTCGCTGCTTTTATCCTGCCTGCTGTGTTATGCCGAGGCTGGGGCGACGGTGTTTGATGCACCGGTCAAGGGCTCCGAGGCGCGAATCCAGGCGTTACAGGGGATTGCCTCGCAGGTGCGCGAAGCCGTACCTGTCGCGGGTGGATTCGAACAGCGCAAGCACTTGTCCATTATGACCGAACCGCTGGTCTCCTCAGGGGAGTTTTCGCTGGCGGCATCGGGAAACTTTAGCTGGCAGGTGCACAAACCCTATCCGGTGGTGTATCGCCAGCGCGAGGGTGTATTAATCCGCGAAATTGACGGGCAGATGGAGCAGGTGAGCGCCGTCAGCGAGCCGGCACTGTTTGGTTTTTTCCAGTTTTTTGCGCGGGTTTTCGATCTCGATTATCAGGCCCTGTCGGAGATGTTCGATGTCTATCTGGAAAAGACGGAGCAACAGTGGCAACTGGGCTTAATACCCAGTGACACCCGCCTGAAACGTGCACTCAGTCAATTGGTGATTGTGGGGGAAGAGGGACGCATTCGCCGTGTGACCCTGATGGAGCCAGGCGGAGATTACACCCGCATTCACTTTACCTACACGGGGCAAAGGGTTCCTTGAAATTGACGGTCGCGGTGACATGGTTGTGCCGGGGGGTGCTGGTATTACTGCTTGCCCTGGTGACGATGACCCTGCCGAAGCTGAGCTTTGACAATAATATTCTCGCGCTTTTTCCGGTCTCTGCCGAGGTGGATGGCCAGGCACAGGCGGATACCCTGCGCGCCCGCCAGGTGGAGCGGCGATTGGTACTGCTGATTACCGCCGATGAACGCCGGCGCGCCCGCGACCTGGCGCTGCAGGCCGCCGAAACGCTGGCCAGCTGTGATTGTATCACCCACGCTTCGGCGGGGCTCGACAGTGGCACCGAGAGCCTGGACCTGAACGCCATCTATGCCGGGCATACCCAGCAACTGTTGAGCCCGCGAGTCCGTGAGCAACTCTTGTCGGGTGAGGCTCGCGAGCTTATGGAATCCGCACTGGTACGTCTGCAAACTGAGCCCGGCAGTGGGCTCGCCGCGCGCCTCGCCCAGGACCCGCTCGGCACCCTGCAGGACTACCGTCAGCAGGTGCATACCCAGGCGCGCAATATTACCCTCGATGATCGCGGTTTACCCGTGGTGGGGCCGGAGTCCCGGCAGTTTTATCTGGTCAACGTGACTCTGGCCGCCTCTCCCTATCGGCTGGATATCCAGGATCGTGTGGGTGAGCTGCTGGACAGTATTGAGGCTCGGGTGTTGGCGGTGCCTGGCGGCGAATTCCTGCAAGCCGGTAGTTTGCTCTATACCCGTGCCGGTACCCAGACTGCGCGCGCGGAGGTATCGACCGTGGGCCTGGGCTCCCTGGTGGGCATTGTGTTGCTGTTGCTGCTGGCCTTCCGTTCGCCCCTGCTACTGCTGTTGGCATTTGTCGCCATTGCCCTGGGTATTGCGGTGGGATTGTCGGTGACCTGGTGGGTTTTTGGCAGTGTGCATGTGATGGCGCTGGTATTCGGAGCGGCGCTGGTGGGGGTGGCCATTGATTACAGCCTGCACTTTTTTGCCCGTCGCCACTGGCAGGCCGAACACTGGCGCGCTCGGGAGGGTATACGTCAACTGCTGCCGCCGCTGGGGTTGGGGCTGATGACCAGCGGCGCTGCCTATCTCAGTTTCACCACCGCCGGTTTTCCCGGTTTCAGCCAGATCGCCGTGCTCTCCGCCAGTGGTCTGGCCACGGCCTTTGCCGTGGTGGTGGGGATCTACCCCCTGTTACTGTCCCGCCCCGCCAGACGACCGCTGTCGATGCGCTGGCGCGCCGGCGTGGAGCGCTTTCGCTGCTATCACCAGCAGAGTATAGAGGCCATGCGAACCTGGCCCCTTGTGCTGGCACTGCTGGTGCTGTTGTTTGCCGCTGCCTTCAATTGGCAAAGCAATGACGATATTCGTCAGATGCAGGTGCCCGATCCGGCGCTGGCACAGATGGAGCAGCGCGTGCGTGAACAGCTGGGGGCCACTGTCGCCTTACCCTATATCCTGGTGTCAGCGCCCTCGTCGCAAATACTGCTGCAGCGGCTGGAGCGAATGGAAGCGCACCTGGAAGCCGCTGTCCGTGAGGGACACCTGCAACACTACCAATCGCTGGCAAACTGGGTTCCCTCGGTGGCGCGCCAGCACCTCAACCACGTCCTTTGGCAGCGCGAGCTGCTGGCCTCGGGGGTGCTGGAAGAGCTGTATACCCATCTCGGGCTGACCCCCACCGCTCGCGGTCACTTTCTGGCGATCGAGCCCACTTCGCCCCTGCGGTTGTCGTCACTGGCACCGCACCTGGCGGAACTGCCTCAGGCACCGGTGTATTTTGTCGAGGAGAATACCCACTACAGTGCCATTTCGTTGCTGGGCCTGCAGCGCAGTCAGGAGTTGGCGACGGCGGTGACCGGCGAGGCGTTTGCCCGCTGGATTGATCCGGTAAAGCGCACCAATCGGCTGCTGGAAGATTACCGGGTCACCGCAGTGTTTCTGCTGCTGGTGGCTTACGGTCTCGCCTGTCTGTTGCTCGCTTGCCGCTACGGGCGTTGGGCGCCGCTGATTCTCTTGCCGCCCTTGCTGGCCAGCGCACTGACGCTCTCATTGCTGACACTGGCGGGACAGGGTATCAGCGTATTTCATATGATGGCGCTGCTCCTGGTATTGGGAATCGGTGTAGACTACACCCTGTTTTTACGAGAAAGCCATGGCACCGACGGCGACACCACGCTGGCCATTGGTTTATCAACCCTGACCACCGTGCTATCGTTCGGCCTGCTATCCCTGAGTGCCACGGCGGCTATTCACTACTTTGGCCTGACGGTGCTGTTGGGAATTGTGCTGGCATTTTTACTGGCGCCGCTGGCGCTCACAGGTGCCGCGAGGCATTCACAAGGTAATCACAAGAGGTCGCTATGGGTCAGGTACCGGAACGGGCGGATGTAGTCATTATTGGTGCGGGGCCCTCGGGCGCCATTGCCGCGGCACTGCTCAAGCAGCAGGGGCGTGACGTGGTGGTGCTTGAGAGGCAGACGTTCCCGCGCTTTTCCATTGGCGAGAGCCTGCTGCCCCAGTGCATGGTCTATATCGAGGAGGCGGGCATGCTGGAGGCGGTCAGAGCGGCCGGCTTCCAGTTCAAGAACGGCGCCGCCTTCGGCTGGGGCGAGAAGTACAGCTACTATAATTTCGAAGAGAAGTTCAGCCCCGGACCGGGCACAACCTTCCAGGTGGAACGCGCCGTGTTCGACAAGCTGCTGGCCGACGAGGCCGCCCGCCAGGGCGTTTCGATTTTCTACCAGCACACCATTACCGATTGCGACATCGAGGGTGAACAGGCGCGGGTGGACTACACCAATGCCAACGGCGAGGCGGGCAGTATCGACTGTGACTTTGTACTCGACGCCAGTGGTTTTGGCCGCGTGCTGCCGCGGTTGCTGGATCTGGAGGCCCCCTCGGACTTTCCCGTGCGCCAGGCAGTGTTTACCCATATCGACGATCACATTGCCCCCGAGGACTTCGACCGTCACAAGATCCTGGTCACCGTGCATCCGGGTGATCGCGATATCTGGTTCTGGTTGATTCCTTTCAGTGATGGCCGTTGCTCCCTGGGAGTGGTGGGCCGACAAGAACAGATCGCCGCCCGGGGTGATGCCCAGACCGAACCGCTGGGTGTGTTGCAGCGCTTTGTGGATGAGGCGCCGGTATTGGCCAATATTCTGCGCCGGGCGGAATACAAGTACCCGGCCCGGCAGATCACTGGCTATTCTGCCAAGGTGACTCAGTTGGTGGGCCAGCGGTTCGCCCTGTTGGGTAACGCCGGGGAATTCCTCGATCCGGTATTTTCCTCCGGTGTGACCATCGCCATGCGCTCGGCCAGCATGGCCGCCGCCCTGGTGGGCCGGCAACTGGACGGCGAGACGGTGGACTGGATGGCGGATTACGAGAAACCCCTGCGACAGGGTATCGCTACCTTCCGCACCTTTGTGGAAACCTGGTACAACGGCATGTTCCAGGATGTGATCTTCTTTCCCAATCAGTCACCCATGATTCGCGAGATGATTTCTTCGGTGCTGGCCGGTTATGCCTGGGATGAAAAAAACCCCTTTGTGGCCAACCCCGTCAAACGCATGCGGTCATTATCGGATTTCTGCCGTGCCGAGGATGAGGCCCAGGCGTGAACAAGGCACTGTGGGGAATTTCGCTACTGATTCTACTGTCGGGCTGTGCCAGCGTGCCGCGTTTTCACGCTGTCTGCGTCAGCCCCTTGCCGTCGACGGCCCTGTTGACCGTGGAGCGCGAGGACGGCCCTGCCCAGCGACTGCTCCTGCACGCCGAGCAGCGTAAGGGCGAGCAGTCCTGGGTGGCACTGGACACCCTGGGTACCCCACTGTTTACCGCCCGCCAGCGCGGCGATCAGCTCACTGCCGATACGCACCTGGGTTATCGGGGTGTGGATCCCTTGTCCCTGTTGTGGGGCTACCAGTGGTGGCTATTGCAGCGCAGCGGCGAGGACCTCAATGCCTGTGCCACCGCTACCGGATACCAAGTCTCTCGCGCCGCGGATGGGCTGACGGTGAGTGCCGGGAAACCGCGGTGGCGATGGGAGAACGCAGCGGCGGAGTCTTTTGAACTGCCCGGCGAGCAAGTCCGTGTTAGTGTGAAGGTGTTGGAGCAATGATGGTGTATCTGACGCATTTGGGTATCGTCAACGTCCTGGGCGCGGATTCCGCGGCCGTGGCGCGGGCGCTGTTTCGGGGGGAGCGCGGTCTCGGCCCCTGCGACTGGGTACCGGGCAAGTCCACCTATACAGCCCCCGTCAATGCTCCATTGGCAGCGATTCCGCGAGCGCTCTCGGCATACCAGAGTCGCAATCTGGCGCTGGCCATTACCGCCTGCCAGCAAATCAAGCCCGAGGTGGACACTTTGATTGAGCGCCATGGCGCCGAGCGGATAGCGGTGGTGGCGGGAACCAGTACCTCGGGAATCGGCGAGGGCGAGAAAGCCGTCGCGGCCTGGAAACAGGCGGCACAGCGTCCGCCCGGCTACCGCTACCAGCAGCAGGAAATCGGTGTCCTGGCACCGAACCTGGCGGAATATTTCGGTACGGCGGGTCCTGCCTATACGCTGTCCACCGCCTGTTCCTCCAGCGCCCACGCCCTGGGCAGTGCCCAGCGCCTGTTGGCGGCGGGCATGGCGGATGCGGTGATAGCCGGCGGCGCCGATAGTCTCTGTCGGCTGACGGTCAATGGTTTTGCCGCGCTGGATTCCGTGGATGACAAGCCCTGCGTGCCCTTCAGTCGCCATCGCGGCGGGATCAATATTGGCGAGGCGGCGGCGTTTTTCGTGGTGAGCCGCGAACCCCTGGCGCCCTCCTCGGTGGCTCTGCTGGGTGTGGGAGCTTCTTCCGATGCTCACCACATTTCCGCTCCCGACCCCTCCGGAGCCGGAGCCCGTGCCGCTATACTGGCGGGCCTGCAACAGGCGCAACTGGAGCCAGAGGCGGTGAGTTATATCAATCTGCACGGCACTGGCACCCCGCTGAACGACAGTATGGAGGCGGGCGTGGTGGCGGAGTTGTTTGGTGCCGAGCGCTGGTGCAGTAGCAGTAAGGGCCAGCTGGGTCACACCCTGGGCGCGGCGGGAGCCACAGAGGCGGCCCTGTGCTGGCTGGCACTGAGTCAGGAGCACAACCCCGAGGGACGTCTGCCGCCTCATGTATGGGACGGGGCTGTGGATACGGATATCGCCACTATTCGCCTGGTGGATGACAGCGCCCGTTTGCCTGAGGGGCGGCGGGTCATGCTCAGCAACTCCTTTGCTTTTGGCGGCAACAATGCCGCCGTGGTGCTGGGAGATCCGGCTTGAAACCGGTGGCGCACTATATTCCCCACCAGGCTCCCATGCGGCTGATCGATGAAATCGTGGAGGCCGATGACGACCAGGTGAGTGTGAGCGCCCGGGTGACGCGCGACAATGTGTTTTTCAGCGCTGAAGAAGCCGGAGTACCGGCCTGGGTGGGCATCGAATATATGGCCCAGGCCGCCGCTGTCTGGGTGGGTCGCCACTGTGAGCGGCTGGGGCGGCCCATTCAGCCGGCCTTTCTGATCAGTTCGCGCCAGTTTAACGCCCTGGCGCCGGTCTTTGGCGAAGGTGAGGTGTTAACGGTGACAGTGGTCGCCGAACTGGTGGAGCCGCCGATTGTGGCCTTTCGGGGCCACATTGAAACGCTCGCCGGCCAGCGGCTGGCCGAGGCCATCTTCAGTGCCTATCAACCGGAAGATGTGGCGGCGTTTTTACGCGAGAGTGAGCCGGTTGGCGTCGGAAGTCCGCCGTCTGATGTCTGACGCGGTGTTTTTGAATGGGAGAGAGTATGACACGTAGTGTTTTGGTGACCGGTTCCAGTCGCGGCATTGGCAAGGCCATTGCCCTCGAGCTGGCGCGTGATGGATTTGACGTGGCGGTGCACTGTCGCGGCAGCCGCAGTGAGGCCGAGACGGTGGCCACCGATATCGAGACGCTGGGCCGCCGGGCCTGGGTACTGCAATTCGATGTGGCTGACCGCGCTGCCGCGCGATCGGCGCTGGAGGCTCATGTCCAGGCTGAGGGTGCCTTCTATGGCGTGGTATGCAATGCCGGTATTACCCGCGACAATGCCTTCCCGGCCATGAGCGAGGATGACTGGGACAGTGTGATTCACACCAATCTCGATGGCTTTTACAATATCCTGCAACCGCTGGTGATGCCCATGGTGCAGAGGCGCCAGGGCGGACGCATTGTCACCTTGTCGTCGGTGGCAGGCCTGGCGGGCAATCGCGGGCAAGTGAACTATAGTGCCACCAAGGCGGGGCTGATGGGGGCTACCAAATCCCTGGCGCTGGAGCTGGGCAAGCGCAAGATTACCGTGAACTGCGTGGCGCCGGGCATTATTGAAACGGATATGATCGATGAAGTCTTTGCCGACGAGGCGAAGAAAATGATCCCGCTGCGCCGTTTTGGCCAGCCGGAAGAGGTGGCCTCGCTGGTGGGATATTTGATGAGTGACCGGGCGGCCTATATTACCCGCCAGGTGATCTCGGTAAATGGTGGTATGTTGTAATGAGACGAGTGGTGATAACCGGTTGTGGAGCAGTCAGTGCACTGGGGCACGACTGGCCGGGGGTGGAACAGGCACTGCGAGCGGGGTCCAACAAAGTGCGCCGTATCGACAGTATGGACGACATCGAGGGCCTGAATACCCGTCTGGGTGCCCCGGTGGAGGGCTTTGTCACGCCCGCCCACTACCCGCGCAAAAAACTGCGCAGTATGGG
>CBFGUT010000159.1:0-7524 GCA_965652265.1 uncultured Cellvibrionaceae bacterium | reverse complement strand
CGCTTCCGTAAACCCAGTGTGCTGGGTATTGTCACCGGTATGGTGGCGGGGCTGGGAACCATTACCCCGGCTTCGGGCTTTGTGGGCCCGGGTGGAGCCCTGGTGATTGGTCTGTTGGCCGGTAGTGTGTGTTTTGTAATGACGCAGGTGGTGAAGCGCGTCTGGAAAATTGACGATTCCCTGGATGTTTTTCCCGTGCATGGTATCGGTGGTATGCTCGGTACCATTCTCGCCGGTGTTTTTGCTTCTCCGCATTTGGGTGTTTTTAGCGGACAGGGTTTCTCCGATGCGGTCAGTGGTATGGGAGAGCAAGTGTGGGTACAATTTTTGGGCGTGATTATTACACTGGTGTACACCGCCGTTATTACTTATGTGGTACTGAAAATTACTGGCCTGCTGACCGGTGGTATCCGTGCGACTCGCGAGGAAGAACTGATCGGCCTGGATATCAGTATGCATGAGGAGGAGGGTTATAAGCTTTAGGCCGAGCCCGTGAGTCATCGACTCAACGGTGAACGGTGAACGGTGTACGTCAGACGTCCGAGGTCTGACGCACCATCCATTAAACTCTGAGCGTTCAATAACGCCCGCCCCCGCTTGCGGGGGAGGGTCGGGGCCCTCCCCCAGCCCCTCCCGCAAGCGAGAGGGGAGTGAATAGGATTTTATGAAAAGAATTCTTTGCCTGCTGTTTGCGGCGTTGATATGGCTGACCCTTCTTTTACGGTTGGGTATAGTCGCGCTTGAGGCACTTGATGCCGGTCAGAGCCCTTTTTTGGCGGTGGTGTGCAGTTTTCAGTATTTCACACTGACGACCACACTCCTTGCCGCTATCGCCATTACCGCAACTGTTTGGCGTTCCGGTTCTCATTTGGCAGGGCCGGGGTTTGCCGGTATGGTTTGCACCAGTATTCTGCTGGTAGCCCTGGTTTATACGCTGATGTTGCGTGAACTATGGGAACCGCAAGGCTTGCGCAAGCTGGTGGATGTTTTATTGCACGATGTGATTCCTCCGTTTTTCTTTATCTTTTGGCTGTGGTTTTCCAGCCCTCGTAAACTGCCCTGGCACACACTGCTGTTATGGCTGGTCTATCCCGTTCTCTATCTGGCGGCAATTTTGTTCCTGGGTAATCTGCAGGGCAGTTATCCCTACCCGTTTTTACAGGTGGGCGAGTTGGGTTTCCAACAGGTATTGCTCAATAGTCTGGAGTTGCTCCTGTTTTATGCTGTACTCGGAGCGTTGTTGCTGGGTCTTTCCCGTGGCGTACTTCAATACACATCGCGAAGATAGCGCTTTTCCATATTGAGCTTGCGAATGTAATTCGCCACCCCGGGTTCATCCAGTTGTCCGTACTGGGCAATAATTTCGCGCAGGGTGTTATCCACGTCCTTGGCCATTCGGCTGGCATCGCCACAGACATAGAAACAGGCTCCTTGCTGCAGCCATTCCCACAATTCCGCCCCTGCGGCGCGCATTTTGTCTTGTACGTAAATCTTCTGCGCCTGATCGCGTGAAAAGGCAAGGCCGAGGTGTTCAAGCACACCATTTTTGCGAAAAGTCTCTAATTCCTCGCGGTAATAGAAATCGGTGGCGGCGTGTTGCTCGCCAAAAAACAGCCAGCTTTTGCCGTTGTCACCGCGGGCCTGGCGCTCCTGCAAAAATCCGCGAAAAGGTGCAATGCCGGTCCCCGGACCCACCATAATGATGGGCGTATCGCCGTCGTCCGGTAAGTGGAAGTGCTTGCTGGATTGCAGATAAATCGGCACTTCTATATCGCCAGCGCGATCGGCAAGAAACGTGGAGCAGACACCTTTTCGTATTTTCTTGCCACCGCTATAACGCGGATAGCGCACGGCGGACACCGTGAGGTGAACCTCATCAGGATGCAGCAAGGGGCTGGAGGCAATAGAATAGAGTCGCGGTTGCAATCGCTTGAGAGCAGCCAGCAGTTCCTCGGCTGTGCATTGCAGTGGGAGATCGTGCAGGATATCCACCAGTTGACGTCCCCATAGCCAATCGTTCAGCGCCTGCTTGTTTTCCGCTTGCAGGAGGCCCTGTAACTTTGAGTCTGTGGATTTTTCAGCGACAAGCGCGAGTATTTCGCGACTGGGCGTGGCAATTTCAAAATGCTTTGTCAGCGCCTCGGCCAGCGGCTTTTCATGAGTATCCACCAGCACTGGCGCTTCGGCATTGAGCTTCAGCGCTTTAATCAATTCATAGACCAATTCCGGGCAATTCTCTGGCCAGACACCCAGGGCATCACCCGCCTGGTAGCGGATATCGGCAGCGCTAATATCAAAGCCGAAACAGCGTACATCCTTGGCGGAGCCGGGCTGACTCAGCGGTTTATTCAGCACGAGTCGGGCGGAGTAAGGGGCATTTTTGCCGCTGCCGGGAGGGTTTTTGGTGATGAGTTCACCGGCTGGCGAAGTCTTCAGCGTCGCAGACTTCGGTGCGGCCGTGGTTGTTTTTTGCAACTTACTTTTTACCGCTTCCATCCAGGTACTGGCAGCTGTGTCGTAGTCGGTATCGCAATCCACACGCGGGTGGATGGCCTGTGCGCCCAGCGCGGCCAGTCGCTGATCAAGTTTTTTACCGTGACCGCAAAACTGGTCGTAGTTGGAGTCTCCCAACGCCAGTAATGCATAGCGCAGCCCTTCCAGTTTGGGCGCAGTGTCGGCTGCCAATGATTGCCAGAAATCCTCGCCGCTGTCGGGCGCATCGCCATCGCCAAAGGTGCTGGTGACGAACAATGCCTGCTGGCTGCTCGCCAACTCTTTCGGGGTATAGGCGGACATTTCAGAGCAGTGGACGCGTATTCCCTCCGCTTCCAGCGTATTTCGGAATTGTTCGGCCAGGGCTTCGGCATTGCCGGTTTGTGAGGCCCACAAAAGCACGACATCCGATTCCTCCTTCGTCTCGGCGGTTGCCGGAAGTGCACGGCTGAACATGCCTGCCAACAGGCCGTTTATCCAGGCTTGATGTTCAGTCCTGATCGGCGCATCCGCCGGCAGGCAGGGAAGGGCGTGCATGTGTTCCGCACTGGCGCGCAGGCCAGCCATAAACCCATTCAGGTAACGACTCTCTGTAGGCGTGAAATCGGGCTTTTCCGGTGTGTCGAGTGCAAGGGTCTGTCCCAGGTGTTCAATCAATGTCATGCAGCTGGCTTTGTCGGTGGTGGCAAACGTGAATGCTCTTTCTTGCTGACCTGCGCTATTCGGTGCCGATGCGCTGTGCTGAGAGTCTGCCAGTGCTGTCAGCGCTACGGCGGCAAATTTAAACTCCGGCTGGCTGGAAAGGCTGTCGACGGCATCGGAGGTGATGGCATTGATCGCGAGCTGCTCGCCAAAAACGTCATTCCAGTGAAAGGGTGCAAAGCAGTTGCCCGGCTGTACGCGGTCGGTAATCACCGCGGGCAGTTGGGCGCTCCCGCGTCGGGAGCGAATTTCAACCTTGCCCTTGTCGACAATTCCCAGCTCTTTGGCATCGTCTGGATGCACCTCGATAAAAGGCCCGGGGTTGAGTTTGTTGAGGGTGCTGATTTTTCCGGTTTTGGTCAGCGTATGCCACTGGTGCTGCAGCCGCCCGGTATTGAGTATCAGGGGATAGTCGTCATCGGGCAGCTCAGCGGGTGGCATATAGGGCCGGGCAAAAAAGCGTGCCTTGCCGGTGTCGGTGGCAAAGCGCAAGTTACCGTCGCTGCGCTGATAGCGAATGGGATGGCGGGGAGAACTATCCTCGCTGGAGCAGGGCCATTGCAAGGGAGAGGTTTTCAAGCGTGAATAGCTGGCGCCTTCCAGTGAGTAGTCGGTGTTGGGGTTGGCAAACCCCTTGATCTCTTCGAAAATTTCCTCGGTCGATGTATAGCTGAAAGCTTCCGCATAACCCATGGCACTGGCCACGCGGGCGATAATCTGCCAGTCGGGTAAGGCTTCGCCGGGCGGTTTTACTGCCTGTTGCATCAGCGTGAGGTTGCGCTCGGAATTGATCATCACGCCCTCCGCCTCGGCCCAGAGAGCGGCGGGCAGTAAAACATCGGCATAGCGATTGGTCTCGGTATCCAGATAGGCGTCCTGGGTAATGACTAACTCGGCCTGTTGCAGCGCTTCTATTACCCGGCTGCGATTGGGTACCGTGGCGACGGGGTTAGTGCAGATAACCCAGCAGGCCTTGATGTCGCCCCGGCCCATGGCCTCGAACATACCGACAGTTCCTTCGCCACTCTCCTCACGCAAACTGCCCGCCGGCAATTGCCACCGGGTTTCTACAAAAGTGCGGTCATCGGCATTTAGGACCGTGCGCTGGCCGGGAAGGCCCGGGCCCATATACCCCATCTCGCGCCCGCCCATGGCGTTGGGTTGGCCGGTGAGGGAAAAAGGACCACTGCCAGGCCGACAAATGGCGCCGGTGGCCAGGTGCAGGTTACACAGGGCGTTGGTATGCCAGGTGCCGTGAGTACTCTGGTTGAGCCCCATGGTCCAACAACTCATCCAGTTGCCCGCCTCGCCAATCCAGTGGGCAGCTTTTTCAATATCGGCCTGCGGCAGGCCGGTGAGAGTGGCGACTTTTTCCGGTGTGTATTCGGCGAGAAAATCGGGCATGGCCTCCCAGCCCTCGGTATGCTCGCGAATAAAAGTCTCGTCGAGATGCCCCTGCTTGTGCAGCAGGTAGAGCAGGCCATTCAGCAGGGCGAGGTCGGTTCCCGGCTTGATGGGCAGGTAGAGATCGGCCTTGGCGGCACTGGCCGTGCGCCGCGGGTCCACCACAATCAGCTTGGCCCCGGCCTTGACCCTGTCCATCAGGCGCAGGAATAGGATAGGGTGGCAGTCGGCCATATTGGCGCCGATCATTAAAAAGACATCGGCCCGGTCAAAGTCATCGTAGGAACCCGGCGGTGCATCGGCGCCGAGCGAGAGCTTATAGCCACTGCCGGCACTCGCCATGCACAGCCGCGAATTGGACTCAATATGGCGCGTGCGCAGATAACCCTTGGCCAGCTTATTGGTGAGATACTGTGCCTCCAGTGACATCTGCCCAGAGACATAGAAGGCAATGGCATCCGCCCCGTGAGTATCGCGAATGCGGCAAAGCTGCTCGGCGGTGTGAGCAATAGCCGCGTCCATATCGATACGCGCCGGCTCCTGGGCGCGCTGGTGGCGTAGATAGGCGCTTTCCAGCCTGCCGCTGTTGGTCAGCGCCTGGTGGCAGCTGTTGCCCTTGGTGCACAGGCGCCCCCCATTACTGGGATGTTCCCTGTCGCCGACAATCTTGACGACCTGCTCGTCGCTGACTTCCATGACGATGCCGCAGCCAACGCCGCAGTAGGGACAGACACTTTTTACCGCTTTCATGTTGGTCGTGGCTAACTCTTCATTCGGGATTTGTCATTCGGGGTTTGGCTTCTACTATTACTGCGTATTGCAAGCAGCAGGCCAATGACAGGGCAGCCGTGAAAACCGGCTTATTGCCCAGCGGCTGTGCCAAAATTGATGCAATTTCAGGCGAATTCCCGGGTTGTGTGCCTTTATGGTGCGATTGGGACGGCTTTTCCTGTGGCTAAAGCGGGCGTTTATGGTGCGCCCTTGCTTAAGATTGGTGCGAAAAGTGGCGAGAGGAACCGCTGTCAGGGGATTGTATGCTGATTACGCAAGGGGTTTTTCAACAGCCTGCTTGTATTTCGACTATAGTTAATGGCATTCAAAAGCGGTAAAGGACTGTGCCGTGTTCCAGAAAAACGCCAGTAATTCCTTTAGGCTCTCCCTGCGCAGGCTGGTGGTGAGCGTTGTGGCGTTACTGGCTATTGTGGTGGCGCTTGCAGCGATTGCCCTGCAATACTATTTCAGCCGCGGTATTGCTCTAGAAGCGGCCACCGCCCGCTACCAGATGACCGCCCGCGCCACCCACGATTTTATTCAAAATGCCGAGGACAGGGCCACCCAGATCACCCGTATCCTGGCGCGCTACCCCATGCTGATTCACACCCGCGGGGGCGAGCCCAGCATGCGCGACCTGTTTGCCGAGGTCATGCACAGCAACCCCATGTTCTACAGTATTTATCTGGGATTTCCCAACGGTGATTTTTACGAAGTGGTCAATCTGAACAGCGATCCCGCCGTGCGCAAAACGCTGAAAGCGAAAACGGGTGATCGCTGGATGGTAAACCGGGTAATGGCCAGTGATACCGGGCGGCAGCGGCAGTTGGAGTTTTACACGGAGGACTTCAAACTGACTCGCCGACGCGAGGAGCTCTCCCAGTACGACGTGCGCGAGCGCCGCTGGTTTGTGGAGGCGCGGGAGAACAGTGTCCATAAGTCCGCTCCCTACTTGTTTCAATATATTCAAAAGCCCGGACAGACCTATGCCATCAAGCTGCCTGTTAATGGCAATGTGCTTGGTATCGACATTACCCTGGACTCCTTCTCCGCTTATTTAAAGACCCATGCGCCGAATATTGCCGGTGACCTCTATTTGTACCAGCCCAGTGGGGAAATCATTGCATCCAGCCGTCTGCAGTTTGAAGAAACCCCTTTGCCCACCGTCACGCCGCTGGCGTTAACGACTGAAGAGCGGGCCTACCTGGATAGTCTGGGCGTGCTGCAGGTCTCCAATGAAATGGATTGGCCCCCGGTGGACTACGCCGTGGCGGGTGAGCCCAGGGGCTATTCAGTGGACCTCATTCGCCTGTTGGCGAAAAAACTGGCCGTGCCTATTGAATTTATTAACGGCTATACCTGGGAAGAACTGATAGCCAAATACCAGGCAGGGCAACTCGACATTCTGCAACCTCTTACCATTACGCCGGAAAACCAGGCTCGCGGTCTTATCAGCCGACCCATTCTGGATTTCCCGCAGTCACTCGCCCTCAGGACGGATGCGCCGCCGGTCACTGAAATGCGGGATCTGGAGGGTAAAACGCTCGCCATACCCAGTGGCTGGTCCATTATTGAACGCTTGCGCAAAAGCTACCCCAAGATTGATATTCTCATCGTAGACAGCAACCGCGATGCGCTGCAGGCGGTCATAGAAAATCGGGCCTTCGCGGCTATGGATACAGAAGTCATATTGCGGTTCACGGCCCGGCAGTACTTTATGGAGGAGCAATTACGAATCGAATCGGTGGCTTTTTTAGCCGAGGCTATGCCCTCGGAATTAGCTCTCTTGTTTTCCCACGATCAAACCATGTTACAGCAATTGTTTAATCGTGCCCTCGATGATCTCTTGCCCCAAACCCAAGAAATGCTTTATCAAAAATGGTTTTCCCCGGACAGTGCCGATATGATTCGTCAAAGTCTGTCGATTGTGCCCTATCAATACCTGTTGCAGGCTCCCGACCACCCTTCTTATTTTAATCGGTTGCGAAATCAAACGCTCGATGGAGAGGACGTTTTTGTGTTTACCGATTTACTCAACAGCGGCCAGGGGACCGAAGAATACTTTTCCATTATCACCCCGGTGCACAGTGTTGTCGGTGAAAGTCTCGATAAGGTGATGATCGCGGTGTGGGTCACAGGGGGCTTACTGCTACT
>CBFGUT010000158.1:0-7592 GCA_965652265.1 uncultured Cellvibrionaceae bacterium | reverse complement strand
GCGTCCCGACACACGACGCGACAGCGACGGCCGTTTCATCGCCGTGCGCAGGATTGACAGCTCGCCGCAGTTCATCCAGCTGGTAAAGTAACAAGGCTTCATGAGGGAACTTCACCTCCCCCTCAAGCCCCCCAAATTCACTATCCAAGGCATCCATGATTTTTTGCCGAGACCGTTGCAATAGTTCTACGGTCTCGATGGCAAGAGGATTATCTTCTTGACTCTCAGCTTCCTCAATCAATCCGGCAATAGTCTTCGCAGTCGTTAACAAGAACTCCGGATTGGCTTCCCAGGTGGCGCTTACCCGCCGCAACAAGGTTAAAAGATTTTCTTTAGGGAGGTAAGAATCTATATAAATCGGCAGCCCGTCACTGTTAATAATCGCCGTAATGGGCCAGCCTGCCGAGCCTTTAACAGCCTCCAGCAAAGACGCGTAATAGCGATCAATTTGGGGCAGCTCTTCCCGGTCAACCTTTATGGCGATATAGGACTCATTGACCGCTTCCGCCACTTCCACATCCGCAAAGCTCTCCTTAGCCATGACATGGCACCAATGGCAGGTTGAGTAGCCAATAGATAGAAATATGAGCTTGTTTTCCGATTGAGCTTTCTCGAGAAACTCATTTCGCCAAGGCTTCCAGTTCACCGGATTTTTGGCATGTTGGCGCAGGTAAGGAGAGGCACTGTTTACCAAAGCATTTAAATAGGCACCTTTGGCATTGGAAAACACTCTATCATCATTTTTTGCCCCGGCCATGTTCAGCCATTGCTGGAATTGACTTTTTTCGGCGTCTGGCAACAACGGTGGCGATTTGAAATCAGCATCAGCCTTTGAGTAAAGACTGATGCCGAAGATGAAGACACAAAGACCAATAAGCCTCATGAAGTATAAAGCTGTCATTCCGTCACTGTTGTTCTATGACACTACGACTATTGAGCGCGAGCTTGTCAATAGTCATCTTCTCCCCATTGGGCCAGGTAATTTCGATTTTATCAATGCCCTGATCACCGAGACCAATGTGTTGCTCTTTGGGATGGACTGACATATAACCAATGGTGCTATGAACTTCTCGCCAGATTTTCTGCCCTGCGGAGGTATGAATCACCAGGCGTGCGCCAATTGCATCCCGAGAGACGCCCTTTTCTGAATTGCCGATAAGTTTGATTTTCACCCAATTGGCAGTATTCTCTGCGGCGTCCAATTCATTTCTGTAGAAGTGGGCTTTCCCATGATAGTTATTCAGAATGACATCCAAATCGCCATCATTATCAAAATCCAGATAGGCAGCACTTCTTGAGTTGCCCACCAGATCCATGCCCGACTCCCTGGAACGGTTATTGAGCTTCCCATCCTGATTGACAAAAAACACATTGGATTCTTTTGCGGCAACAGGCATATAGATTTCTCTGGCCTCATTGGTATGAGGGTCGGTGTAATAGGGGTTAGCACTGCTGTAGACATTGAATTCATTCATGCCATTGGTGACATAGAGGTCATTATCACCGTCATTATCAAAGTCAAAAAAATCCGCGTCCCAAGACCACCCCGTTGACGAATAGCCCCTGCCAACCGCATCGCTTAATGCGTAAGAGAGTTTGCCATTGGACTTCGACAGAAACAGGTCATTGGCCTCCACAACGCGCATATTTGCTAATTTTTCAGCGTTAAACTTCATGGTCGTGTCTTCGTTGGGCAAGACATACTTCTCATCTTTGTTCATAGTGACAATATTGGAAATGTAAATATCGGGATACAGGTCTTGATTGAGATCGGCAATCCCAATATTCATGGTATAAGAGGGCTTGTCAGTACCCAGCTCTCTCGCCACATCCCTGAATTGATTGTTACCCAGATTTTTCAAATAGGCGTTCACGCCAAAGTCATTGCCGACGATAATATCTTGCAGCCCATCCCTATCGAAGTCTGTATGCGCCACGGCCTGCCCCCATCCGGTACTGGCCGTACCGCTACCCTCAGTGATATTTTTGAACTTAAACCCGCCCATATTTTTAAATAGCTGGTTGGGCAAGCCATTGTCATTTCTTCTTTTCAGTGTTGGCAACACACCCTTTGTATAGTGACCAAAGTAAGTGATGTAGATATCCAGTAGTCCATCATTATCAAAATCGGCCACTGTGGCTGGACCACCCACTAAGCCTTCACCGCCCAAACTGGCCACTGCAGTTACATCTTCAAACTTACCGTCGCCCAGGTTGCGATAGACTCGATGAGTGTCCTCCACATAGGTAATTACAATATCCTGAAGGCCGTCATTATCCAGGTCGGCAATAATGGGTTGTCGGGGCTCGCCGGGCGTGTTGTCAGAGTCACGCCGCCACTGCAGCCCAGAAGACTCAGTGATATCGACAAACGTCTCGCCGCCCTGATTGAGGTACAGCTTGTTACCCAAACCGCCCAGGATCAGGATGTCATCATAGCCATCATTATTAATATCTTCCGCGGCAACGCCACCACCGCCAAAGGCAGGCGGAATGGTAATGACTCCGACGCCTTCTCCTTTATCAAGGTAGCTCCGCAACTGACGGTTGAGCCAGTCGGAAGTGCGATGCATAAAGTCAACGCCAGACTCGGCAGTAATATCTGTGAAGTAGGTTCCATTTGTTTTAGAGGCGGATTCGGCACCGGAAGAAACAATAGTATTTTCTCCGTTATCGACATTCTGAACGCTTGCGTGACGATCCACTCGATCTTGAATGGACTTGAGACCGGCGATAAACGCTTCCGATGAGATCCTTTCCTGATCTTTTGATTTTGCTATATTGCCCGCCATTCGCAATGACAAGACACCAAACTGAGCAATATTTTCGGTGATAAGCTCCAGTGCGAACGGGTCTGGCTGCAGCCTGGCGTTAAAATCGGGGGAATTGATGGCAAATTCCAGATAACGCCAATGCAGACCACCATCCCGGAAGGAGTCCATATCGTAGGATTCTATGGCCACCTGATCGTTTTTATTGAGTTTCGGGAAAAATAGAGCATCTTCATATTCATTAATCTGATGGGGGATAAAGATGTCCACCAAGGATTGAACATCGCTTTCCTGAATGGTTCTATGCCCTCTCGCAAGGGCTATTTTTTCGGCCTCCAGATAGAAGTCGCGCGCAAATTGCGTCAATGTTGAAACGTAGAGATTTTGAAAATTTTTCGCCTCTTCGGGGTCTTTGGGCCAACTGACTCTCGCAAAATACACCTGTAAATTTCTGACGAAGAGCTGTTCAGAAATATTGTTGTACACTTCGTACGAGGCGACTTTTTGATTAATAATTTTCTTGACCAACGACAGATCGGCGACTTCAGGCACCTCCTGCTTGACAATTTCTTTTTCGCTTTTTCCCTCGTCGACTGATTGTGCACCTGCTGATTTTTCCCCTAACAGCTCGGTCCATACGGAAACCAGGTTTTCAACCGTCACCTCATGGCTATCGGTTCTTCTGGCCTTCTCATCAGAGATCTTTAATACCGCTAGGCTGTGTAAATCCAGGGCTTCTTTCAACTTGCTAATGACATCTTCACTGATAGGCAGCAGTGTGGACTCACTATCAAATAGTGACTCTTGCTGTACGGCAAGTATCGCGCGCAGGGCGTAGGCAATGGTGGAGTATTGGCGCTTATCCACTTTGTTGATATTGATTTGTTGGCCGCCCGGGTAAGTCACTTCCCAGTGATCATTCTTACCCTGCTGGTAACTGATCGAGTCCGCCAACACCTGTTCCAAAATTGCTACAGTGACTGCTGACTGGCCATTTTGTCTGGCTTTCTCGCTGGCCTTTTCCCAGATCGATTTCGCAAACTGTTTCTGCATTAAGTTCTTACTGAAGCGCGCCTCCTTTGAGAGAGGCGTGCCAAACATAAAATCTTCCAACCTGGATGCAGTGGCATAGCATTTGGGGTCTCTCTCCCTCTCCAAGAGCTTGATCTGATTGACAATTTCTTCTAACGAGTCCTCAGGCTGAGAAGGCGTGTCCGCCAAGCTATAGGTCGAACAGAATAATACGCAGGAAATAAGGGCCGTTTTACTTATTTTCATCATCGGACAGATTCTCTAGGGTAGCAGGGGCGCCTCACAATAAATCCAGCTGTAGAGGCTTGCTTGTGTATTGGGGGTAGCTACGGCTTACCTGAGAAACATCAACGGGGCTCAGGATTTTGACATAATGGGCTATTCTTATGGAACTGCCTTATTTGGGTAAATCACCCGTGTGCTTTCTCAGGCTGAGCCAGGGGCTGATCAACCCACAGTACCCTGGGCTGGAAAGCCATCTGAAATAATTCTATGTAAGAGCCTGACTGATTACAAGCGACTTTCCAGCCAGGCATGGCGGTGGAAATACATTAGTTAAATGCAGGTTAACCAAAGTGAAACTGGCACAATAATCTACAACCTTGGCAGCCGCCGAACCAATGCCAAGCTCATCTGCTGAGGGTTTATGGCAATAGTGATTGCGGAGTCTGTAGCGCTGTGCGAATCTCCGTCAGCGGTTATACATTCGAAGCCGTAAGACATCATAAGCCGATATCCGGATCGATTTGCACGCTGAAAGTGGCGCCCTGCTCCACCGTAAATCCATTTTGCAACACCACTTCCCGACCGGCGGTGGCGCTGGTATCGCCGGCGCTGATAACAGCGCCATCGTAAGTCACGCTGATGCAGGCCTCGTGGGTATTGCTGCCAAAGTAGGTTGATGAAAGCGACAGGCGGTCAGAGCCAAAGGTGCAGTCGTTGGCCACAACAGCATTCCAGCCAATATCCTGCAGCAGTGCTCCGGTAATCAATAGCTTCTCAGCGCCTGTGGCTGTAGGCTCCATTAACTCGTGGTGATTGTCGTTGTCTTCAATAGCGATGTCCCAATGGGAGACCGAGGAGCCAGGCTGCAGTGACTCGGGGGCATGCATTTGGGCATGGCCGCCGGAGACGCCATCGATCAACGAGCCGAGGGCTGCCGTAACATTTGGCCCAACCCAGTGCAGGTCACCAGGATCTTCTGCCGATACCGAACGTTCGAAGTCGGTCATATCGGGCCACAATTCGCCCGTGCTGTGATCTTCCAGGAACTTCATATAAACATCGTCCCAGTCCCCAAAGTCATCGCTCAATCTAGAACCGCTGGCAAGATCCACAAAGGTCAGGAAACCAAGACCGTGGCCAATTTCGTGCAAGGCGGTAGCGAAAAAACTGACTGTCCCCAACGGCGCTTCACCCAGGGCGTAATACCAGGTATTTGACCCCAGGCAGAAATTGCTCTGATCAATGAAGCTATTGAATTCCGAACCAATATCGGGTGTTCCTATAGCGAGATCTCGATTGGCAATGCGATTAGCCAGCGCAATAGCGTACCAGGTATTTTCAAAATCGGGGACGCTGCCATCCCCTTCCGCCCAATCGCGAGACACTAACCAAGGACCCGCCGCACCCAGGACGGCACTATTTTCATTACAGGACAGAATATTCATTTCGGCACCTACCTCAATAACGACGTTGCTATCGAGCCTGCGCGCCCAATATTCCAGTGCCCGCTCAAAGGCCCAGCGCCGTTGTTCTCCCAGCGTCGCGCCCGGGTTGCCACCCTCATTGGATAGAACGTGGGGCGGATCATCAGAATTGAATCCTTCATTGCTCCAGTCGTTATAGACAGGTGTCAAGGTGGCATCAGCCAAAGCACCTGCGCACCAGAGGACACAAAGTGAAGAAAAAAGCCAAAGGCGGAAGTATTGATATATCATTGTTCGTCGCCACCCGAACCATTATCGCTGTCATGCAATCGCTGGCTGATCTCGCGGCCATCGGGGCTCAAAAACATCTCCCCCCCGATTCTGTGAATTTTCACTTCCCCGGTGTCACTGACGGTCGCCGCACTGCCTTGCCGGAACCGCCCCCCCAAATCAAGGACAACGGTACCGTCTGACATTCTTTTAGTTTCGAGATCGACCTCATAGGTGCTGAATTGGCGCATGGTCTGGTCATCCATAGGGATGACTTGGGCTTCAGGCGGTGGAGCCTTCGTCAGCTTGCCCGTCACCGGGTCGATCCAGGCGGTCCAGCCACCCTGTACAGGGGCGGTTGCGGCTTCCCGTTGGCCGGGGTCACTGGCACCCCTAAAAGCCCAGGCCATTAACAACAGAACTGACAGCAACAGGACGGCTAGAAAGTACCAAACAGGCGTACGTATGGAAGGGAATATCCGTTTCATCGTTATCGCGATTTTTTCTCTTTGGGTTATGGTCAGTGAGTTTACGTGCCAGATGCAACGAATTCAAGTACTCTCTAGCGGCAGACTTCACCACTTCCCATTGCCTGCCTGGCTGCTTATTCCGAATATTCATAGCTGGCGCAAACTGTGACACTGTGCACAACGCAACAGCGGTGGTAATCTAGCCGTTTACAGGTCGAATTTCATACTTTTGTGCCGCCCTGGGGGCGGGCAGCAGCGGCTGAAAGGCCCATCACTTCGAATATCGACCCATTGGGGGCAGCAACCGACCGTGCACTCGGGCGGCTATTTGCTTTGCATTTTTTTACCACTGACTATAACGATTTTCAACACATCAGGGCAGATAGAATATGCATTTGAAGTACGCCGTCGCCAGCTGGACCCGCCAATTCAAACGGCCCACTCTCAAGCTCGCCTCCACCCTTTTCGCCTTGGCATTCGCCGGCGAGGCCATGGCCCAAGCCAGTTTCTCAAAAACCTTTGCTCCCGACACCATTGGCCCGGACAGCACCAGCGCCCTGACCTTTACCATCGAGGCGACAAACGCGGCAACGGACCTGGATTTCACTGACATCCTGCCGGCGGGCCTGGTGCTCGCTTCACCGGCCAGCCCAACCTTGGGGGCTGGTTGTGACCCTGCAACATCGGTCACTGCGCCGGATGGCGGCGATACCATCACTTTCACCTCACCCCGGATTGGCGCCGGTGCCACCTGTACTCTGCGGGTGGATGTCACCGGGGATACACCTGGCACCTACACCAACACCAGCGGCGATTTGACCTCAAGCGAAGGTAACAGTGGTGCCGCCAGCGACGACCTGACCATTTCATTGGCCCGGCCGAGCTTCAGGAAAGAGTTTCTCCCCGACAGCGTGGCCCCCGGGCAGGTGACCCGGCTGACGTTCTACTTCGATAATAACTCATCCGATGACGGCGCCTCCAGCGTCTTCAGCTTGACCTTCACCGACAACCTGCCGGCCGGCCTGCAGGTGGCGACAGCGCCAGACGCCACCAACTCCTGTGGAGGGACCTTTAGCCCCTCTTCGGGCGCGACTTCTATCTCCTTATTCGGTGGGTCACTCGCCCTGGACGCAAGCTGTGAGCTGGGGGTCGACGTAGAAGTCACTACCCCCGGCACCTTTAATAACCGTACCACCAATGCGACATATATTACCCCCACACCTTTTGATGCGGGCTTCGCCGTCGACCAGCTCGTTTCCAGCCTGGATCCCATCGGACTGACCAAGCATTTTGACGACCCGGTGCCCCCTGGAGGCACCACGGATCTGGTATTCACGCTTACCAACAGTACCCGTGACCCGGTGACCAACATCGCTTTTACCGATGATCTGGATGCCACA
>CBFGUT010000157.1:0-7663 GCA_965652265.1 uncultured Cellvibrionaceae bacterium | reverse complement strand
CAAAGGTTCCCCACGCGGAGACGCTAATGGCCGTGAGTTCCGCGTGGGAGGTTAAGCGGTAGGTTTCGCTGAGTTGATAGGAGCCCAGGCTATTGACCTTGTCAAAGACCAGTCGGTAATAGTCATCACTGTCGTAGGCTGCGAGGCTGTCGCCAACCACTGTATCCAGATAGTCATTCTGGTTTTCGGCGCTCGACTGCACGGAGGCTTGTAGCTCTGTGTCTTCGGGTTGCGGCGTGGCAATCACGCCATCCAGCAGAATCCCCTGCAGGGTTTCCCCTTCCTCCACGCGAGTGTGCCAGAGGTCGACGGGGTTTTCCCGCAGCAGCAGACCGGCCAGCAGCCCCAGCACGTAGGATTCCCCCTTGCCTTCCAGGCGAAAATGAATGGGGGGTAAATGCTGGCGAATATCCGCTAACAACTCTTCTTCACTGGCTTCGCAACCGTTTTCCGCCAGTGCTGTCATGATGACGTCAGCGTAACGGGTACCGCCCTCGGTACGATCCACATGGTTGTAGTAAGCGGCTTCTTCTGTGTATTCGCTTAAATAGCGCTCGTACCAGTAGGCCGCGGCCGATAGATCCGTTCCCTGTAACAGTGCATCCTCGAGGGCAAACAGTAGCTGTGCACGCAAATAGCGGGGTTCCCAGCGAATGGGGTATTCCTGGTCTCTGCCGCCCGGGGTATATTGCCAGTTGCTTTCACCGAACAAGTGAAAACCTTCGTGAAAGAGTGTACTGATATTGGAGTTCCACAGACTTTCCGACGGGGAACTGGCGGGGGCAAACCACTGGCTGACATTAAAACCCAGCGTTTTTTTACCGCGAAACTCGCTAAAGGTAAAAGCCGAGAACCACTCTGCCGTCAGTGTTTGCGCATCCAGTTTTTCAATGGATTCTTCATCGCCATTCATGTGCCACAGATAGGCCAGGTCACCTTCGGGGCGATTTTCAGTTACGATTACCTGAGCCGATTGGTAGCCAGCCACCGCACTGGGCCACACGCGATCAACGCAATCGGCCATGGGCCCTTTCAAACGTTTGACGGTATCGGGCATGTCGTTAGGCTCTGGTGGCTCAGGCTCAGGCTCAGGCTCAGGCTCAGGCTCAGGCTCAGGCTCTGAGCCTACGGGAGGCTGATTGACGGGCGGGTTTGTCGGTGTTTTTCCGGAGCCACAGGCGGTTAAAAAAACGAAAGCCAGTAGCATGCCAAAAAAGTATTTTAAGCGTAAGAACATGAATGCATCCTGAGTGTACGATTGGCGAACATCCCGGTGGTTCTGGGTTCTTATATCAACTCACGACGAACCGCTTCCAGAAATTCCGTCTGAGTCTGGTTGGCCTCGCCTTCCATTGTGCTGACTTGCGCGAGCATACCCAGTAATAATTCTGTTTGGTTGGGTTGGAATTGGTCCTTACTGGGGGCGAGAATATTTTTGACTTCGGCGGGCAGATACGCGGCCTCCTTTAGCAGGTAAGACGCGGTGGCATACATCTCTGCGGCGTCTTTTTCGCTCAGTTCGAATTCACGAATAAATAACTGCAGAACACTGCTTTTGGTCTCGCGCGTCACCGTGCCATCCAGCTCCGCCATGGCGACAATCAGTACCGCCGCCGCTTCCATGGAATTGTCCAGCCGGTGCAGGGGTTTTGTGCCGACCTGTGCTTCCCATTTTTTGCGTCGCAGCCAATGGAAGGGATTAAAGCTGTTCAGGTCGACGCCCGACTGCTGTAGCCGGTAGAGCGCCCATATCAGCCCGGCAGTGGCGGTGATAAGTCCGATGATGATGTGCATAAGATTTCCCTGGGGCGTTTTTCAAAGGCCTTCTAATATTCTTATCGGGTCGGCAAAATACTACCGTATCCTTCCTGCCAGTATTACAACTGCATCTCCAGTTTATGACGGCCATTGTCCAGCGGTTCGGTAATCACCGGCAGCCATTGCTCGGCCTGAACTTCGCGCGCGAAAGCGGGCTGCAGGGCAAAGTGAACGTTGATAAAAATCCCACCGGTGAGTGGCATGGTCACGGTGCCGGCCAGGTCGATGGGGCCATCGAGCGAGAAAATATTGGCGAGAATATGTCCCTCTTCGGTGGGCGAGAGTTCGGCGGCGAAGCTGCCGAGGGTCAGCCAGTTCTGGCCATTGTGCAGGCGCGCGTTTGTCCAGCTCAGATTGCCGTCCAGGGCCTGCAGGCGTTGCTCGCGCAACTGCAACTGGTTGATGTGGGCTGAGAGCTGGCCGTCCAGGCGGGTGTTGGGCGCGATGCCCTGCACCAGTGTCGCCGGGGCGTTGATGCGAGTATCGCGCAGGGTCAGGCGGCCGCCGGCACTGGCGCAGGCGGTGCCATCGATTTGCTGGCGTTCCAGGTCGGTGGTTATGCGGGCACAGGGGTTGAGGCGCAGCAAACTCAGGGGGCGCAGTTGCCAGGTTAGCTCGCCCAGTGAGTAGTTTTGGCCGTCGATGTGAATGGAGGCCATGCCGGCCCTGCCCTGCCAGAGTGTGCCGCTGACGCCGGAGAGGCCCACCTCTCCACTGTTGGTGATCAGCCAGGCACCCCAGGTAGCGGGAATGCGGGCCACCACAAAAGCGAGCCAGAGCAGGGCGGCGAAAACAATCCAGCGCAGTTTCGGCATAATCTCGGGTCTATCCTGTTCAGTTGCCGCCAAGGCGAATAGTGACGGTGACCTGGCCCGGCTGGTTGCCCGCTGCCATGGTCAGTTCGCGAATGGCGACGTCGTGTTTGTATTCCAGATCGTAGAGCCACTGCATCAGCGGCGTGTAGCCGACATTGTCCAGGCGCACCCGGGCCTCGCCCTGGGTGCCCGGCTGAAAACCACTCATGGACAGGCCGTTGGCCCGCAGTGTGCTGTCCACCAGCTGGCTGATATTCCCGCTACCGGGGGTGCGGCGGCTCTGGCTCTGATCGCGTATTTTGTCGATTTTCAGCGCCATCACCTCTACCCGCCCCAGGGCGGCGCTGGCGGCAGCGTTGCTCACCCGCTGCTGATCGCGCTTTTGCTGGAGTGGCGAGACAACCCCCATCCATAACAGATAGAGCAGCACCGCCAATGCCCCCACCAGCAGGATGGTCTGCTCGCGACGGTTGTAGCGGGACAGGAGTTCAAACAGTCGGTTCATGGCAGGGCTCGTGTAATTTTCAGGCGCGCCGAGTGAACATTGCCCTGCGCACTGGACGAGAGCAGTTCGGCATTCAGTCCCCCAGAGGCAATGGTGCCGCGCAGGGATTCAATGGCGTTGAAGGATTGTGCCTGGACATTGAGATTCAACTCGTCGGTGGCGGCAGTGTAGTGGATGCCGCGCACGGTAACGCCTTCCTCCACCTGGGGCAGCACCTGGTCCAGCAGTGATACCGCGGCACTGCCACCGGCTTCGGGCTGCATATCGCGCAGCATGATACTCAGGCGGCGCTCGGGATCGTTGGCGGGACCCGTGGGCACGATGGTGCGAAACACCTGTTCGATCTGCTGGCGGATCTCCAGGTTTTCCCGCTGTAACTGGTAAATATCCAGTACCAGGGTGCCCACATAGACCAGCAGCGCCGCGGCGCTGGCAATGATCAGGCCGCGCCCCGCGCGCCACCAGCGCTCAATGGGCAGGCGTTGGGAAAACTCTCCCTGGCAGAGGTTAATACTGTCGTTGGCGGCAGCCAGTGGGTAGAGGTCGTGCACCTGGGCTTGAGTCACCTGTGCGGCGAGGGTGTCGGGCAGCGCCTGCCGCAAATCCTGCAGGGCGGTCTCCGAGTCGGCGCTGAGTTGCAGTGGGGGCAGATTACTGGCGCGGCTTTCGGCGTTGAGCAGCAGCGTCAGCGCCCGCTCCAGTTGCCCGGTTTTTACCACAAAGCCCTTGCCTTCGGCGTGGCGCACCAGCACCTGCCCATCCATCTGGTGCAGGGCCCAACCGCTGGCTTCGCCTTCCTCCGTGTCCGGCAGGGGCAATAACAGCGCGGCGGGCAGGCAGCGGGCCACCTCAATGTTGGCTGTGGCCAGGGTATCAAAGAGAGTGCGCAGACGCGCTTTTTCGGTATAGGCCACGGCGACCTGACCGTCGCGGGCGGTGCCCATGGCCACGTGGAACTGGTTGATATCGCCTATTACGGCCTCCTCCAGCTGAAAGGGCAGCAACCGTCGCAGGTGCTTTTTTTCCTGCTCGCTGTAGGTCAGCTGGCGTGTGGCCACCTGGGGGCCGCCCAGAATCAGCAATGCGCGGTGATTGCCGGGGCCAACACTGGCCGCCAGGGCGGCGCTGTCGCCGCGCTGGGGCGCTTCCAGGCTGCCGTCCTCGCGGCTGTGGCACCAGCGGTAGTCGCCGTCGTAGTGATCCAGATAGATCACGAGCTGTTCTGAGATCATTGCCTTTCTTCCTCGTCCGACGACATCAGCGGCGCCGGGGTAAAGTCGTACAGGTCGCGCCGCGACACTACCGTGATACTGACGGATTCACCCTCGCCGTCGCGCCGGAGCAGGCTCTCCATGGTGCGCCTTTGCTGGCCGAGGGAAACGGCGGTGGTCACCACAAAGTAGAGGGTGGTGGTGGCCGTATTATCCACATTTACGCCCCCCGGGTCTGCCACCAGGCTGCTCCAGACACTGTTATTCTTAAAGTCCTCGATGGTAGCGTATTCGGGGTTCTCTTGCCTCAGCAGCCCCACATCCTCCGGGTGCAGCGGTGTCAGTACGCCACTGGCGTTGAGGGTGCGCAACAGCCGGTCCGGCAGGGTATTGATGTTCATCGGCACGCTGCCCGTCGGCAGAGCGCTGAGGTAGGGGCGCAGCAGCTGCATCAGTTGCGGTGTCATGCCGCGCACCAGCCGCAGCTCCCCCACACTGGTAAAGGGGCCATTAGCGGGAAGATAGGGGGGCTCCAGCGACTGGTAGTAGTCCGCCTCGGCGCCAAAAAAGCCTGTCAGTTCGCTATCGGCGTCGGTCCAGTCGACAATGGCTTCCAGCAGGGCAATGGCATCCTCCAGGGCGATTGGCAGCTCTTCGAAACTCTGCAACAGTCGCAAAAAACGCCGCTGGCTGGTGTTGTAGCGCTCGTGGCTGTCGGGCGCCTGTTCCGCCACCAGCGGGGAAACGAGGTCGTTGAGGTTGAGCCGCGCGCTGGCATCACGAATTTCCGCCACCAGGCTGCCGCCCTCGACGGGAAAGGGCGGGATGGGCTGGGCCCAGTCTTCCTGCAGAGAGTCAATCGCGGGATCGTCCTGTTCCAGAAAGAAGACCGCCAGGCGCTCGGCGCCCGCCAGGTAGGCGCGCGCCTGGGTGCCGTGCCAGCGAGCTTCGGCACGCGCCAGGCTCAACTGGTAGTCGCGGCTGGCCTTGAGCGCGAACACGGTAATCAGGGCGACAATCAACAGCGCCATAATCAGCGCCGCACCGCCCTGCCGCTGCTTATTGGGGTTGACGTATGGCATAGAGTCTTTCGCTGCTGGTGCCGCTGTTCAATTCGATGCGTATCCACAGGGCGCGAGGCAATTCCAGTGAAGCCCCCGCCTCACTATTACTGAAGCTGGCGCTGCTCGGCCAGCGTTGGTCCCAGTCGCGGGTAAAGTCCTCGCCGCGCATCAAGCCATCGCCCTGGTTGTTCGCCTGCGCCGCCGACAAGAAGCGCAGCTCGATGCTGTGGATGTTGTCCAGCAGCGGCTGCTGTAAAAAGCCCTCGTCGTAGCGCCAGTCCTCCACCGGCAGGTTGCGGTCCGGCCGATAGTTGCGCCACAGGCGGGCATTCTCGTCCACCCGATAGATCACTTGCTGGAGATCACTGCGCAGGCGACCGGTGGGGTTGAACCAGTCGCCGCGGGTCACTTGCAGCACCAGGCTGTCACCGCGTGTGTCCTCATACAGAGTCTCGCCGAGGAAGGCCCGGCGTACGCCGGTGGGCGACAGCGGGGAATTGGCGGCGGCGGGAGGGAGCAGATGGCGTAGGTCCTGTGCCAGGATCTGCCAGGTGCGGTCCAGAGCGTTGACCTCCCGCAGCAGTTCCCGGCTGCCCTCGACACCGCGGCGGGCGGAATTAAAGCCCTGGTAGCTGAGGGTAATCACCACCGCGGTGATGGCCACGGCCACCACAATTTCCAGCAGGGTAAAGCCCTGTTGTGAGGCCCGCCTATTCATCCATAAACCCCGACAGTGTCGCCAGTGGGTTGTCGCGATCCTGGGCCAGGTAGACCTCGATATCCAGTCGCTTGAAGCCGGGGACCTCGGTGTCCTGGGTGGTGATGGACCAGAACCACTCCACGCCGTTGCTCTCCACTATGCCGGTTTCGGTTTGTGGCAGGCTGGCGTTTGGTACCAATTCTTTGCGCAGTTGCAGACGGGTGAGCTGGTTTTCCGCAATCCAGAAGGCCTGGGTTTTATCGCGGGTAAAACCCGCGCCCTGCAGCTGGCCATTGATGAGGATGAGCAGCGACGGCAACGCCAGGGCCACAATCAGCAGCGCGGTCATCACTTCAATAAGGGTAAACCCTCTTTGCCGCTGCCGTTTCACCAGGACTCCTCCAGGGGCTCATCCACATCCCGCCAGAGGACATTGCCCATCATGTCGACCAATACCCGCTCCACCGGTTGCTCACCGTCAAAGCGATCGAAAAAGGCGATTTCAAAGCGGGTGCTCTCGCCGCTGGGGTAAAACCAGAGCACGGGCGTGGGGGTGGTATTGCGCTCGTCGTATTCGTAGACCTCTCCCTCCACCACCATCTCAATGCCGGTATCGGCGTCCAGGCATTGGTCGGGCAGAAAGTCAGAGACGGCCTGCCAGCCCTGGTCGCGCCAGCGTCGCCAGCGGTAGCACCAGCGCTCGCCGGCACGGCTGCTGCCGGGCTCCACAAACAGGGCGATGATTTCGTAAGTGAGAGCGGTTTCCTCGGCTACAAACCGGGCACTGGTGACAAACTGTTCGGCCTGCGCCTCCAGACCACTATGTCGGTCTGGGGCCACCGTGAGGGTGATCATGCCGGCGGTAAAACCGATAATCAGGATCACCACCATAATTTCTACCAGGGTGAAGCCGCCCTCGCGCCCGGAGGTCATATTAATTGCCGGGGTTGTCCTGATCCCAGACGCTCAGATCGGTATTTTGACCCTCGCCACCGCTGATGCCATCGGCACCCAGGGTGTAGATATCGTATTCACGGGTCTCGCCGGGGCTGATATACAGGTAGGGATTGCCCCAGGGGTCGGTGGGCACCTGGTCGATATAACCGGTGCTGCGCCAGTTGCGGGGAATGGGGTTGGCGGTGGGTTTGGTGACCAGCGCCTCCAGCCCCTGTTCGCTGCTGGGGTAGACGTAATTGTCGATGCGATAAAGGTTGAGTGCGGTCTGGATACTTTTGAAATCCGCACGTACCTTGTTGACCCGCGCTTCGTCGGCACGGTCCAGCACCATGGGGGCGACGATACTGGCCAGCAGACCAATAATCACCACCACCACCATAATCTCGATCAAACTAAAACCGCTCTGGCGGCCTGCTGTGTTCATGCATATTACTCCGTTTAGTGGTGCGCAAAACACTGCGCCCGTTTGTTCAAATCGTTTATTCACCTTGCCACGCCAACAATAACATTTGACGCCGCAGGAAATGACAACTCCAATACTGTTCAGCGTTCAGCGTTCAGCGTTCAGCGTTCAGCGTTCAGCGTTCAGCGTT
>CBFGUT010000156.1:0-7673 GCA_965652265.1 uncultured Cellvibrionaceae bacterium | reverse complement strand
ATAAAAAAAGCCCCAGAGTGTGGGGCTTCTTCGTATAGTGGCGGACCGGACGGGACTCGAACCCGCGACCTCCGGCGTGACAGGCCGGCATTCTAACCAACTGAACTACCGGTCCGCGGACACCCTGGCGTGGCCAGTGGTGGGTGGTACAGGGATCGAACCTGTGACCTACGGCTTGTAAGGCCGTCGCTCTCCCAACTGAGCTAACCACCCCTCGGTGTGGTGGGCATTCTACTGAAAAGCGTTTCGGTGTCAAACAAAATCTGTTTTTTCTCTCTAAGCGACTAAAATATATACAGTTTTTGGGGTGAGTCGCTCACAAGCCCGGATTCCCGGCCGCTCTGTTGACGTATTCGGCCGCCCCTGCTTGGTGTTAAACTGGCCACGGCGCGCCTACCCCGCTAGGGGACGCAGCACTATCCCTATTACAAGCTATCAGGCATTCGTTCAGACTCGACTTATGGTAAGGCTCAGGGCAACAGCAATTTTCCTGGGACTCGTTCCCAGCTCAACGGCGTGGGCGGTGGATGCCGAGGCCAATGTCTGGCTCTGGGGTATCATAGGTGCCTTGTTGTTGCTGCAAACCCTGCTGATTGTCGGTCTGCAGCGCAGCCGCCTGAGTAATAAACGGGCGCGGAAGGCTCTATACAAATCCCAAAAGGAGCTGGAGGAAAAGGTGCATGAACGCACCGATAGCCTGCACAAGACCAATGATCAGCTCTATCAGGAAATCGGTCGCCATGAAGCCACCGAATTGCTGTTGCGCGAAACTCAGGAATACTTACACAGCATTATCAACTCCATGCCCTCGGTGATTATCGGTGTGACCCTGCGTGGCTTCGTTACCCACTGGAACGCCGCCGCTGCCATGAAAACACACCTGGATTCGGCCGAGGCCCTGGGTAAACATCTCAATGACGTCTATCCCGGTCTGCCTGTGGACAGCGATGTTATCAGCAATACCATCAATGCCGGCATACCCTATATCAGCCAGAACATTCAGGAGAGTGAGGGCGGTGAAATACGGTATAGTGATCTGACCATATACCCTTTGATAGCTGCTCAGGCCATCGGTGCGGTTATCCGCATTGATGATGTCACCATGCGGGTGCGGGTGGAAAATATGATGATTCAGAACGAAAAAATGTTATCGCTGGGGGAACTCGCAGCCGGCATGGCCCATGAAATCAATAATCCGCTGAGTATCATTCTCCACGGTGTACAGAATATCCATCGGCGGCTATCGCCTGAAATCAGTGCCAACCAGGCGGCTGCGGCCGAGGCCGGCGTATCGCTGGAGCAAATCAATCAGTATCTGCAAGCCCGTAAAATCCTGCAGTTTCTCGACGATATACGTGAGGCGGGCGAGCGTTCGGCGGATATTGTGACCAACATGCTGGACTTTTCCCGCAGTGGCAGCCAGAGTCAGCGCCCCTTCGATTTATCCCATGTCATTCGTCACGGTGTAGAGCTGTTGGCTGCGGAGCGTAATCACCTGCCGCCGGTTTCGGTCAACATTCCCGAGAATTTGCCGGAGATTATGGGCAGCCCCGCAGAAATTCAACAGGTGCTGCTCAACCTGATTCGCAACGCGGCCCAGGCGGTGCAGGACGACCAGCAAAAGCATCCTGAAATCTCAGTTACCGTCAGTGAAGATGAAGAGCATGTGATAATTGCCGTGGCCGATAATGGTCCCGGCATGCCCGATGAAATAGCACGACATGTTTTTGAGCCCTTCTTTACCACTAAGGAGATTGGACAGGGCACGGGACTGGGACTTTCGGTATCCTACTTTATTATCACTGAACATCATGGCGGCACTATCGAAGTGGAATCAAAACCTGGGGAAGGCACCTGTTTTATTATTCAATTGCCCAAAAAGACTCGAAGTTATGGCAGCCTGGCACCCCTGCCGTCGATTATTCACTAGGGAACAGCTTACACTGATTGCCATGCCGTCGGCTGTGGCCAAAAAACGCCAATCAAGGCGCGAGGAGGTTTTATATGAACCCTACCAGAGTGATTGTGATTGCAGTGCTGCTCCTGACCCTTGTTGTCGGTTGTCAGAGCCAACCCGAGGCGCCGCCGTCTACCGAGCAGCTCACCGCCTATGCCGAGGCAGTCAGGTCTCGCCAGATTGCCGATCTGACGCAATTTCGGCAATGCTATGCACTCGGTGGAGAGATTAGTGAACAAGTGGCCGATACCCGTGAAGCCTGGCAGTTTCGTCACGGATCGCTATTTGCCGCCGCCGATGCACAGTTGCAGCGCAGCCGGACTGACTGGATCACTCTCGACCAACAGGTATTTTCCCTTCAATCCTTGCAAACACTTAAAAATATCGCCGAGGCGACTCGCGAGCAGTTTAACCTGGCCCTGCGTGGTGTCGCTGGTCAATAAAATGTTTGCCAACGCGCCATGGCATCCATAGAATCGCGCGGTTATGGCGACCTGTTCCCAGGGCAGCGCGTGGTGGATGCCCTGCTCGCTCAACCGACTAAACTCACACCAACCTCCCCGGGTACCGAATTGCAGTTTAACGAGTATGCCAGGGCTACTGAGCCGGGCCGCTCGTTCTTTACGGTTACCGAAAGCCTGCAAGCGGTTTGCAGCGGCCAATTGGTGGTGGAGACACTGGTGAATGACTGGCCAGAGGAAGACTACGGTGCCTTTTGCCAGGGGGAACCTCTGTACCACATTCATTGCGAGTGGGGAGAGTGCCAACAGTATCGACCGGAGACCACTCCGCAGTAAGTTTGTAGGAAGTTTTATGGATAGACCACAGCCCCGAAATGAGGGCTATGACCAACAATTAACCGAAAAAGTTGAATATCTTCGTCAACTATTTGCCGATCTGGATGCGCCCGAGCCGGAGGTTTTCGATTCACCTCCCACGGGCTTTCGCATGCGTGCGGAGTTCAAAATATGGCATGAAGGCCAGCGCGCAAGTTATGCCATGTACCGACCGGGGGAATACAAAAAGCCCTATTGCATTGAGAATTTTCCGCCCGGCAGTTTATTGATTAACCGTTTAATGCCCCCCCTGCTAGACGCCATCAATGCGTCAGACAACCTGCGGCGCAAGCTATTCCAGATAGAATTTTTAACCTCCCTTTCGGGCGAAGCAGTAATTACGCTGATTTACCACAAAAATTTGACGGACGAGTGGGAAAAGGCAGCCCGCGAGCTCCAACAGTCGCTACGGGCACAGGTCCCTGTTTACCTGATTGGCCGCAGTCGCAAGCAGAAGCGGGTACTGGAGCGCGACTACCTGATTGAAAAATTACATGTCTGCGGGCGTGAGTATCAGTATCAACAGATTGAAACCGGCTTTACCCAACCCAATGCGCTGGTGTGTCAAAAAATGCTCAACTGGGCTGTCAATAGCACGCGTAACAATGGCGGTGACCTGTTGGAACTCTACTGCGGAAACGGCAACTTTACCCTGCCCCTGTCGCAGAATTTCAATCGCGTGCTGGCCACAGAGCTGGCCAAAAACTCAGTGCAGTCGGCCCATTACAATATGCAACTCAACAAGGTAGACAATATCGATATTGTGCGTATGTCCAGTGAGGAGTTTGCCGATGCCTGGGATGAAGTTCGCCCCTTTCGGCGTTTAAGTCATATTGATCTGCACAGTTACCAATTTTCCACCCTGTTAATGGATCCGCCACGAGCCGGGGTTGATAAACACTCTCTAGCGATTGCCCAGCGTTTTGAAAACATTGTCTATATCTCCTGCAATCCCAAGACACTCAGACGCGATCTTGAGACACTGACCCCCAGCCACTATATTGAGCGTCTGGCCCTGTTTGATCAGTTCCCCTTTACCACGCATATTGAGTGCGGGGTCATATTGCGCAAAAGAAAGGCTTAGTCGCGTCTAGAACTGACGGCCGCGAATACGCGCCGCCGCATCCTCCACGAATTCGCGATGCTGCTGCTCGAGTTTCTGGCGCTCGCGATCAAACTGAAACTGCGCCTGTCGCCCCAGGGCGCGCCATTGTTCCAGAATGGGAATATGGGCGGTGGCGGCACGCAGACGATAGAAAGCCGCATATTCCTCCGTCACAGCCGGGGGAACCTGCAGGCTATCAAGTAGACCACAAATGCGAATACTGGCCTCGGTGAGTGTCAATTCGTCCTTACCGATGGCTGCCGCCAATATTTGTATGCTGTTATTGATACGCTGCCTCTGCTGCGCAGTCTCGGCTGCCAGTTCATCCCATCGGGCGCGATTGCGGCGCTGCAGCTGGTAGACTTGCCACACATAGTAGCCAGCCACCGCCGCCAGGGTTGCGACAATAGCCACGGCTGCTATTATCCAGTAGATCACTGCTCCTCTCCTGTATTGTTTAATTGCTGCCCGTCAGTCAGGATATCGGCTTCCCCGGCCTCGTCTGCGATATCCGCCGCCTCCAACAGCGCCGGATCGAGATTGCGTTTGGTTTTAGCACCCAGCTTACGAATATTGTCGACTCGCTTGAGCAGATTGCCCTTACCCGACGTCAGCCGTTTGTGCAGTGTGTCGTAGACATCCTGCGAGCGTGTCAGTTGCGCCCCCACAGCTTCCACCGACTCCACCACCAATACAAACTGATCATGCAGCGCACCAGCCTGCAGGGCAATTTTCTCGGCATTGCGGTTTTGCTTTTCATAGCGCCATATATTTTCCACGGTGCGCAAAATTGCCAGTAAGGTGGTTGGGCTGGCCAGGATGATCTGTTTGTCATAGGCCTCCTTGTAGAGGCCCGGTTCATATTGCAGGGCGAGCATAAAAGCCGCCTCAATGGGCACAAAGATAAACACAAAGTCCAGCACCCGCAGGCCTGGCAGGTTTTCATAGTCCTTGGCGCTCAGGCCGCGAATATGGTTACGCAGGGACTGAATATGTTGTTGCAGAGACTTCTGCCGTTCCTCTTCACTCTCAGCATTGCAATAGCGTTCATAGTCGGTCAAGGACACCTTGGCATCGATAACGATATCCTTGCCCTCGGGCAAATGCACTACCACATCGGGCATGCGTCGGCTGCCTTCGGCACTCTGAACACTCAGCTGAGTCTCATACTCGCGCCCTTTTTGCAAGCCCGACTGTTCCAATAAACGCTCCAGCACCACTTCCCCCCAACTGCCCTGGGTCTTGGTATTGCCTTTGAGCGCCCGCGCCAGATTGACCGCATCTTCACTGATTTTGTGTGCCTGTCGCTGTAATTCCATAACCTGTCCAGACAGGCGACTGCGCTCGGCATTTTCCTTCTCATAGACATCCTCTACCTTTTTGCGGAAATCCTGCAACTGGATTTTAAAAGGCGACAGGGTACTCTCCAATAAAGTCTGACTGGTGTGAGTAAATTGCTGATTTTTGCTCTCAAATAAACGGTTGGCGGTCAACTCGAACTCGCGCTTCATCTCTTGCTTGGCGTTCTCGAGCAATTGGGTTTGCTGGGTGAGACTCTGCTGAGCCTGGGATAACTCGGCCTGTTGCCGGGCAGCCTGGGTGCTCAATGTCAACACCTTGTCGCGCTCCTGCTGTAACTGCTGTTTGTAGTCCGCCAACCGGGCCTGTAAATCCATCTCTATCCGCTCGCGATATTGTTGTTCGCGAGTCCACTCGGCTTCGCGTTCGCGCCACTCGCTGCGCTGATACTGAAGTCGACGCGGCAGCAGCACCACCAAGGCAGCTGCCACCACCAAGAGCACACCGCAACTGATCACCAGCGTCAGGGGCAGCCAGGTGTGGGTTAACAAGAGCTCGGCTATTATCGATTTCACAATTTATTCCCGGGGTGCTTCTGGTGTCGGCCTATAGTGGCTATACTGTGGTGGCTGCCAACAATGATAGAGTCCGACGCCAAAGGATGAATAATAACCCGTTAACTCAACAGGTTCGCCAGCTCTGTGCTGATGGATACCGGCTATACGACAGCGGAGACTACCGGCTGGCGCTCCGCGCATTCTATCAAGCCTGGTTGCTGATCCCCAAGCCGCAAACGGATTATACGGAGGCTGGCTGGGTACTCACGGCCATTGGTGATACTTACTTCCGACTGGGACAGTATGAGACCGGCAGTGAATCACTGCAATCGGCGCTGTGCTGCCCCGAAGCCGATAAAAGCGCTTTTTTGCAATTGCGCCTGGGCCAGTGTCTCTGGCAGCTGGCTCGCCAGCCGGAAGCGCGCAAGTTTCTCTTCCACGCCTACAAAATGGCCGGCGACAGCATACTCGACAGCGAAGAACCCTGCTACCGCCAGGCGATTGCCGATCTGTTGCCACACTCATGAGCCCCCCTGCCAGCGACTATCCCAAGATCACGGTGTTCGACTCGGGTGTCGGCGGCCTGAGTATATTGGCCGAGGCGCGGCAACTGCTTCCCGGCTGTCGTTTCGACTATCTCTGTGACAATGGGGGCTTCCCTTATGGCACCCGGAGCGACACCTATGTCATTGAGCGCTGCCACCAAGTCATCGAAGAGTATTTCCAGTGCTGCAACGCCCTGCCGGATATGGTGGTCGTGGCCTGTAACACCGCCAGCACACTGGCTCTGCCCCGTCTGCGTACCGCCTTTAGTCTCCCCATCGTGGGGGTAGTGCCGGCCATCAAGCCGGCAGCCAATCGCTCGCGCACTGGCACCATCGGTTTATTGGCCACGCCGGGAACGGTCAAGCGCGCTTACACCCATCAGCTCATTGCCGACTATGCCGCTAATTGCCGGGTTATCAGCCACGGCTCCAGCGCCCTGGTACTGATGGCAGAAGACAAACTGCGCGGTGGTAAACCTGATCCCCAGCATCTGGCCCGGGAGCTGGCGGTTTTTACCGAGACGTC
Organism: uncultured Cellvibrionaceae bacterium; assembly: GCA_965652265.1. Lineage (GTDB taxonomy): Bacteria > Pseudomonadota > Gammaproteobacteria > Pseudomonadales > Cellvibrionaceae > Gilvimarinus. Next base: position 848 of record CBFGUT010000156.1, on the reverse strand, counting down.
CCCTGTCAATCCCCAGCCCGGACAGCTCGACTGTCTGGTACTCGCCTGCACGCATTTCCCACTATTAAAAGATGAAATACAGGCTTGTCTGGGGCCTGGAGTACAGCTTCTGGACTCGGGGGAGGCCATTGCACGGCGTGTCCACTACTGGTGTGATCACCTCGGTTATTCCTTGATGCCGGGCGATCCTGTTGCTGGCACAGCCTGGTTTAGCGCCCCGGAGCCGGGGTTGGAGGCCATGCACTCACACCTTGAGCACCTGCAACTTAAATCAATCCGTTTTCTTCCCGTGTCCGATCGGCAAACAGCCGCGACATGAATTCATCGATGGGCACTGGCCTGCCATACAGATAGCCCTGGCCATAGTGACAGCCACATTCCGCCAGGAAATCATGTTGAGCCTGGGTCTCCACACCCTCCACCACCACTTTGTAATGCAGGCTGTTGGCCATGGCAATAATCAGCGAAGTGATAGCCCGATCCTCATCATCCTCGGGTAGATCCTGAACAAAGCTGCGATCAATTTTCAGGCAATTAATCGGTAGCCGTTTCAAATGGCTGAGAGAAGAATAGCCGGTCCCAAAATCATCAATGGAAATGTTGCAACCGCGCTCGCGAATCGCCTGTAGCTGTTTAACAGCGTCCTGGCTGTCGCGCATCAAGGTACTTTCGGTGATCTCAAGATTGACATAGCGGGATTCCAGGCCGCTGTTGCGCAGCGCCTGATCCAGCGCTTCAGTAAAATCCGTATCAGTCAGTTGACGGTTTGATAGATTGACCGATAGCATCAGATGGAACCCCAGCGCTTTTTGCATGCTGCGTACCTGACTGCAAGCGGTTTTCAATAC
>CBFGUT010000155.1:0-7683 GCA_965652265.1 uncultured Cellvibrionaceae bacterium | reverse complement strand
CGACAGGGAGACGTCGATGGACAATTTATCCGCATTACTGACCCTTATCCGCCTGCCCCATCTGGGCCTCCACCGCTACCAGCAACTACAGCGTGAATTCGGCTCCGCCGCCGCCATTTGGCGGGCACCGGCAGAAGCCCTGCGTCCCCTGTTGAATACCCAGTCTCTGACGGCACTTCTGGCCGCCCGCGAGAGCGGGGATAAACAACTCGAAGCCGAGGTGGAGCGCGAATTGGCGTGGCTCGAGCAGCACCCGGAGGTGGTGCCGGTGACGCTTGGCGAACCCGCTTATCCCGCGCTCCTGGCCGCTATCGACGGTGCGCCACCGCTGCTCTATGTGCGCGGCAATGTGGATGCGCTGGAGCTGCCGCAATTGGCCATCGTGGGCAGCCGCAACCCCACCGCTGGTGGCCGCGATAATGCCTTCCACTTTGCCCAGTACCTGGCCGCCAACGGCTTTGCCATTACCAGTGGGCTGGCCTTGGGTGTCGATGCCGCTGCCCATCGCGGCGCCCTGGAAGCCGAGGGCGCGACGCTGGCGGTGATGGGCACGGGTATAGACCGCATCTATCCGGCACGCAATCGCGCGCTGGGCGAAGCCATTGTCGAGGCCGGTGGTGCGCTGGTGACGGAGTTTGCGCCCGGTACCACGGCGGTGGCCGCCCACTTTCCGCGTCGCAATCGCATTATCAGCGGCCTCAGCTTGGGAACGCTGGTGGTGGAGGCGGCGCTGCGCAGTGGCAGCCTGATTACTGCCCGCACGGCGCTGGAACAGGAGCGCGAAGTGTTCGCCATTCCCGGTTCCATCCACAATCCGCTGGCGAGGGGTGCCCACGCCCTGATTCGGCAGGGTGCTCAACTGGTGGAAACCGCGGCGGATATTGTGCAGGAACTGGGCGGTGGCCTGGCCTTTAAACAGGCACAACTGGCGCCTCAAACGCCGGCGGCCGGGCAGACTGGTGAGTCGCAGGCGCTACTGGCTGCCATGGGCTATGACCCCGTGAGCCTGGATATTCTCTGTGAACGGTCGGGACTGCCGGTGGGCGAGCTGTCGGTATGGCTCACCGACCTGGAATTGAGTGGTGAGGTGGCCCGAAAAGGTGCGCTCTACTACCGGGTATAATGAATATTGCCGAGTGTCGTCGGCTGAGGTACATTCGCGCCCAGTCTTCTCGCCTATACCCGGAGTTTTTATCATGGTCGATTGGTCCAAAAATCCCCTTATCACCCGGGTGGCCGCTGTCATGGCGGCCGGGGGTGTGGCGGCCTACGCCACTGAAGCCGTCTGGGGGCTGGGGGTGGATCCGGCTAACTCCCGCGCCATCGAGCGGCTTCTGTATCTCAAACAGCGTCCCCGCCACAAGGGGTTGATCCTGCTCGCCGCGGACCTTCAGCAAGTTGAGCCCTGGCTGCAGGGGTTACCTCCCGAGCAACGCCGCCAGCTGGAGGAGAGCTGGCCCGGTCCTTTCACCTGGCTGTTGCCCAATCGGGGACTGGCTTCTCACTGGGTCACCGGGGATTTCGACACTGTAGCCTTGCGAGTGACCGCCCACCCGGTGGCCGCTGGCTTATGCCGGGCCTTTGGCGGACCTATCGTCTCCACCTCGGCTAACCCACAAGGGTTGCCGCCGGCGCGCACCGCCTGGAAGGTGAGGCAATATTTTGGTCGGCAGTTGGATGCCCTGGCACCGGGGTGGGTGGGTAAGCGCCAGCGCCCCTCCGAGATTCGAGATTTGGCCACGGGCCGCATTTTGCGCTCCTGAATGGCAGCGGACACCGACACTTTCACAAAAATGTTTTGATGGGCGAAAATTGCCACCCCTGCCTGCCATCCAATCCCTGATGACCTGCACTTGCCGGTTTTCCCCACTACCGCCAGCGAGTACAATGGCCGCCCCTCGACCCATGGAACGACGATGAATCACACACAGAGCCCCGATAAAACCGCTGTCAAAGACTACTTGCTGGATCTGCAAGATCGTATCTGCGCAGCCCTGGGCGCCTGCGACGGCAAACCCTTTGCGGAGGACAGTTGGCAGCGCGAAGAGGGCGGCGGTGGCCGCTCGCGGGTGCTGGCCGATGGCCGGGTGATCGAGAAGGGTGGCGTCAACTTTTCCCACGTGCACGGCAGTGCCATGCCCGCTTCCGCCACCGCCCATCGGCCCGAACTGGCGGGACGACACTTTGAAGCCATGGGGGTGTCGCTGGTGATTCACCCGCGCAACCCCTATGTGCCCACCAGCCATGCCAACGTGCGCTTCTTTATCGCTGAAAAAGACGGCGAAGCCCCCGTATGGTGGTTTGGCGGCGGTTACGATCTGACGCCTTACTATGCCCGGCGCGAGGACTGTGTTCACTGGCACCAGACGGCGCGCGACGCCTGTGCACCTTTCGGCGAGACGGTCTACCCGCGTTTCAAGCGCTGGTGCGACGAGTATTTCTACCTCAAGCACCGGCAAGAGGCTCGCGGCGTGGGCGGGCTGTTTTTCGACGATCTCAACGAGCCCGATTTCGCCCAGAGCTTTGCGTTGATGCGCGCGGTGGGCGACAGTTATCTGGATGCTTACCTGCCCATTATCGAGCGCCGCCGCGACACCCCCTACGGCGAGCGCGAGCGCGAGTTTCAGCTGCACCGTCGCGGCCGCTATGTGGAGTTCAATCTGGTCTATGATCGCGGCACTCTGTTTGGTCTGCAAACCGGCGGGCGCACGGAATCCATATTAATGTCCCTGCCGCCGGAAGTGAAATGGAGCTACAACTGGACACCGCCCGAGGATTCTCCCGAGGCGGCGCTGGTCAGGGATTTTCTACCGCCACAGGACTGGGTATAACGCCCAATAATTTGTGCGGGTAAGAGTGCGGTAAACATTCTCTGTTAGGGTCGGCGCGCACTTTCCCGTTACCAATGTGAAATAAGGTACATGTATGACCGATGCTTACGCCGTTTTCGGTAATCCCGTCGCGCAGAGTAAATCGCCCCAGATTCACCGTCAGTTCTGTGAACAGACCGGTGAAGAGATGGCCTATACCAAGCACAAGGTGGCCGAGGGTGAATTTGCCCAGGCGGCGGATGCTTTCTTTGCCGGCGGCGGCAAGGGGCTCAATGTCACCCTGCCCTTTAAACTGGATGCCTTTCATTACGCCACCGAACTGACAGCGCGCGCGCGCCGGGCCGGTGCCGTCAATCTGTTAATTGCCGAAGATGATGGCCGCGTAATCGGCGACAATACCGACGGCATTGGCATGGTCAACGATATGCTCAATATGGGTTGGGAGCTGTCCGGCAAGCGGGTCCTGATTCTGGGGGCCGGGGGGGCTGTGCGCGGGGTACTGGAGCCACTGTTGTCTCAGCAGGTGGCGAGTATCACTATCGCCAATCGCACGCTGGAGAAGGCCCGTCAACTGGTGCAGGACTTTCACGATCTGGGTAACCTTGAAGCCGTGACCTTCGAGGCGCTGGCGGGAGGTCAGTTCGACCTGGTGATCAACGGCACTTCCGCCAGCCTGCAGGGCGAACTGCCGCCGCTGCCCGGCCAGTTACTGGCCGAAGGGGCCGCCTGTTACGACATGATGTATGCCGCCGAACCCACGGTGTTTATGCACTGGGCCGAGCAACAGGGGGCCGCGCGCATTGCCGACGGACTGGGAATGCTGGTGGGGCAGGCAGCGGAGTCATTCTACGCCTGGCGACACATTCGCCCCGAGGTGGTGCCGGTGATCACCCAGCTGCGGCGCAGTATGAACGGCGCCAAAAAATAATCGGCCCTTCTCACGGTAAAAATCTTTAGAGGTGTCCTTTATTTCAAATTGAAATAAAGGACACTTGTCACGCAAATTTGTTATACATGGCGCCGGCTTCTACTTAATAGGTTGGGGGGAGAGTTCGGTGGCCATCACAAGACGAGAAATACTACTGGGGCTGGCTGCCACGCCCGTATGGTTATCGGGTTGTGGAGGAGGCTCCGGCACCACCATTTCCACCTCGAGTCAGCCTCCCGCGGCGAGCAGTCCTCCCCCGGTGGCCGCACCTGAACCCCTGCCGCCCGAGATTTTATCCCGCCTGGGTGATTTCCAACCGCTGGAAGGCGAGGTGTTCTATATTGATCATCCCGTCTACGGCTCCCTGGAAGCTCAGTTACAGCCGTTGACCGCTTTCGATTACGACCCGGCGCTGGAGCAATTTACGCTCAGTTTTGATCTACCCGAAGGCGCGGCACTGGCGGAAGGCAGCCACCAGGTATCCCATCATCAGGGGGCGAGCTTCGATCTGTTCCTGCAACCTGCCGAGTCCCAGAGACTGGGCTACGAGCGCTACACAGCGGTATTCAGCCATCTAGTGGAATAAGCCTCAGCTTTGACGACAGCGATGCATAGGAGCCCGCCGCCGCAGCGGCAGGCCCGGGGAACCGCTTAGCCGGTCGCAGCCAGATCGGTGTCGGGTTCGGGACGGGTATGCGGGCGGTTCTTGATCGCACCCTTGCGGTGAGCGAGGGCCGCTTCCAGTTTTTTGGCGGCGCTGGCAATGGCGGCATACATATCCTGGTCGGCGGCCTGCACGGCCACGGCGGCACCCAGGTACTGGGTGGTGACTTCCAGGCTCTGGGCATTGCGCTCGACAGTCAGGGTAATGCTGAGAGAATCTATCTGGGGGAAGTGACTGGCAACTTTCGCGAACTTGTTTTCTACTGCTTCTCTGATGCCATCGGTGATGGCAACGTGGTGACCGGAAAGGTTGATGTGCATAGACTTGCTTCCTTCTACCGCTTGTTAACAGATCGCGGGCCGGCCACTGGCCCCAAAAACCCGCAACCTTCATATTAAACATGCGCCTGAAACGGTAAAATTTCAAGCGCGGCGGGTAAATATTTGTCAGGTCTCAGACGGTTTCCGTTCCGCCGCTTTGTCACCCAGGAGGTTCCATGTGGACACAGAAAACCTTTAGCCTGCCGGCCAAGCCCCGGGGCTTTCATCTGGTAACAGAAGAGGTGGTGCGACAGCTGCCGGAGCTGGCGAACATTGAGTGTGGTCTGCTGCACCTGTTTATCCAACACACCTCGGCCAGCCTCACCATCAACGAGAATGCCGATCCCACGGTGCGCGGCGATCTGGAACGGCACTTCAACCGCGCTGTGCCCGAGCGGGCGCCCTACTACGAGCACGATTACGAGGGCGACGACGATATGCCCGCCCACATTAAAAGCTGCCTTCTCGGCAGCAGTGTCAGCCTGCCCATTAGCAACGGTCGTCTGAACCTGGGCACCTGGCAGGGGATTTACCTGTGCGAGCACCGCAATCACGGTGGCGCCCGGCGGTTGGTGGCCACCCTGCAGGGACAGGCCTACTAGCCCGGGTTTTGGGTTAACATAGGAATTTGACGCCCCCTTCATCCAGGCTCGCTATGACCTTATTTGACAGTAACCGCAACCTCACCCATCAGGTCACTTACACACTGGGCACTGCCATTGTGCGCGGGGACTACGCCGTGGGCGACCCCCTGCCCACCGAGGCCGAGTTGGGCACGCGCTTCGACATCAGCCGCAGCGTGATTCGCGAGGCGGTGAAAATGCTCACTGCCAAAGGTCTGATTGCTTCGCGTCCACGGCAGGGTATTCGGGTCCAGCCGGCCGCCAACTGGAATATCTTTGATACCGATGTCTTGCAGTGGCTGTTGTCGGGCAAGTTGTCGCTGGAGCTATTGCGCGAGTTCACCGAATTGCGCGCGGGTATCGAGCCCCGGGCGGCCATGTTGGCGGCCCAGCGCCAAAGTCGTGAAGGTATCGCATCGATTGCGCGGGCACTGGAACGTCTGCAGCTTGCCGAAAGGGGTGAGGATGACCCGCTGGAGGCCGATATCGCTTTTCATACAGCGATTCTGGCCGCCAGCGAGAACCGCTTTTATCTTCAGTTGCGCGGTTTTATCCAGGCCGCCCTGCGGGTCAGTATTGCCTGTACCAATCAGCTCAAAGGCGTGCGCACTGCCAGCTATGCCGATCACAAACGCATTTACGATGCCATCCACAGTGGTGCTCCCGAGCAGGCTCGCCGGGCGCTGGAGGACCTGCTACAGGAGGCCTTGAAACTGATCGACAACTCCATTGACGCGCGCGGAGGCAAGGGCTGATGTCGTCGTCGGTGACTCGCTATCCCAGCTTGCGGGATCGCACGGTATTGATCACCGGTGGCGCCACTGGCATCGGTGCCTGCCTGGTGCGGCGCTTTGGCGAGCAGGGGGCCCGGGTGGGGTTTGTGGATATTGCCGCGGAGGAAGGCCGGGCCCTGGCGGCAGCCATGACCGTAGAGGGCCTGGAGGCCAGTTTTGTCCCCTGCGATGTGACCGACAGCGCGGCCCTGGTGCGGGCGGTGGCGCAATTGCAGGCCGGGGTGGGGGACTTTCAGGTGCTGGTCAATAATGTCGCCAACGACCAGCGCTGCGACCCGCGCACCCTGGCCGCGGAGCGCTGGCGCCAGTCCATGGCAGTGAATCTGGATGCCGCCTTTTTTGCCACCCAGGCAGTGCAGCCGGGAATGACCGCCGGTGGCGGCGGATCGGTGATCAACCTCAGTTCCATCAATGCCCTCATCGGACCCGCGCGAATGCCCAGCTATGTGGCCGCCAAGGCGGGATTATTGGGGCTGACACGGGCACTGGCCTCGGATTTCGCCCCGGATAATATTCGCGTCAACGCTGTGGTGCCCGGCTGGGTGGCGACTGAGCGTCAGTTGCAGACCTGGCTGACCCCGGAAGTGGAGGCCGAGTGGATGGAGAAGGTACGATTAAAACGCCGATTACTGCCCGAAGACGTGGCCAATATGGTATTGTTTCTCGCCGCCGATGACTCAGCCATGATTACCGGTCAGGAATTCGTGGTGGATGGTGGGCGGCTCTAGCAGGTAGTTTTTCTACAGCCTGCTAGGTGACAACAGATACTAGAGGTTGCAGACGGTTCCCGGCAGCACAAAATGACAGCGCTGTCGGTATCGATAACAATAATTTTTAATCAATAAATTACAAAAAATCTTATAAAAACAGTGCTCCAGGAGAACACACTATGAATTTATCCGCACTCGATATGACGACATTCGCCGTCTATTGCGTCCTGCTGGTCGGTATTGCCTGGTGGGTGTCCCGGGAAAAGGCCGGTCACGAGAAGAACTCCACCGATTACTTTCTGGCCGGTAAGGCCCTGCCCTGGTGGGCCATTGGCGCCTCGCTGATCGCCGCCAATATTTCCGCCGAGCAGATCATCGGCATGTCCGGCTCGGGCTTTGCCATCGGCCTGGGGATAGCCTCCTACGAGTGGATGGCGGCCATTACCCTGTTGATTATCGGCAAGTACTTCCTGCCCATTTTTCTGGAAAAGGGCATCAGTACCATGCCCCAGTTCCTCGAGCAGCGCTACGACACCCGCGTGCGCACGGTGATGGCCATCTTCTGGCTGGCGCTCTACACCTTCGTCAACCTCACCTCCATCCTCTGGTTGGGCGCCCTGGCCATCAATGCCATTACCGGCCTGGAACTGGTCTACGGCCTGGTGTTTCTGGCGGTATTTTCCATCGGTTACTCCATCTACGGCGGCCTCAAGGCGGTGGCGCTCACGGATATTATCCAGGTGGTACTGCTGGTGATTGGCGGGCTGCTGGTGTCCTGGCTGGCGCTGGACAAGATCGCCGAAAATGCCGGCG
>CBFGUT010000154.1:0-7748 GCA_965652265.1 uncultured Cellvibrionaceae bacterium | reverse complement strand
CCTGCCGTTGGGTGGAGCAAACAGAACAACTGGGCACCGGTCATGCGGTCTTGCAGGCCCTACCCCAATTACGGGATCAGGCTATATGCCTGATTCTCTATGGTGATGTGCCGCTGATCACCGCCGACACCCTGAAGCAACTATGCGATGGTCTGGGAGAGAAAAGCCTGGGGTTGCTGACAGTGACGCTGGATAACCCCGAGGGGTACGGTCGAATCCTGCGCAATGCGTCAGGTCAGGTAACAGGTATTGTCGAGCACAAAGACGCCAGTGCCCATGAGCGCAGTATCAACGAAGTGAACACTGGCATCATGGCGGTGAGCGTCGGACATCTGCAGCGCTGGTTGCCCGCCCTGCAAGCCAATAACCAACAGGGTGAATACTACCTGACGGATATAATCGCCATGGCGCATGGCGAGGGGCTGACGATCAAGACAGCGCAACCCGCCGCCGCCTTCGAGGTGGAGGGCATCAACAACCGGGCCCAGCAGGCTCGATTGGAGCGCGAGTACCAGCGCCGCCTGGCCCGTCAGCTAATGATGGAGGGCGTGGCCATTGCCGACCCCGAGCGCTTCGATTGTCGCGGTCAGCTAACCGCGGGCACGGACGTCTACATCGATATCAATGTCATTATCGAGGGTGTGGTGACCCTGGGTAATAACACCGTCATTGGTGCCAATACCCACCTCAAAGACTGTGTGATTGGTAATGATTGCCTGGTAAAACCCAACAGCATTGTCGAGGGCGCCACCCTGGCCGATGGGGTGGAGGCAGGTCCTTTCGCCCGCTTGCGGCCCGGCGCCAATCTCGGCGAGAAAGCCAAAATCGGCAACTTTGTGGAAGTCAAAAATTCCGATATTGGTGCCGGTAGCAAGGTCAATCATCTCAGCTATATTGGTGATTGTCAGATGGGGACCGGTGTTAATATCGGTGCCGGTACCATCACCTGTAATTATGATGGCGTCAATAAACACACTACCTGGATCGGCGACGACGTGTTTGTGGGCTCCAATACCGCGCTGGTGGCACCTGTGTCCGTGGCTCGCGGCACCACTATTGGCGCTGGCAGTGTGATTACCCAGGATACCGGGGAAAACGATCTGGCGGTGGCGCGGTCCCGTCAGCGCAATATTCCCAACTGGCCGCGGCCGGAAAAACAGTAGGGCAACGGAGGGGCGCCAGTGAACTGGTTGGAAGTTATTATCCTGGCGCTTATCCAGGGGCTGACGGAGTTTCTGCCCGTCTCCAGCAGTGCGCACCTGATCCTGGTTCCCCTGTTGACCGACTGGAAGGATCAGGGTCTCGCCTTTGATATTGCCGTGCACTTCGGGACCTTGCTGGCGGTAGTCGTCTACTTTCGACAGGACTTGATAAAGCTCTCCAGCGGTTGGTGGGCTTCTCTCCGCTTCGGCCGTCACACGCCGGAGTCGAGGCTGGCTTGGGCCATCGGGTTGGCTACCATACCCGTGGGGCTGGCAGGACTGTTGGCGAAACCGCTGGTGGAGACCAGTCTGCGTTCCGGGCTGGTCATGGCCTATGGTCTTATCGGCTTCGGTCTCCTGCTGGGCTATGCCGATTGGCGCTATAGCCGTCGGCAAAAATTACCACAGGCACCGGCGCTGACCAACGAATATCAGATGAGCACCTGGCAGATCACCGTCATTGCTCTGGCCCAGGCGCTGGCGTTGATCCCCGGCACCTCGCGCTCGGGGATCACCATGACCGCTGGCTTGCTGGTGGGCCTATCGCGCGAGGCGAGCGCGCGTTTCTCCTTTCTGTTATCGATTCCGGTGATTGTGCTTGCCAGCCTTTTGCAGCTAGGCGAGGCGATCACCCAACCCGTGGATATTCACTGGCAGGTGGTGGTCACAGCCATAGTGGTGGCTGCCTTCAGTGCCTATGCCTGTATCGCCCTGTTTTTGAATCTTATCCAGAAAATAGGCCTGCAGCCTTTTGTGATTTACCGCTTACTTTTGGGTGGATACCTGCTCTACCTGTTCAGCTGATGTGAGGAACTGGCTATGCGAAATAGATTTTGCGCGATCTTTGTATTGATACTGCTGGCGGTACTGTCTGCCTGTGCCAGCCAGCAACCCGGTGGCCAATTATCACCGGCCGAGACATCGCCTCACGCCGTGATAAAAAGTCCCAACGATGATCGTCAGTATCAGGCCATCACTCTGGAGAACGGTATGGAGGTGCTGTTAATTTCCGATCCCGCGATGGAAAGTGCGGGCGCTTCTCTCAGCGTTGGTGTGGGCAGCTATCACAATCCGCCGGCACTGCCGGGCCTGGCACATTACCTGGAGCATATGTTATTTCTCGGCACCGAGACCTACCCGGAACCCAACAGCTTCCAGCACTACCTGGAACAACACGCCGGCTTCAGCAATGCCTATACCGCCACCAACCATACCAATTACTATTTTCAGGTGGCCGATACCGGACTGGATGAAGCTCTGATGCGGTTTGCTGAATTTTTCCACCCCGCGGCTCCCACCTTTGATAAAGAGTACAGCGACAAAGAGCGCAATGCGGTGGACAGCGAGTGGTCTATGGGGCGCACCCAGGATAATCGCATTATCAATCGACTGCGCGGCCTCACCGCCAACCCCGAACATCCCGCCCAGCAACTCACTGTAGGCAATTTAGAGACACTGGTGGATCAACCGGGTCAGCCATTGTACGAAACCATGCTGGACTTTTATCGACGGCACTATGTGCCAGAGAATATGAAGCTGGTGATCTTCTCCAAGCGCCCGCCCGAAGTGTTAGCGGAGTTGGCGGAGGCCTTTTTCGAATCCGTTCCCGCCGAGGAGTACCAGCGGCCCGAGGTGGAGACGCCAGGGCTGACCGAAGACGAACTGGCCCAGCACATCTACTATCAGCCGCAAAAGCCCATGCGGCGACTGAACTTGGAATTCGCCATTGACGACAATACCGATCAATGGCGTGTCAAACCCAATGACTATCTGGCCAACCTCATCAGTTCGGAAGAACCGGGCACCATCGCCGATGTGTTGCGCAAAAAAGGCTGGGTGGATGACTTCACCGTAGCGGTACAGCCGGATTATTACGGAAACGACGGATTCTTTACCGTACAGATTGGGTTGACCCCGGAAGGTTTCCCAAAAATAGATAACATCATTGCCGGTGTTATGGGTTATCTGGATCTGATTCGCGAACAGGGCATCAGTGAGATTTACTACCAAGAACTCAAAGCCATGCTCGATAAACGCTTTGCTGATATGCAAAAGCCACGCGCTTTGCATCAAGCTATTCACTACAGCGCTACCCTGTTTGAATTACCGGCGAAACATATTATCAATGCACCCTATGTTTACGAGCATTTTGATCGTCAGGCGATTGTGTCGGTGTTGGAACAACTGCGCCCCGAAAACATGCGCGTTTGGCACCTCTATGACCAGGCGCCGGCAACAACGCCCATACCCTGGTATGAGGGACAATATGGCGTAGCCGAGTTTACCGAGGCCGAACGCGAGCGCTGGCGCTCCCTGGCCAGTCATTTTGAACTGCAGCTACCGGAAGAGAACGAGCTTTTTTCCACGGAAAAAGCCGAAGTGGTGGAGCCTGAATACCTGACTCCGGTCCCGGTGACCGAATCCGAAGGTCTTGAGGCCTGGCTGACGCACAGTCAATATCATCCCTCGGAGCAGGGTTATGTGCAGTTTCAGTTCAACAGTCCCCTCGCCCAGCAGAGCGCCAAACACTGGGTGCTAAGTGACTTGCTTAACCGCGTTTTTGCCCTCAATACCATGGCGCTGCGCGACAAAGCGGGTCGCGCGGGTTTGGGTATTGGTATTGAGCGGCCCCGTGACAATCACGCGCTGACGCTGACAGGGTATACACAAAAACACGCCCTGCTCTATCGGCGCCTGCTTGAACAGTGGCTGGAGCTGGAAGTCTCGGAGCTGGCTTTTGCCACCGCCGTGGACGGCTTCAGCCAGTGGCTGGAGGGGCAGAAGGCGCAAGAACCCTACCGGCAGTTGTTTGCCGAACTCAACCGGCTGATGAGCGACACCGCCTGGAGTGAAGAGGCCATGCGCGAGGCTCTGGACGGTATTAAGCGCGAAGATTTACTGGCGTACCATCGCCAATTACTGGACAAAAACCGGTTGCGGATTTTCGCTTTCGGCAACTATACCCGCAAGGATGTGGAACAGTTTGTGGATATCAGTCAGAGCGCTTTTGCCGAGGATCGCATCCCGGCCGAGCGGTACATTGAAAGCTATCGGTCACCGCTGGTGGGTGAAACACTGCAACACCGTGATACCACGGAACAGAGTGACGACGCCCTGTTACTGGCCTGGTATTCACCCGAGGACGAACTCAAAGTGGGCGCCACGCTGGCTTTGCTCAACGCCAACTTCCACAACGCCTTTTACACGCAGTTGCGCACCAATGAACAACTCGGCTATGTGGTGGGCAGCAGCTATGACCGCATTGGCGATTACTGGGGTTTTATGGTGTACGCCCAGAGTGCCAACACCGGTCACGATAAACTCCGGGAGCGTTTCGATGAGTTTGTGGAAAACTACTGGCCGGAGCTGCAACAACTGGATGAATCCACCTTGGCACAATTAAAGGCGGCACTGATTGCCCAGATTCAACAGCCACCGGATAATCTTTACAGCGAGTATCCGCGCTTTATCAACGATTTTTATCGCGGTAACGACGACTACGACACCCGGGAAAAAATGATAGCGGCCATTGGCGATGTGACCCGCGAGGATATTATTACGCTCTATCGACAGTTGATTTTACAAGGTGAATCACAGCGGGTAGAGGTGATTATTGAGGGTACCGCTCAATAGCGGCACCCTCAATACACATGCTGGTTAAAGACTGTTGCCATTCACATCGGCAGACAGCAACACGGTTTCGTCCCCATCGGAAAGGACCCGCAGTTCAATTCCCGAATCAACAGCAAACCAGCGGGTGGATACTACACCATCCTCGTTAATATCAAACCGGCAGCTTTCATAGGTCCCGGCTGGTACGGTAATGGTTTCCAGCCCGGAGAAGGTATGGGTGAAGCTTACCGGTGTATTCAGGTCGAAGCCCATCACCTGAGTGCTGCTGGTATAGGATTGTGAATAGCTTTCCCCCGCCTGCAAGTCGTAGCGCGTCAGCCTGCCGGGTTGATTGGTGGTCTGGGTGGTCGCCGGGGTGGGTTGAATCACCTCCACCTTGACACCCTCGGCGGTGGAACGATAGTTGTCAGCGTCCACGGTAAAGTAAGCCGTGGAAATGCTGACGGAGGGGGCATCGCCGCTGGCTTCGACATCAGTGATGGTATAGCGCACCGACTGGCCATTGAAGGTGGTGGTGCCGTAGACGGTCTGGTCGTAGGTGAAATTGATAGTCTTGCCGCTGGCGCCGTCGGTGGAACGGTACTCGCTGACTACCCGGGTCCCCTCCTCGAACAGTACCGGGTTGAAGCAGACGCTGGCGCTCTCACCGCTCCCACTTCCGGAAGAAACCGAGGAAACACTGGAGCTACTGGAAGAACTTGACGATGAACTGCTGGATGAGGACGGGGTTGATGCGCCATTGCCCAAGGTGGAAATAACCCCCAGGTTGCCCTGCTGAATCAGATCGACAAAGGCCTCATAGCCATCGATATTGGCGTCAGCGTCAATGGCCGCCTGCAGGGAATCCAGCAACTGATCCCATGGGTCGCCAATGGTAAAGGCAAGCGTGAATGGTGATGCTTCCGCGTCGGGCACCGCGAAGCCAGCCTCCTCAAGGGCGCCGAGGAGTTCTTCCGTCGAGGTCTCGATGTAATTCTCTATGTCGTCCCAGTCCGGTTCGGCAAACCAGTCGACTGGCAACAGGTTGGTGGCATTTGCCAGGGCCATATCCGTCAGGGGGGTAATGTTCACATGCCCACCCGTGAGTGTGTAGCTGTGAAGCGTGACCGCCGGAGTGCCGCCACTGACCTGTAGGGCACAGGGCATCACCCCGGTTTGCACATGCCCCTGGAAGTGTCCCCCGTTGCTGGTGGTTACCGGTGTAATAAAGCTTGCACCATCACTGCACTTGGCCAGCACTGTGGCATTGGCAACCGGCGCGCCCACGGCGGCCAGGCCTGAAATAGCGATGGCTTCATCTGCTACGGATGAGGAGGAGCTGGATGTGGCAACCGTGGATGAGCTGGAGCTTGAAGAAGAGCTGGTGGCGATAGAGTCGTCATCACTGCTGCCGCAGGCCGTTAGCGTCAGGAAGCCACACAAACCCAAATACCAATACCGATGCGCCATAAATACCTTTCCCCGTGCGAATGATAAAATAACCAGAATAGCGACCGGGAATAACAGCGGGTAGCCCTATTCAGGGGGGGGCCAGGGGGATACACAGGATCAGGTGAAATCCAGCCTGGCGATGATGAATTTGCATTTCCCCGTCAATGGATGCCAGGCGTTGTCGCATACTGAACAAGCCGTAGTGCTGTGGTGAATCAGATTCGACGGGAGCACTGCAAGGGTTGAGCATGTGTATTACCAGCCGGGATTGACGATAGCGACAGCGAACACTCAACCGTTCCCCGCTGCCGTGACGCAGGGCATTGGAGGTGGCTTCACGCAACACGCGCGCGAACTGAGTCAGGCGAAAGCTATCCAGAGGTGGGTTGGCATCTATCCGTGCCGACCAGGCCAGCTTTGTGCCGGCTGTGTCACAGCGAAACCGGGCTTCATCGCGCCACTGCTGCAAAGCTTGCTGAAGCGGCATGGGGCCGGATTCCTGCAAATCCTGAACCAGCTCGCGTGTTGCCGCCAGCGCCTGCCTGACACGCACTTGCAGCGCGGGTTCGCAGGAGTGCAGGAGAGTCAGCAAGTGAGCGCCAATATCATCGTGCAGATCGCGACGGATGCGCTGTCTTTCCTGCAGGGCGCCTTTGCGTTCAGCGCTGGTAATTTCCAGGGATAGCCTCACGATGTGCTCGAGGTGGCCGAAAATACGTTTATCCCCGCGTCCGAACAGCCGCAGGCCGCCCGCTGCGCCCGAGAGGCAATAGTGGTATTGGCTTTCGGCAGCCAGGGCCGGCACCAGCAGCGTCATGCCGTGATCGACTATTTCAGGTGCAAGCTTCGCTCCCTCCCGTACTTCCACGGAGGCCGCTTTGTAGACTCGCTGCAGCAGGTGGGGCCATTGGGATACCAGGTTGACATCCCGTTGCAACAATGTGGGTAGAATATCGGGAAGCCAATCTTGAACATAGGGATGATTTTTTTGCTGCCAGCGGCTCCACAATAACTGGCGTATTGGAAAATACAGCCAGCCGCTCACGGCAATGGCCAGCGAGAGAGCCCACTCCGCTGGTAGAGCCAATCCCAGAATCAGAAACAAGTCGACGACAACCAGCAACAGCCCGCCAAAAAACCAGGCCATAATGGCGTTCCACCATTGGTTGATGGCAAACAGGCGGTAGCGCACGATACCCAGGGCCAAACCCCAGTACATAATCAGGAAAGCGCCAAACATCACCCCCTGCGAAGCCGGTTGTGGAATATTCAGGGCAGCGGGAATGATAATAACCGCTGCAAACAGGCCGGTTGCCAGGTAGATGGACAGCAGGAACCAGCGCAGGGCTGCCCGGTCTAGTGGATCGCGGCCGGCCAGTCGCCATTGGATGGCAGCAAACACAAAGCTAATGGAAAATACCGACAAGACACCCATGTGAAACACCAGGGGGCTTGCCCATTGCAGGGTATCGACAATCCAGA
>CBFGUT010000153.1:0-7832 GCA_965652265.1 uncultured Cellvibrionaceae bacterium | reverse complement strand
ACACCAGCACTTCACTGGTGTCAAAGGTGGCATCAAAGTAGCCGCGCGTACTGGCGGCGCGCATCAGGCGGCTTTTAAAACTCTCATAACGACCGTGGTTAAGCACATCGCCTTGATTCAGGCCATTGCCGTTAACCACGGCCTGCAATTCGGGGTCGTCCTGCCCCTCCCCTTCGAGCGCCACATTCACCACCCCCAGCCGAGTCCGCTCGCCGGGAGTAACCGCCAGCTTGAGGCCCCAGCAATCGCCCTCGCGCGAGAAGGATTTATCCACCGTCATATGGTAATAACCCAGGGCGCGCCCGGCCTTGGTGATATTGTCATCCAGATTGCGGGCAATGGCACGCAGGCGCCACTGACCTGCCTGGCAGGATTCCTCGGAGATATCCACATAGGCGCGGATATTGTCTTCCAGACTGGAACTGGCACCGGTGATATCCAGCGCCGGTGTTTGGGCCAATACCGCCGGGCTGGAAACCATCAAGGCCAGTGCTATCAATGGCATCACCATCCTGTTTCCGCCCCTTGCCGACGTCCTGTTCGGCAATATAGCTCCAGGCGTTTTGGCGGCGTGGGCTGTTACAGGATTTTCCGCATGGGTCACTAACATCACCTGATTTGTGGGGGCTGACAGCGCATTTGCAAGAGACTATTACAATTGACTGTGACCACAGCCGCGCCCGGAAAGTCTGCGTGTTATTGTAGTGATTGTTTACTATCTTTGCATCCGGCGCAGGATCGATCATCGAGTCGACGATCAACGAATAGACAACTCGATAGCCAGGGTTTTAATCCAGTCCCTCGACTCCCCGCCAAATCTCTCTATAATCCCCCTTTTCTCAGGCTGCCCCCAATGCTCAGTTACCGTCACAGCTTTCACGCCGGCAACCACGCCGATGTTCTCAAGCACTGCATCTGGCTGTATTGCTTGCAATACCTGCAAAGCAAGGACAAACCCCTGCGCATTATCGACACCCACGCCGGCGCGGGCGCCTACCGGCTGGCGGACAAGCACCCCAACCACCGGGCGGAGTACCTGGATGGTGTGGCGCGACTCTGTCAATGTGACAATCCACCGGAGCCACTGGCGCAGTATCTCGCCTGTATCAACCAGTTCAATACCAATGGTCAATTGAAACACTATCCCGGCTCGCCGCTGATCGCCCGCCAGCACCTGCGCCCGCAGGACAGCCTCTGGTGCCACGAACTGCACAGTGCCGATTTGCGCCTATTGCAGCAGGCACTGGGAAAACACAAAGGCATTCATGTGCGCGAACAGGACGGTTTTGCCGGCCTCATGGCCCTGCTGCCGCCCAGCGAGCGCCGGGCACTGGTGCTGATCGACCCCTCTTATGAGATCAAGAGCGACTACACGCGCGTGGCCGAAGCGTTGGCAGACGCCCATCGCCGCTTTGGCGCCGCCACCATCGTCCTCTGGTACCCAGTGGTGAAGCGCGACAACATTGACCGCCTGGAGCGGCAACTGTGTCGCAGCGGCATCGAGGATATCCAGCTGTTTGAATTGGGCGTGCGCCCCGACACCCATGGCCACGGTATGACCGCCAGCGGCATGATCCTGATCAACGCCCCCTGGACACTGTGGGAGGCCATGGAGCCGGTATTGCCCTGGCTCGCGCAGACGCTGGGCGAAGCGGGACAGGGACACTATCGTCAGGTACGGCTGAGCCCGACTAGATGACTCGATGATCAAGCCTAAGCAAACCCCTTTTACCGCTACACCCGCCCAATTGGTATAACCAAAATTACAATAATTAAACCACTGCAGGGTTTATGGTCAGGCCAAAATTTGGCATACTGCCGTGGACTATTCACTACCCTGAGCAATAATACGGTTTTACGGGAGACCACCCATGCGCAATGCACCCTGGCGACACCTATTCATACTGGCACTCACCCTGGCCGTGGGCGGCCCCGCGCTGGCCAAGACACCGGCGGAGATCGCTCCCATCAAGGCCCCCTTCCCCATGCCCGCCCTGGAGCGGCCGGAGATTGCCGACAAACTGTTTGATATCCGCGACTACGGCGCCGAGGCCATGGACAAGACCGAGGCGGAATCGGTTCTCAACACCGACGCCATCCACCGCGCCATTGCCGCGGCCCACCTCGCTGGCGGTGGCAAGGTCGTCATCCCCAAGGGTCGCTGGCTCACCGGCCCCATTCACCTGATGAGCAATATCAACCTGCACCTGGAAAAGGGCGCCGAGGTGCTCTTCTCCAGCAATAAGGAACACTATCTGCCGGTGGTGCTGCAGCGCCATGAGGGCGTGGAGGCGATGAACTACTCCCCGCTGATCTACGCCTTTGAGCTGGAGAATATTGCCATTACCGGCCAGGGTGTGTTTAACGGCCAGGGCCAGCACTGGTGGCAGTGGTTTGAAGAGCACGGCGCCCCGCCCCGCGCCAGCGCCGCCAAGGAGCCCCTGTCCCGCCGCCACTTCGGCAAAGGCGCCGGTATGGAGGGCATGCGCCCTGGCTTCCTGGTGTTATGGAACAGCCGCAACATTTTGGTGGAAGGCGTCACCTTTAACGATACACCTTTCTGGAATGTTCACCTGGTCTACAGCGAGAATGTCATTGTGCGCGATATCCGCGTTAACAGCCTGGAGGCCCCCAACGGCGACGGCATCGTGGTGGACTCCTCCAAAAACGTACTGCTGGAATACAACCACCTGGAAACCGGCGACGATGCAGTCGTGATCAAATCCGGCATGAACGAGGACGGCCTCGCCATCAATATACCCACCGAAAACGTGGTGGTGCGCCACTTCAAGGCCGTTAACGTGCGCACCGGCAGTGGCGGCGTGGTATTCGGCAGCGAGACCTCGGGCGGTATCCGCAATGTCTATGTGTACGACGGCTTCTTTGACGGCGCCGACCGCGGCATTCGCTTCAAGACCGAGCGCGGTCGCGGCAATGCCATCGAGAATATTTATGTGCGCGACATCAAGATGCAGAACATCACCTACGAGGCCATTAACGTCAACACCTTCTACACCGGCCCCGAGGCCATGGGCCCCTCGCCGGCGGTGCGCAATATTTTTATCCGCAACGTAGAAGTGGACGGTGTACCCACGGGGATTTCCTTTATCGGCCTGCCGGAAAAATGGCTGGAAAATATCAATCTGGAAAATATCACCATCAAAAACGCCAAGGTGGGCGCACGCTTTAACCGCGTGAAAGATCTGAACCTCACCAACGTTAGCATCAGCTCCGAAGAGCGCGCCCTGACTCTGAATCAGGTGTACGAGGCGCGACTGGATGAAGTCTCTCTCAAAGACCGGGCCGAGGGGAAAAACCTGCTGGTCACCGGCCCCGACAGCGGCGCGGTGTTTGTGGAAGATACCGACAGCGTTGAGTTGGGTGACGGCCTGGAAGAAAAAATCCTCAACCCGGAAGATTCGCAAGCCTGGTAGGGGTGTAAATGTCGGACGTCTGATGTCCAATGTCTGATGAAATTCTAGCCATAGGGCACCCACGGTGCCCTGTTTTCCCTCTCCAAAGCCCTGCCAATTGACCTATACTCCCCTTTTAGTCCCTTCTTCGGTAACTGAATGCGGCGAGTGTTCGGCTGGTAGCGTAGATATAAGCAGAACCATGGGGAGGCTGGAAAGTGAATTCTGATCAGCAATGGGCAATACAAATATTATGAGCCGCTACGATATTTCCGGCAACGAGGGTAAGTACCAGCCGGGTTCTGATAATAAACTACTGCAAAATCTCCCTGGGATAACAGATCCGACAGAAATGAACATCGTGGAGACGGATCTGCTTGAAGAAATTTATATACAGGTTTTTGACAACTTCCCTGAGGAACTCACTTTCCCCATACTTTGCCAGTGGCACCGCGCTTGGCTGGGCAATGTGTATAGTTGGGCGGGGCAGTATCGAACTGTCGATATGTCCAAACCGAGTATTCGGTTTTCGTCTCCGATGCAGATACCTAAGCTATCTGAGAAATTCGAGGTGACGTATCTCTCGCGGTTTTTTGAGTTACCCGAAATAAGTGACGAAGAACTGGTCGCCTTCCTCGGCGAAATGCATGTTGAATTTATTCTTATCCACCCGTTCCGGGAGGGCAACGGCCGAATATCCCGCCTGCTTCTGGATGTAATGGCTGTGAAAGCCGGTGCCCAGCCCCTGGACTACAGCCTATGGGATGAAAACAAAGATTTTTACTTTAAGGCGATTCAGGCTGGACGGGACGGGGATTACCAATACATTGAGCGCCTGATCAGGGACGTTTTGGAAGAGCAACAATGACCGGGCTTGCAGAGAGGCTCAGGAAGCCAAAGTCAATTTGTTTTTCCCGCGGGTGGGCGACTTAAGGCGTTTCTCAATAACCTCGGTACCTTCACCGGTTTCGATCGCACTTGAACTGGCTACGGCACGCACGATACGGTTGCGGGAAACCGTGACTTTGTCCTTTGAAGGCTTACGAATCATCAGAACACTCCTGAGGCCGATTGGTGAGACATATTATAACACTCCACTCCCGAGGATGCCTCCCCAATATAAGCCTGGTAAGGGGTGTAAATGGCTGATGTCTGACGAAAATGCTAGCCATAGGGCGCCCACGGCGCCCTGCTTTTTTCTCCCTAAAGCCCTGCCAATTGGTATTCATGGATTCCGGCACTTGTCGTGCAGCACCTCGGCCGTGAACCACTAGACATAGGTAGAAAGTGTGTTTAGGCTTCCTATGCTTAACGAATTTTGCGCCGGGGTACCAACTGCGCTATTAGTGGCGCCAGTAGGGTATTCACTCCGAAATGACGAAACCGAGGAGGAAAAATGAGCGGTATAATCAATCTCAAGGCCCTTTCAGGCATCACGCTTGCCGGGCTCGCCTGGCTCGGTATCGCGTCCGCCGTGGCGCACCCCACAACAGAAGGGGACGTCACCATCAAACAAGTGATGGTCCCCGGCCCATCGCTGGAAGGCAATCTGGAGGGTAACGACACCACCCGCGACCTGATCGTCTATCTGCCACCCAGCTATGATGCAGAGGCGGGCCGGCGCTATCCGGTCATCTATGCGCTGCACGGCTATTCATCCAATAATGATGCGTTCAGGGACGATCTTGCCCGCACCAACGCCGTCGCCAGCGCCTTCGCGGCTGGGGCGACGGAAATGATCGTGGTTATGCCCGATGCCCAGACCGTCCATAATGGCTCGATGTACTCAGCCTCCATCACCACCGGCGACTGGGAAAGCTATATTGCGGACGACATCGTCAGCTATGTAGACGCCAATTACCGCACGATCCCGGAGCGCACGGCACGCGGCCTAGCCGGCCATTCCATGGGCGGTTACGGCACGTTGCGTATCGGCATGAAACGACCGGACGTGTTCGGCGCGCTATATGCCATGAGCCCGTGCTGCCTGGAGCCCTCAGAGGCGCCAGACCCGAAAATGCTGGAAAAATTGCGCGACTACGAGACCCCCGCCGAGACGCAGGAGCTGGGCTTTTTCGAGCGGGCGACACTGGCCTCTGCCGCCGCCTGGTCGCCCAACGCGGAAAACCCGCCATTCTATTTCGACATGCCGGGCGATAAGGATACAACCGCGCCCGTTATCCAGCGCTGGGTCGCCAATGCGCCGCTGGTCATGGCCGACCAATATCGCTTCGCGCTGGAGCGCTATGAGGCGATCGCCATCGATATGGGTGATGAGGACTGGCTGCTACCGGGCGCCAGGAAGATGCACCACTGGCTGACACAAAATGGCATCGAGCATACATTCCAGATCTATAAGGGCGATCATGTGAACCGTGTTTCGGAACAGTTCCGCGACAGCGTCATCCCGTTCTTCGCAGAACACCTGTCCGCTGAATAAGGTAGGAGTGCCCTGACCCGATCAGGTCTTTTCATTCAGTGGGCAAATCCATTTCCGCCAACGAGGGAGTTTCGGCCGTTCGCTCGTCCAGCTGATGCAGGTAGTGCAATGCGCGCAAGGCATGGTGGGTTAAACGGTCGAGCGAACGTTGCGCGGCCATGGCGTCAAGTGCGTCATCAATATGCAGCGTATGACGCACCGCCGAGGCTAAGATAGCAGGTCTGGCCTCAGAACCCACCGTGAGCTGACTCTCAAAGCATCGCACCACAGCGGCCAAGTCTGAAGGCGTTGTTCCTGTCAGGGCATCAACACCAGAGCTGAACAGCTCCGCGAGTCGGCTGCTCTGTTCTCGCAAGTCCGGTATTTCGCGCAAGTGGTCGAGGGATGCCAGTGAAGATATATCCCTTGCGCACTGCGTGATGTGATCCATGGCGTGCAAAGCTGCTGTCAGTGGCCCGAGTACCGAGGCTTCAACGCTCGGCAGTTGCGCCAGGAATTCCCCTGTCTCATGGGTCGCATTCCGCACTTCAGTGAGTTCCTGTTCAATATCCGCGCGCTTTTCACCCGTCCACTTCACACGCGGTTCACCGCGAAGTCGCGCAGCCCCATTCTGCAGCGTGATCACTGCACATTGGCGCAGGGTTTCATAGGCGGCGTTGACGGCCAGTGAGGGGACTTGGCACAGACTCAAATCCAGGTGGCGAGTAAGTTGAGCCCGTTTTTCCGCCACAAGGCGAGTCGCCAGCCATTCCAGTTGTGCGGTTAGCGGCAAAAATACGGCCACCCCAAGAAGATTGAAGGCGGTATGAAACGCGGCAATGGTAAGCGCTTCATCGTCACCTAACCAACGCTCCGTAAAAAAGTCCACCAGAGCAGTGAAGGCGGGCAAAATAAAGAAAGCAATGGTGGCGGTGCCCAGGTTGAAAACAATATGCACCAGCGCCGTACGCTTGGCCGGAACACTGGCTCCTATGGCAGCGATCCCCGCCGTCACGGTTGTGCCCACGTTCTGGCCAATAACCAGCGCCGCCGCCTGCTCTACCGAAATCGTGCCTGCCGCCAACGCCGTGAGCGTCGTGGCAACCGCCGCACTGGAGGACTGCATCAACACGGTCATCACCGTACCAACCACGACCAATATCAGCCGCGCCTGTAGGCCGGTGGCGCTGTATTGGGACAAATCCACCTGGCTGGCCAAATCGCCCATGCCGCCCTGCATAACGTCAATGCCAACAAAGATCACCCCTAGCCCGGCCAGCGCCGTGCCCGAATGAGCGAGCCACCCCCGTCCCAACAGACGCATCAGCGCGCCTATGCCAATAAAGGGTAATAATATTTTTCCGATTGAGAACTTTAGCCCAAGCAATGACACAATCCAGCCAGTACTGGTGGTGCCGAGGTTGGAGCCGATAATGACCCCTATCGCATTGGTAAAAGTCAGCAACCCGGCAGAGACAAAACCGATGGTTGCCACCGTTGTGGCACTGGAGGATTGCACCAGGGCGGTAATGCCGGCGCCAGTTGCCACCGCCTTGGTGCGTGATCCGGTAAAATTTGCGAGCAATGAACGCAGGGCGTCGCCGGCCACAGATTTGAGACCGTCGGTCATCAATGTCATCCCCAACAAAAATAAACCGATACCCCCCAATAGGGTCGACAAGGTGGCGATCATTCGAGCTCCTGATGACAACGGTGGTTTGAAATAGGGTGATTTCCTACAAAATCAACAGCCTTCCAGGCATTCGTATCTGAACTATCTGATCCCGCCCGTTTTTCTGAGGAAACGTCAGAGGGATTCAAATCTAAGCCCTCCGCCCAGAATTTGCTCGGAGCCGCCAATACGCAGCCGTCTCGAAATTCAAAGATCAGCCGCCAGTTGCCTGAAACATTCATGGCATGGAGTGCGCTGTAACACCCAATATACCTATCAGCGAGCCGCTGGCCGGTCAGATGCAAGGCCCGCCCCCTACACCAGCCTG
>CBFGUT010000152.1:0-7847 GCA_965652265.1 uncultured Cellvibrionaceae bacterium | reverse complement strand
AAACTGGCGGCCATGCGTTTGGAGTCAAGAAACAAAGCAAAGATACGGATAGGTGGACTGCTGATGCGCTTGGATGGCTAAAGGATATCCAGATCCTCTGATATGAAGACCTTCGGTTTAATAGTTTTGTTCTCGAATATGAGGAATCTGAAATGATAAATGAGCTACTGGAAAAATAGGTGATCATCTCGGTGGGAATGTCGAGTAGCCCAGGTTCTACAGTGTATGGCCACGCTGATGATATTAAGGGTGTTATCGTTGAAATCCAGGGTTCCTGGTTAAAGCTTATGTCTGGGAAAGGGAAAGACAAACCAGTTTATATAAATACTAGCCACATAAAAAAGATAATTCCCCAATAAGAGTGATGTCTTTTGTAACAGAGTCACATAACCAAATCTCTAACGTCGCCCTTCAGGCTGTAGCCGCCTCCTGAGGCTGCGTGTAATAAATAACCCGCAAAAGGAGCGATATATGTCTGACGACTGGTTTCCCATTTCCCATGAAAACTGCCATGAAGTTCCGGGACCGTTCTATCACGGCACCAAGGCCAAATTATCGGTGGGTGATTTTATTATCACCGGGCACCATTCACATTTTGAAAAAGGCCGGGCGCTTAAGCATGTGTACTTCTCATCATTAATGGAGCCCGCTATCTGGGGGGCTGAACTGGCTATGGCGTTATCGGATCTGGATGGGCGCGGCTATATATACATCGTTGAACCTACAGGACCGTTTGAGGACGATCCAAATTTAACCAATAAGCGATTCCCCGGAAATCCAACCAAGTCATTTCGTACTACAGAACCGTTGAAGATCGTGGAAGTTGTAGAACAGTGGGAAGGGCATCCAGAGGAAATGTTAAAGGCGATGTTGGAATCTTTGGCCGATCTTAAGCGAAGAGGGCTAGCCTTAATTGAGGACTAACTAGCATCTGCTAGTCTGAGTTTTTCTTCCCTGTTTATTTTGCATTTTATACGGCACCGCATCATTTTCAGTCAGGCAAGCGGTGGTGTCCGCACCTTGCTGGCCTACCGGGTTGGAGAAAAAGCTTTCTTTGTCTACGGCTTCGCCAAGAACGCTAGAGCCAATATCAGCGACAAAGAACTGAAGGCTCTTAAGCTATACGCCGATATCTTGCTGAACTACAGCAAGGCCGAGTTAAACAAAGCCGTTAAAAGCGGAGAATTGATTGAGGTAGTTAACAATGGATAAATCAATCCTGGACACCATCCACGAAAGTGCCAAAGGCCTGCACAAGGCCGGTGTGATGAGCGATGTCACTCTGCGTGAGTTCGATGCGTTATGCCTGCCGCCGGTAAAAACCTACACGCCAGCTCAGATCAAACGCATCCGGGAAAAAGCAAGAGTGAGCCAGGCTGTCTTCGCCGCCTATCTCAACACCAGTCCTTCGACGGTTCAGAAGTGGGAGCGTGAACATGAACTTGGCGGCAAAAAGCCCAATGGTCCTTCCTTGAAATTGTTAAATCTGGTGGACAGAAAAGGACTGGAAGCACTGATCTAAATGCAGCGCCCGCGGAGCAGAATCTCTGCGGGCGTTATAGGATTCACTCGAAAAAGTCTCCAGTGCAATAGGCTGCAGCGTCGTAATCCTCAAGCGGCAAGTTCGTATCTATTTCTCAATCTCTTTCTTATTCCCCTTCGTCTCCAACACAAACAACAATAACGACCGATTCGTCACCACATACAGGTGGTTAAACGCAAACCGTTCTTCTGAAAAATCCGTCGGTCGATTGGTGTCGATCAGGCATTTCCAGGCGCAGCCTTCGGCGACTTCGGGCAAGCAAAAATTCACGACGTCGTGGTGGGCATTGAGCACCAGTAACAAGGTGGCGTCGGCGCCGGGGCGGCGGATGCCGGTGGCCTGGGCGCGGCCGTCCATCAGCATGCCGAGGCAGCGGGCGTTGCCGTCGTGCCATTGTTCTTCGGTCATTTCGTTGCCGCAGGGTGAGATCCAGGTGACGTCCTTTACGCCCAGTTCCTCGTTGTACATGCCCACCAGAAAACGGCCCCGGCGCAGGATGGGGTAGGTGCGGCGCAGGGCGATCAGGCGTTGGGTGAAGGCCAGCATGGCGCTGCGGTCTTCGTCGAGGTTCCAGTCGATCCAGTTGAGTTCGTTGTCCTGGCAGTAGGTATTGTTGTTGCCTTTTTGGGTGCGGCAGAGCTCGTCGCCGGCGACGATCATCGGGGTGCCCTGGGAGAACAGCAGGGTCGCCATCAGGTTGCGCATCTGCCGCTGGCGCAGTTCGACGATGGCGGGATCATCGGTCGGGCCTTCCCAGCCGTGGTTGTAGGAGAGGTTGTTGTCGGTGCCGTCGCGGTTGTCCTCGCCGTTGGCTTCATTGTGTTTGTCGTTGTAAGACACCAGGTCGTGCAGGGTGAAGCCGTCGTGAGCGGTGACAAAATTCACCGAGGAATAGGGTCGGCGACCGCGTTGGTTGAAGAGGTCGCCGGAGGCGGTCAGGCGGCTGGCCAGCTCGCCCAGTTGTCCACCGTCGCCGCGCCAGAAAGCGCGCACATTATCGCGGTAGCGATCATTCCATTCGGCCCACCCGGGCGGGAAACCGCCGACCTGGTAACCGCCGATGCCGCAGTCCCAGGGTTCGGCAATCATCTTCAGGCTACTCAGCACCGGGTCCTGGCGTATAGCCAGGTGGAAACCGTGACGTTCATCAAAGCCGTCTTCCGGGTGGCGCGCGAGGATGGTGCCGAGGTCAAAACGGAACCCGTCCACACCCATCTGGGTGGCCCAATAACGCAATGAATCCGTGACCATGCGCAGCACGCAGGGGTGGTTCAGGTCGAGGGTGTTGCCGGTGCCGGAGTCGTTGATGTAGTAGCGCTTGTTGTCCGGCAGCAAACGATAATAGGTGGCGTTGTCGATACCGCGCATGGAGAGGGTCGGACCCAGCTCATTACCTTCAGCGGTGTGGTTGTAGACCACGTCCAGAATCAGCTCCAGCCCCGCATCGTGGATATGCGCCACCATCTCCTTGAATTCGTTGAGATGCCCACTGGCAAGATAGGGCGCGTGGGGCGCAAAGAAGGCGATGGTGTTGTAGCCCCAGTAGTTGCGCAGGCCTTTTTCCAGCAGGTGTTGGTCTTCAACAAAGCCGTGTACGGGGAGCAGCTCAATGCTGGTGACGCCCAGGTCGCGGATATGTTGCAGGAGTTCGCGGTTCATCAGGCCGGCGCAGGTGCCGCGCAGGTGCTCGGGCACGGCCGGGTGTTTCATGCTGATGCCGCGTACATGGGTTTCATACACGATGGTGCTGTCCCAGGGTACACGCTTGGCGCGGTGGGTACCCCAGGTAAATGCCGGGTCGATAACCTTGGATTTCGGGACAAAGGGCGCGCTGTCCCGTTCATCAAAGCTCAGGTCGCCATCGGGGGAGCCGATGGTGTAGCCGAACAGGGCTTCGGACCAGCGCAGCTCGCCCACCAGTTGCTTGGCGTAGGGGTCGATCAGCAGTTTGTTGGGGTTGAAACGATGGCCGGCCTCGGGCTCATAGGGGCCATAAACCCGGTAGCCATACACCTGGCCGGCGTGGGCATCGGGCAGGTAGCCATGCCAGATTTCATCGGTGTATTCCGGTAATTCAATGCGTTCCAGTTCCGTGGTGCCGTCATTATCGAACAGGCACAGTTCCACCTTGGTGGCATGGGCGGAAAAGAGCGCGAAGTTAACACCCAGGCCGTCCCAGGTGGCGCCCAGGGGAAACGGGTGACCTTCGGTAATGCGCGAGCGCTGTCTAATCTCCGGTGCTTTTGGTTGTTTACCCATGGTGCTTGTCCTTCTTTTTGTGACTGATCGTGGTAGCGGTTGATCGCTTGTTGGGTGGCCTGTTCCCGTTTTCCAGGCGCAACAAACCCCACCCGAACCGCGCCGGGTGAGCCTGGCACGCCTGAGGTGTCAGTTCTGTCTAGACAGAACCTTCAAACCCGTCGGTAATCGGGGAAAGCTCGGTATCTAGTGTGTCGTTGACGACTTTGGCTTTCTTCTGCCGGGTGGTCTTGGCCGTGGTGGATTTGGTTTCAGCGGCCTTTTTGACGGCTTTGGCATCACCACCTGCCGGTTGCTTTTTGCTGCGCGATTTCTTTTGCGGGGCATCCGCCTGGGTTGCAGCAGAGCCGTTGCCCGCACCGCTTCCGCCACTGGCCTGTTGTCCGGCCATGCTCTGGTTAGCAGCCAATTTGCAGGCCATCTCCCAGTGGCGGACATCCTGACCATGGGGCCGGCCTTCCGATTCCCAGATCTGGTAGGCGAATTCGCGCACGCGGTTCTCATTGAGGTTCATGGTGTTTATCTCCGTGGTGTCGATTTAGGTGTGTTGTGGTTTTGCTGGGTCGCGCTTGAAATACAACAGGTTGACCGGGAATTCTGCCAGGGCCTCAGCCACAGCCAGGGCGCCCTGGCGGGGTTTGAGGGCGCCGGAGAAAACCCCGGATAAGGTCGCCTGGCGCAGCGGCTCCGGCAACAGGATACGGGTGTCCTGCCACTGGCCCGACTCGGGCAGCGGTGTGTCCTGTTGGCCCAGTAAACCCGCTACCAGTCGCGGTGCAATGCCGATCAGGTATTCATCGCCGTGGCGGCGGCAAAAAGCGATCACCCGTCCGGCATGCTCGCCCTCTACCTCCAGCGCTTCGTAATTGCCCAGGCAGAAAAGGTCAGCGTGGGCTTCGCGCAGGTTGAGGACGGCGCCCAGCAGGTGCTGTTTGATGCGGCCATCGCGCCATTGGTTGATCAACTCTTTCAGGCTGCTGTGGGTGGACAGCGCGGCAACCCGTGCGGCGAAATCCACCGGGCTGCGGTTGTCCGGGTCCACGAGGCTGAAATCCCAGAAGTCGGCGCCCTGGTACAGGTCCGGTACGCCGGGCAAGGTGGTGCGCAACAGGCACTGGCTCAGGCTGTTGACGGCACCCGCCGGGGCAATCGCCAGCGCGGCAGCGGCGATATCGCGGCGCACCGCCCGGTAGCGTTCATCGGTCAGCAGGCGGGTCAGAAACTCGCGGCACAGGTTTTCGTAAGCGGTGTTGGGGGCGCTCCAGTGGGTGCGCAGCTTGGCCTCGCGCAGGGCCTTTTCCTGCCAGCGCCAGACGCGTTCCAGATAAGTCTGCATCGCGTCCGCATCGTCTGCCTCCAGACGCAGGGGCCAACTGCCCAGCAAGGTCTGGTAGAGCATCAGCTCATCGGCGGGAGAGGGGGCCAGGCCATCATCGAGTTCGCGCCGCAAGTCGCCGACCTGCTGTTGCCACTGCTGGACTTTCTCGCTGAACCAGACGGCCCGCTCGCTCAACACACCCAGGCGGGCGCGAGTGTCTTCGCCGCGTTTGTGGTCGTGGGTGGCGGTGGTGAGCAGGTTGTCCGGGAAGTGCGCCGCACGTTCGCTGCAGCGGTGATGGAAGTCTTTCAGCGAAGTTGAAAAATGTTGCGGGTCAAAGCCCACATCGTTGCGCGCAAGTGTGACGGCTGAGCGATAGCAGGCAGTATCTTCCACCGCCTTGGCGGCGGCGGGCGAGGTCAATTGCTGGAATCGTGCAATGACCTTGCGACGCTGCTTGCGGTTGGCGCCGGGAGCCAATTCGCATAGACGCTGTCCACCCAGCCAGAGGTCGAGGTAGTTGAGCAACGGCCAGTCGCTCTCCGCCAGGGTCGTCTTTGCGCCGTTTACTGCCTGTTCGAAGATCTGCCGGTCCTGCACCGAGCGGCCATTGACCCCGGCGTAGGTGCGGTACACCGGGAAATGCACAATCAGTTCAAACAGTGCCCGGCGGATAGCGCCGAGGGTGATGTCGCGGGTATTGATGTCGGTGCGCGCCACCAGCAGTAATTCCTGTGCCAGGCTCTCAAAATCGCCGGCCAGGGAGCTGGATAACACCAACGCACGGGCTTCGCGGACTTCTTCCATAAAATTCGCTGTGCGCCCGGTGACGCTGGTCCACAGGTCGCTCAGCTGGATTTCACCCACCGGGTCCTGTTGCAGCAGCGACATCTCGTTCATGAATTCATAGCCGGTGGTGCCGTCAGTGAGCCAGTCGGTGGGCAGGTGTTCGCCCTCGCCGAGGATTTTTTCCACATAGATGGGCAGGTGCTCGCCGGTTAGCGGTGCGGGGCGTTTGGCCTGCAGGCTGTTCAGGCGCCGCCGCAATTTGCGGCAGTAGGCGCGCGGGTTGGCCAGCCCGTCGATGTGATCAATACGCAGGCCATCCACCAGCCCCCGCTCAATCAGCTCAAACATCTTGGCGTGAGTGGCTTCAAATACTTCAGCTTTTTCTACGCGCAATCCGCCCAGTTCATTGATATCGAAGAAGCGCCGCCAGTTGATGTCATCGGCGGCGGTGCGCCAGCTGGCCAGGCGGTAGTGCTGGGCTTCCAGCAGGTTGTGCAGGCGGTTGAAGTTGTCCTGGCTGAATTCACCCTCCGGCTTTACCTCATAGCGCGACAAGGCGTGTTGGATGGCCAGGTGAACATCGGGTGCCTGGGCGATATGCGCCAGCTCCATACGCAACTCCTGGGCGGCTTGCCAGTAATTGGGACTGCGTTCCAAGGCTTCAAACGGCCGCACCAGTGCCAGCAGATCATCAATGCCGGTATTGCGCAAAATCTCGCCGTAACTGGGGGGATAGAGGGGAAAGCGGTGGTCGTAGTGGTTGGCGTAAAAGCTGCCGTTGTCGGCATCAAAGTGCAGGCCGATTTCGTTGGCGGCGAGCACTTCGCCATAGTCGGTGCGCAAAAAAGGCACTAGCAATTGGCCTTTCAGCAGAGGGTCGTGGGAATTCCACTGGATATCAAAGAAGCGGGCGTAGGGGCTGCTGATACCCCACTCCAGCACATCCAGCCACCAGGGATTGGCATCGCCGCCGACCGCCATATGGTTGGAGACAAAATCCGCAATCAAGCCCATCTTGTGTTTGCGCAGGGCGCCGACCAGCCGTTCCAGCGCGGCCTCGCCGCCCAGTTCGGGGTTGACCCGGGTGGGGTCCACCACGTCGTAACCGTGCAGGGAACCGGGGCGCGCCTTGAGCAGAGGGGAGGCATAGATATGACTGATGCCCAGGCGCGCAAAATAGGGCACCAAAGGCACCGCATCGTCCAGGGTAAAACCCTGGTGGAATTGCAAACGAAGTGTCGCGCGCAGCATAAACGATCCTGTTGTCAATCGACCTGAAGTCATCACTGAATCTTTGCCCGAGCCACGGGGGTTGTCTGTGGGATGACGAACACTGACCGCCGGCTTTAGTCGAGACTGACCATGGCACTGCGCGACGGCAGGATGCCTTCGTGCCAATGGTCGTTGTCGACCCGGTGGCTAAACAACTGGCGGCGTGGGCCGGGCGGGGATTCCAGCTTCACCGGGTTGTCCGCCAGGTTGATATCAATACGCAGCTGGCTGCCATTGCCCAGGCGCCAGGTCGCCGACACCGAACGCTCCGCCAGGACGGTCACTTGCTCCACCCGCGTGTCCGGCAGGTGAGGAATAATCCAGCGGTGACGCAGTTCCAGCAGCGTGTGATAAAAATGCCACCAGGCTTCATGGCCCGGCTCGTGGCGTTCGCGATAGTCGATCATCGAGTTCACATACGTCTGCGGATCGTTGGGGTCCGGGATTTTTTCGCGCATCTCCGGGTGGCTGAACAATTCAAATTCCCGGAACTCGTTGCGACGCCCTTCGCACACGGCCTTGGCCAATTCGTCGTGGTGATCGGTGAAATAAAAAAACGGTTGGCGCGTGCCCCATTCCTCGCCCATAAACAGCAGCGGCACCATGGGTGACAGCAGCAACAGGATCACCGCGACCTTAAGCGAATCCTCGTCGGTCAATGCAATC
>CBFGUT010000151.1:0-7937 GCA_965652265.1 uncultured Cellvibrionaceae bacterium | reverse complement strand
ATCGGGGTCGGCGGCGCCGCCCGCCAGCAGGGCTTGTATACGCCGGGTTTCGCCGCGGAAACTGGCCAGTTGCTCGCTCAGAGGTTGCGGATCGGCGGCCTGAGGATAGTGGCGGTGACTCTCCACGCCTGCCAGCACCCTTTCGTAGTGGTGGAACGCCTGGTCCATCAGTATCCGGCCGGTACTCTGCTGCCAGGGAGAGTCGGGAGCATCGGCCAGTGCCAGGTGCAGGTATCCCCGCGACAGGTCCTCATTGGCGCGGTTGAGCTGTTGCAGTATGTCGGTGGCCAGGGTGTACTGCTGCTGGTGGTACAGGTAGAGGCCGGACAGGGCCAGCACAATGACCAGCGCCCCCATGATCGGGCCCCAGGTGCTGTACAGGCGAGGGTTCGGGCCCTGGCTCATGGCGCCTCCCGGGTGTGCTGCTGCAGCACCTGGGCCTGGGCGCGGTTCCAGGCCCGGCGCAGGGCGCGATCCCGGCGGGCAAAGGCAAAGGCTACATGATCCTGCGCCGGGGTGCGGCCGTCATCCACCAGTGGCAGTAGCCGAAACTGCTCCGGCGCCCCGGCCAGAAAGGCCTTGAGGGTGGGCAGCGACAGCGCCAGCACCTGGGCGCGCCCGGCCTTCAGGGCCAGGTGTCCGGTGTGGGCGTCGGGCACCAGCAGCAGCCGCTCGGCACCCAGGCCGAGGTCCAGCAGGCGCTGGTGTTCCACCGAGTCGCGCAGTACCGCCACGGTGTCGGTGTGCTGATGAATCAATTCGTAATAGGATACCGGCGGCAGGTCGTGATCGGTGGCCACCAGCAACCCCGAGGAGACATTGCCCAGGGGCTCGGAAAAGGCCACCCGGCGCGCCCGCTCGGCGGTGATAAACAGCCCCGCCGCCGCCACCTGAAAGTGACCCTGCTCGAGGCCGGGCAGCAGGTCGGCAAAACGCACCTGCACCCACTCCACCCGCTCGATACCCAGATCATGGGTGATCTCGCGGGCCAGCTCAGGCGCCCAGCCGGTCACCTGCCCCCGGTCGTCCACATAGGCATAGGGTGCCTCTACAGCGTAGCCGATACGGATCACACCGGAGGACTGGGGGTGTTGCAGTGACGAGTCGCGGCTCCACAGGGCAAAAGCCAGAGCCCCCGCCAGTAGCAGGACGCCAGCCAGAATCAGTGCGCGGACGACAACGGCCATGTTGTTATGCTTCCAATGGAGTAGTGAGTAGTATGCGCCCTGAGTATAGTGCACAAAAACCCTTATTGCGATGGCGCATTATGCAACATAATAGCCGCTTGACGCGGCGGCGCCAAGTGTCGCCGATTTTGGTCTATAGTGCCCTAAGTGAACCCCGCAGGAGGAAATAATGACAACGCACAAAAGGGAAGGCTCACCGGGGCTCGGGCTGGCGGCGGGTATCGCTATCCTGGCGGTATTTCTGGCAGATTTTGTTACCCCACTGGGTTTTGCCCACGGCATGCTCTATATCCCCTGCCTGCTGTTGGCGTTTTACTGTGGTCAGCGCCTGTGTCTGATAGTGCTGGGATGGTTGACGGCCCTGCTGACGGTGGGAGGACTGCTGCTGGCGCCGCCGGCCTTTGTGGGTATGGAGTTGCCCTGGGTGCTGGGCAACCGGCTGCTGGCGGTGATGGTGATTCTGGCCACCACCTGGCTGCTGTTGCAGTGGCACGATCACAAGGGCCGCCTGCAGCGGGCCCTGGAGCGGCGCGAAGCGGCCTACCGGCAACTGCGGGATCAGCAGCGGCTGCTGGACATGACCGCGCGGGTGATGCGCCTGGGCGGCTGGAAAATCAGCCTGCCGGACTACCACCTGAGCTATACGGACACCGCCCTGCGCCTGCACGGCCTGCCCGAGGGGCAGCGATTGACCCTGGAGCAGGCCATTGCCCTCTACCACCCCGACGTCCAGCAAACCATGCACCGGGATCTGGCCGCCTGTGCCGAAGAGGGCCTGGCCATCGACCGCGAGCTGCCGCTGGCCGATGGCGAGACCTGGCTGCGGGTCTCGGCCGAGGCGGTCTACGGGGCCGATGGCAAGGTGGCGGAAATCCAGGGGGCGGTGCAGGATATTACCCCGCGCAAGCGCGGCGAGGCGCTGTTGCAGGATAGCCGCGATCGCTTTGAGCACCTGGCCAATGTTTTGCCACTGGCCGTGTGGACGGCCGAGCCCGACGGCACCGTGGACTATGCCAACCGCTACCTGAGCGAGTACAGCGGGGTGCCCGCGGCCGATATTCTGCAGCCCGGTGGTTGGCTGTCGCTGCTGCACCCCGAGGACCGCCAGCGCTGTGTGGACACCTGGATGCGCTCTGTGGCCAGCGGCGAGGCGTATCAAATTGAGTTTCGCATTCGCCGTGAGGATGGGCAGTACCGCCGCCACCGGGTTCAGGCGGCGCCGGTGTTCAACGCTGGCGGCCAGGTGATTAAATGGTACGGTACGGCGGTGGAAATTGATCCGCACGGCGATTGAGTGGGGCAAGGGTTTGTCATATGTCTGTAACAATAAGCGCCTTAAATACGCAACAGTGTGATCATCCCGTTGCAGAGGACAGGCCCGAGAGTATGAATAGCCGTACGATTTTGATAGTCGATGACGAATCGGCCATCCGCGATATGCTGCGCGTGGCGCTGGAGATGGCGGAATACAAGTGCCTGGAGGCGGGCAATGCCACCGATGCCCACAGCCTGATCATCGATGAGAAGCCGGATTTGATCCTGCTCGACTGGATGATGCCTGGTACCAGTGGTATTGAACTGGCACGCCGCCTCAAGCGCGACGAGGTGACCGCCAATATTCCCATCATCATGCTCACCGCCAAGGGCGAGGAGGACAACAAGATCCAGGGGCTGGAGGTGGGCGCCGACGACTATATCACCAAGCCTTTCTCGCCGCGGGAAATGGTGGCGCGGCTGAAAGCGGTGCTGCGTCGCGCCGACCCGCAGTCCACCGGCGAGCCCATCCGCGTACAGGGCCTGTGCCTGGACCCCGCCAGCCACCGGGTGACCATCAACGACAAGGATGTGGATATGGGGCCCACCGAATTCCGCCTGCTGCAGTTTTTCCTCACCCACCAGGAGCGCGCCTATACCCGCAGCCAATTGCTGGATCACGTCTGGGGTGGTAACGTCTATGTGGAAGAGCGCACCGTGGATGTCCATATCCGCCGGCTGCGCAAGGCGCTGACCATCGACCAGCACGAGAATCTGGTGCAGACCGTGCGCGGCACGGGGTATCGGTTTTCCACCAAGGCGGGCTGATCCAGCCGCGGTTTTTCACAGAGGCTGTAGACGTTGCTGCAGGGTTTTTATGTTGAGCTGAAGCGCCTGGCGGTACTGCTGGTGCTGGCGGCGGTGGCGGGCTTTGTGTTTGACACGGTGCTGCCGCTGCTGTTGCTGGCGACGAGTGGTTATATCGGCTGGTGCCTGTGGCAGATGCGCCGACTCAACCTGTGGCTTGACAGCGATCGCAAGGAGGCGCCCCCCGAGGCTACAGGCCTGTGGGGTGAGGTGTTCGATGCCATCTACCATATGCGCCGCCGCCAGAAGCGCGAGAAGAAAAACCTCCAGGCGGTGATCAATCGGGTACAGGAGACCACCTCGGCACTCAAGGACGGCGTTATCCTGCTGGACTGGCGCGGCTATCTCGACTGGTGGAACCCCTCCGCCCAGCGCCTGCTGGGGTTTTACAATTCCGATCAGGGCCAGTCCATTATCAACTTTATTCGTCACCCGCGCTTTGTGGATTACTTTGAGGCGGGCGGCTACAGTGAGCCCCTGGATATTCCCTCGCCGCGCTTTGCCGCCAAGCGCCTGCAGTTTCAGATTACCCGCTTCGGCAAGAATGAGCGTTTGGTGGTGGTGCGCGATATCACCCAGCTCTATCATCTGGAGCAGATGCGCAAGGATTTCGTCGCCAATGTGTCCCACGAACTGCGCACGCCGCTGACGGTGATTGCCGGTTACCTGGAAACCCTGGAGGATAACAATGCCAACCCGGCCTGGGAGAAGCCGCTGGCGCAGATGCAGCAACAGGCGCGGCGCATGTCGCTGTTGATTAATGACCTGATTGTTTTGTCCAAGCTGGAGACGACGGATACCGCTTTCAATCAGAAGCCCATGGCGGTGGCGCCGCTGCTGCAGACTATCAGAGCGGAGGCCCAGGTGCTGGCCCAGGAAAAGCACCAGAGTATCGCCCTGGAGTGTCCCGACTCTCTGCAAGTCATGGGCAATGAAAAGGAATTGCACAGCGCGTTTTCCAATCTGGTGATCAACGCCGTCAAATACACGCCCGAGCGCGGCAAAATCAGCATCCGCGCCTGGCGCAGCGGCCCCGGTATCTATGTGTCCGTAAGCGATAATGGCGTGGGCTTTGATGCCAAGCATATTCCCCACCTCACCGAGCGCTTCTACCGCGTGGACCCCAGCCGCAACAGCGGCACCGGGGGCACCGGCCTGGGCCTGGCCATCGTCAAACATGTGCTCTTGCGCCACGATGCCGAGCTGCAGATCGAGAGCGTGCCGGGCAAGGGCAGCGTGTTCACCTGTGTGCTGCCCGCCGGGGATCAGCGTACCGGACTGCGGCCCGAGAAGCAGAAGCGGTGAACGGCGAATGTCAGACGCCGGATGTCTGAGGTCTGACGCGTGCGGATCGTTAGTCCCTGAATGTTAAAGAATCGCTGCCACCACCGCTTGCGGGGAGCATTAAGCGTCGGTCGTCAGACATCAGACGACAGACGTGTTTCTCAGGGGTTAGGCGCTCGGAGACGAATCACGGTACACTGTGAGCCACGATAAAGTCGCGTTCACAGGTTTGCATGAAAATACTGATCTACTCACTGCTCCTGACGTTTCTGCCAGTGTCGGCGCTGGCCGTCACGGAGGGCAGTGGCTCTGGCACTTTTTACGTCAAGGGGCGCCACCTTTACGATGCCTGTGGTGAGCGGGTCGTCCTTATGGGACCCAATCGCATGGTGTTCTGGATGGATCGCACGGGTCTGTCCAGCTTTACCGAAATCGCCAAAACCGGTGCCAACACCGTGCGTATTGTCTGGACCACCCAGGGCAAGCCGGCGGAGCTGGACCGGGTGTTGACCAATGCCTACCGCAACCAGTTGATACCCATCATTGAGCTGCATGACGCCACCGGAGACTGGTCCAAGCTGCCGGATCTGGTGGCCTACTGGACGCGTGAAGACATTGCCGCTGTGGTGATAAAACACCAGCGCTATACCCTGGTCAATATTGGCAATGAGGTGGGCGACAAGATTACCGAGGAAGCCTTTCTGGCCGGTTACACCGATGCCGTGACGCAGCTGCGCGCGGCGGGCTATCGCATGCCGCTGATGATCGACGCCCCCGACTGGGGCAAGGATATCAATATGTTGCGCAGCCAGGGACCCAAGCTGATCGCCCGCGATCCGCTGCGCAACCTGTTATTCTCGGTGCATATGTGGTGGCCACTCATGTGGGGCTACGACGCCGAGCGGGTAGAGCGCGAGATTGTCTACACCGTGGCGCAGGACTTGCCGTTGGTGATCGGCGAGTTTGGCAATCGCTGGGACGATTCCGAGGGCGGCGCCATTCCCTGGCGCACTATCGTGACAACGGCACTGGAGCACGAAGTGGGTTTTCTGCCCTGGTCCTGGGGGCCAGGTAACCAGCCGCAAAAGCATCTGGATATGACCACCGATGGCACTTTCGAGGGGCTCACTGGTTGGGGCCTGGAAGTCATGGTGGAGGCCCCCTTTGCCATTGCCAAACATGCGCGGCGACCGCTGTCCATGCAAGTGGGAGCCTGCACGGCTGAGTGAAATACAGGTTGAGAGGATGACACTACCCGAACACAAGAGTACCGATACCGGCCGGTTGCCACTGCTGCGCCGCCCGGTGGATGCCATTCGCAGCCGCTTTGCCGGCCGCATTCGCGACAAGGCGATCGAGCGCGCCCGCACACGTATTTATTTGCACGGGCGCCGACCCGAGGATTACGACGCTGACATTCTGGAGACCATCGTCAAGGAAGAGGAGGACAAGATTGTCAGTGAGTACAAGAGCCGCGGGATCCTCGGTTTACTGGCCGCGCTGGGCCTGAGTTTCTTTTAGGGCTGCGGCGATGTTTCGTTTCCTCGCCAAATCGGCGCTTGCCACGGTCATCTTCAAACGCTATCGGCGCCCCATTGTCTCCACCCTGGTGCTATTTCTGGCGTATTTCCTGATCGCAACGGTTCACGGCGATTATGTGGACTATGCGGTAACCGCTGAGGATCGCCAATATCTCTGGTTGTCGTTTGTACTCAAGTGGGCACTGCTGCTGGGGGTAACGGCAGTCTATTATTTTTACAATATGGCAGGCCTGCGGCCGCGCGCCGAAAAGCCACCCGCTCCCGCCAAAGCGCCGCCCTTGAGTGCTGAACCATCGCCGGACTCCGCTGTCGATCCTTTTGCTGAAATTCGTCGCAAACCCACACTGAAAAGCCGCGGCGAACAGCTGTTGGAAAAAACCAAACGTCGAGAATAATTATGTTGCGTGCAATCCTGTTTGGGCTGGCCCTGTGTCTGGCCAGCGTCTCCACTCTTGCCGATGAAAACCAGCGTGCCGAGGCGCTGTTCGAGACTTTTTTCGAAGAGCAAGTGGCCCTCAGTCCAATGTACCAGGCCCGACTGGGGCGCAAGACCCGCTATGGCGAGTGGGACGATATCAGCCCCGCCCAGGGGGAGCGCTACCAGGCACTGTATAAGGATCAACTGCAGCGGTTGTTGCAACTGAATGCGGCGCAATTATCCGCTGCCAACCGCCTCAATGTGCGGCTGTTGCGTTACGAGTTGGAGCAGAGTATCGAGCACTATCGCTGGCGCGATCACAATTATCCGGTGAATCAGATGTTTGGTCTGCACGCCGGTATTCCCGCTTTTTTGATAAATACCCACCGGGTGGACTCTGTGGAAGATGCCCGCGCTTACATCGAGCGGTTGCGGGGTGTGGATAGGCTGCTGGCACAATTGGTGGCCAACCTGGAGCGCCGCGCCCGCAAGGGTATACTGGCGCCGTCCTTTGTCTATCCCTATGTCCTGGATGACTGTCGCAATTTGCTCAGCGGCAGGCCCTTCGATCAGACGGATGAGGCCAGCCCGTTACTGGCGGATTTTGAACGCAAGCTAAAGGCTCTGGCGTTAGATGATGCTGCTCAACAAAAATTGCTGCAGCAGGCACAAGAGGCGTTGGTGGAAAGCGTGGCGCCCGCCTACAGGGAGTTGATGGCGGCACTGAAAAAACTGCAGACGCAATCCACGGAGTTGGCAGGCGTGTGGAAATTGCCCGACGGCGAGGCTTTTTATCAGGCGGCATTGTTGAGCACTACCACCACTGATTTGAGCGCCGATGAGATTCACCGCATCGGACGCGCCGAGGTGGAGCGCATTCACGGGGAAATGTTGGCGATTAAAAAGCAGGTGGGTTTCGCTGGCAGCCTGGCGGATTTTTTTGTACATATGCGCGAGGATGAGCGCTTCTATTTTGCCGATACCGAAGCCGGCCGCGAGCAGTATCTGCGGCAAACTCGTGCGGTGATTGACGCCATGCGCGAGCGGCTGCCCGAGCTGTTTGGGCACTTGCCGCAGGCGGAGTTAATCGTCAAGCCGGTGGAGCCCTTTCGCGAGAAATCTGCCGGCAAGGCCTTCTACCAGGCGCCCGCCGAGGACGGCTCCCGGCCGGGCATTTACTATGTCAATCTCCACGACATGCGTGCCATGCCGCGCTATCAGATCGAGGCGCTGGCCTATCATGAGGCCTTGCCCGGTCATCATATGCAAATTGCCATCGCCCAGGAGATGGATAGCCTGCCCGCCTTTCGCCGCCATGGTCACTACACGGCCTATATTGAAGGCTGGGGACTCTATGCCGAACGGGTCCCGAAGGAAATGGGTTTT
>CBFGUT010000150.1:0-8051 GCA_965652265.1 uncultured Cellvibrionaceae bacterium | reverse complement strand
ACGCCTGCCGGGAAGTACCGGGCAATTTTTTCAAGATTATCGCCAGCCATTTCGGCTCCAAGTTGGGAGACGCCCTGGCCAATCCCAAGATCATTCTTCCCTGGATACTGCAGACCGTGCAGGCACCGGTGTTTTTGCTGGGGCTGTTGGTGCCGATTCGCGAGTCCGGGTCGTTAATGCCGCAATTGCTGATTGCCGGCCCTGTGCGGCGCATGCCCTATCGCAAGTGGGCCTGGGTGACCGGCGCCCTGTTGCAGGCGTTGGCAGTGGCGGCGATGGGGTGGGTGGCCTGGCAGTGGTCCGGCGCCCTGGCGGGGTGGACAATTGTGGGCCTGCTGGTGGTTTTCTCGCTGGCGCGCGGGCTGTCATCGGTGGCCTCCAAGGATGTGCTGGGCAAGACCATTCCCAAGACCCGGCGGGGCCAGGTAAATGGTTGGGCCGCCAGCGCGGCGGGGCTGGTGACTGTGGCCTTGGCGCTGGTCCTGCTCGCCGGCGCCGAGCGCGAATTGACCCCCGCCGTGTGCGCCATATTGTTGTTGACGGCAGCGGTCATGTGGGTACTGGCGGCACTGATTTTTATGCGTATTCGGGAGTTTCCCGGGGAGACCGCAGGGGGTGCCAACGGTATTGTGGAAGCGGTGCGGCGGCTGGCGCTGTTAAGAACGGATAAACCTTTCCGCCAATTTGTTATGACTCGCGCGCTGTTGTTGTGCTCCGCGCTAACGGCTCCCTACTATGTCGCTCTGGCGCAATCGCGTATTGGCACCGAGGCACAATTGCTGGGGCTGTTTGTTCTGGCCAGTGGCCTGGCCAGCCTGCTGTCGGCCCCTTTTTGGGGACGTTTTGCCGATGTGTCCAGCCGGCGCGTGATGATTTGGGCCGCCTGGTTGACCGCTGCACTGGGGTTAATGGTGTATATCCTCGACGCCGCCAATAGTCCCTGGCTGGAGGTATTGTGGCTGTTACCCCTGTTTTATTTTTTTCTCACCATTGCCCATCAGGGGGTGCGAGTGGGGCGCAAAACCTATGTGGTGGATCTGGCGGAGGGCAACCGCCGCACGGATTATGTGGCGGTGAGCAATACCGTGATTGGGGTGGCGTTGTTGCTCCTGGGGTTGAGCGGCTGGGTGGCCAGTGCCTGGGGGTTGGGCAGTACCATTCTGCTGCTCTCGGTGTTGGGTGCCGCCGGCGCGGTGATGGCGGCGCGACTGCCGGATGTCAGCGGAAGGTAAAATGGCGGTGCAAAATAAAATTCACCCACAGGGTCACCCCGGTGGCGACGATTTGAGCCCATAGGTAGTGGGGCAGGAGCCGCAGCCCCGCCCAGAACACCAGGGTGTTGACCGCGAGACCAATCAGCACCACCAAAGCAAAGCGCACAACACTCTGCCCGTGGCGGCTCTGGCTGATAAAGGTGAAATAATAATTCCCCAGGTAGTTGACGCAGGCTGCGACTATATAAGCCAGAATGGCGCTGGCCACGGGCTGTAGCCGGGTGTATTCCACCAGCACAATCAGCACCAGAAATTGCACCGCTGTGGCGCTGCCGCCCACCAGGAGGAATTTGATAAACTGGCGATAGAGCATGGTTATTCCTGTTCCGGTGCACCCAATGGCCCGGGTTTATAGCATATACTGTGCGCCTGCAGAAGTTTTGGGATATTCCAAGACACAGTTGACGGAGCCGTTATGCCCCAGGAAAAAATTGACCACTTGATCACCCGTTTGCGCGACCTCTTTGGCGACGAGCGACCCAGCCCTGCCCAGCAGCGATTAATGGAACAGCTTCAGCGCCATGCGCATCCGGCCAATACCGCCGACACCGAGGACCCGGGTCCACGCGAAACCCTGGAATTAATGCTGGAGGAGTTTGAGGAGGATCATCCTCAAGTGGCGGCGGTGATTCGCGAGACGATTACCGCATTGAAAAATATGGGCGTGTAAGCACTGAATGCCGGGGCCAGGGATCAGGCCCAGCCTACCGCGGCCCGTGCCCGCTCGATATAGATGTATTCGGTTTTACCGGTGCAGGGGTGGCAGGCGTGGCGCAAATGGTGGTGGTCCGCCGTGGAGCCCATGTATTCCCAGCAGTGAATGCCATTAATGCACAGATGGTCGCCGCCATTGAGCGGATATGCGGCCAACTCGTCCCACATGCGCCCCCATTCGGGGTGTGACATATCGAGATATTCCATAGTTTTACGCCTGCCACACGGTTAAACAATACACTTATTGTCAACAATTCATGCATATTGTCAAATAGTTTTTTTAACCATTTGATTTTAAATGAAAAATCAGTTTTCAGGCTGTTCTTTCAGTACTCCATATTAGGCCTTAAAATAACAAAATTCCGGGTGCTGGATCGCATTTTAATATCTTTTTACACACTTTACCTTTACCTAAGGGAAAGGTTTATACTGACTGACAAGTGTCAGATCAGCAGGCTTGCGTAAAGTAAAGGGGGCAGCGATGAAAATTGGGCAGGCAGCGCGCCATACGGGGCTTTCGGCCAAGGCGATACGCCACTATGAAAGCCTGGGGTTGGTGTCGTCGCGGCGGCTGGACAATGGCTATCGCGACTACGGGGCCGCGCAAATCCGCCAGCTAAACCTGCTGGCTCAAGCGCGCCAGGTGGGTTTTTCCCTGGAGGAATGCCGGGAGCTGCTGGATTTTCTCGCCGACAACGACAGGCGCAGCGCTCACGTCAAGGCACAGGTGGAAGACAAGATTGAAGAGCTGGATAAGCAGATGGAACACCTGCAACAGATGCGACGTTTACTGGTGGCCCTGGCGGCACGCTGCGCTGGTGATGAATCGGCCGATTGCGCCATTTTGCAGGCGTTAGTGGAAGGTCGCACGGATATGCCATTCCGGCTGGTGGATAATCACTGAGACCGCGCAGCGCTGTGCGTCGGCGGTAGAGTCGCAGCCGTTTCTGCGGTAGAATGCGCCGCCCATCCGAGGGCAAAACTTGCTTATTCACGAAATGGTTAGCGCATGGAACTCAATCCTCATTTTACTGCACTGAAAGACCTCAAGGCGCGCACCGACGTGCTGAGGGGGTATCTTTGACTACGCTCAAAAGAAAGAGCGTCTAACCGAAGTCGAACTGGAACTGGGTGAGCCCGATGTTTGGAACGACCCGGAACGGGCTCAGGCTCTGGGTCGCGAACGCGCCTCGCTGGAGGTGGTGGTCAAGACCATCGATACCCTCGATGCCGGCATCAGCGACTGCACGGAATTGCTGGAAATGGCGCGCGAGGAAAATGACGCCGACAGCGTGGCCGAAGTGGCCGATGAAATTGACTCATTGGATGGCGAGTTAGCCAAGCTGGAGTTCCGCCGCATGTTCTCGGGCGAAATGGACCCGGCCAATGCCTATCTGGATATCCAGGCCGGTTCCGGCGGCACCGAAGCCCAGGACTGGGCGGAAATGGTGCTGCGCATGTATCTGCGCTGGGGCGAGGCCAAAGGATTTAAAACCACCCTGGAGGAAGCGTCTCCGGGCGAGGTGGCGGGTATCAAGAGTGCCACTATTCGCTTTGAAGGTGAGTACGCCTTTGGCTGGCTGCGCACCGAGACGGGTGTGCATCGCCTGGTGCGCAAGTCGCCCTTCGACTCGGGTAACCGTCGCCACACCTCTTTTTGTTCGGTGTTTGTCTCCCCGGAAGTGGATGACGATATTGAGATTGAAATCAATCCCGCCGATGTGCGCACCGATACATATCGCGCCTCGGGTGCCGGCGGTCAGCACGTGAACAAGACCGATTCGGCCATCCGCCTGACCCACGAACCCACGGGTATTGTCGTGC
Source organism: uncultured Cellvibrionaceae bacterium (assembly GCA_965652265.1). Lineage (GTDB taxonomy): Bacteria > Pseudomonadota > Gammaproteobacteria > Pseudomonadales > Cellvibrionaceae > Gilvimarinus. The sequence continues at coordinate 4,239 of CBFGUT010000150.1, read as the reverse complement.
AGTGTCAGAGTGAGCGGTCGCAACACGCCAACCGCGATCGCGCCTGGAAAATGCTGCGCGCCAGGATCTACGAGCAGGAAATGCTCAAGCGCAATGCCGACAAGCAGGCGCTGGAAGACAGCAAGTCGGATATTGGCTGGGGCAGTCAGATTCGCTCCTATGTGCTGGATGATCAGCGTATCAAGGATTTGCGTACCAGTGTACAGACCAGCAATTGCCAGAGTGTGCTCGACGGTGCTCTGGACCAGTTTATCGAGGCCAGCCTGAAAGCCGGTTTATAATTTTGTTTTATCACAGAGCCAGTGACCCGCTATGAGTAATGACAACGCCCAGCCCCAGGACGAAAACAAGCTGATCGCCGAGCGTCGCGCCAAGCTGACGGCCATCCGCGAGCGCGGCAACCCTTTCCCCAATGACTTTCGTCGCAGCGATATCAGTGCCGACTTGCAGCGCGAGTTTGGCGACAAGTCCAAGGAGGAACTGGAAGCACTGGACCACCGGGTGAGTGTGGCGGGTCGCATTATGGCCAAGCGCGGGCCGTTTATGGTGATCCAGGATGCCGCCGGTACAATCCAGCTTTACGCCGATAAGCAGACACAAAACGCGATTAAGGATCACGATGGCCAGTGGGATATTGGCGATATTGTCGGCGCTTCAGGTCCACTGCACAAATCCGGCAAGGGCGATCTGTATGTCAATATGCAAGCCTACCAGTTGTTGACCAAAGCCCTGCGGCCCTTGCCGGAAAAATACCACGGCCTCGCCGATCAGGAGCTGCGTTATCGCCAGCGCTATGTGGATTTGATCGTCAATCCGGAAGTGCGCGATACCTTTCGCCTGCGTTCAAAATGCATCAGCTTTATTCGCGATTACCTGAATCGACAGGATTTTATGGAAGTGGAAACACCCATGCTGCAGGTCATTCCCGGTGGCGCCACCGCGCGTCCCTTTGTGACACATCACAATGCGCTGGATATCGATATGTTTTTGCGTATCGCGCCGGAGTTGTATCTTAAGCGGCTGGTGGTGGGCGGTTTTGAAAAGGTGTACGAAATCAACCGCAATTTTCGCAATGAAGGCCTGTCTACCCGTCACAACCCCGAGTTCACCATGCTGGAGTTTTATCAGGCCTACGCCGATTACCGCGACCTGATGAACCTGACCGAGGACATGTTGCGCCGCCTGTGTGAGACAGTGATGGGCACTGCCCGGATTCAGTATCAGGGCAATGAATACGATTTTGGCAAACCCTTCCAGCGGCTGACGGTATTCGACGCCATATTGCAATACAACCCCGATCTCAAGGCGGAGGATATTGCCGATCTGGATGCCGCCTGTGCAGTGGCTCGGCAGCTCAAGATTCCCCTGAAAGACAGCTACGGGCTCGGCAAGGTACAGATAGAAATTTTCGAGGCCACGGTGGAGCATCGCCTCGACCAGCCCACCTTTATCACCGAATATCCCACTGAGGTGTCGCCCCTGGCGCGGCGTTCGGATCACAATCCCTTTGTCACCGATCGCTTTGAGTTTTTTGTGGGTGGCCGTGAAATTGCCAACGGCTTTTCCGAGCTCAATGACGCCGAGGATCAAGCCGAGCGTTTTCGTGCCCAGGTGGCTGAAAAAGATGCCGGTGACCTGGAAGCCATGCACTACGACGCCGACTACGTGCGCGCGCTGGAATACGGATTGCCGCCCACGGCAGGGGAGGGGATTGGTATCGACCGGCTGGTGATGCTGTTTGCCGACGCACCCTCCATTCGCGATGTGTTGCTGTTTCCCCATATGCGGCCGGAATAAAGTCAATGGCGCTGGGCGCAACCGTCTACAAGGCCAGGGTTGAGATCGCCGATGCGGATCGCCATTATTACGGTGAACACCGGTTAACGCTCGCGCGTCATCCATCGGAAACAGAAACCCGCATGATGGTGCGCCTGCTGGCGTTCTGTCTGCGCGCTCACGAAGATCTGGTGTTTACACGGGGATTGTCCACGGTGGATGAGCCCGATGTGTGGCGTATGGATGACACCGGTCGTATTCTGGAGTGGATCGATGTGGGACAACCGGCATTTGACCGCTTGAAAAAAGCGCGTGGTCGCAGTGAGCAAGTATGGGTATTCACTTTCGGTCGCGGCCGCGAGCAGTGGCTACAGGCGGAGGGCGCGCAAATTGCCTCTCTTCCGGCGGTGCGCGTCATACACCTGGCCGACGCCGATGTGGAGGCGCTGGCGAAGCTCGCGGACAGAAACATGAACCTGTCTGTCTGTATCAGCGATAACGTGGCCTATATCACTGAGGGTGATGCCACGGTCTCGGTACAACTGGAGAACTCAGTATGAATATTGTGGATGTAACCGCCGATAACGCCCAACAGATGGTGATCGACGCTTCCTTTGATAAGCTGGTGGTGGTGGATTTCTGGGCGGACTGGTGCGCGCCCTGTAAAACCCTGATGCCGGTTTTGGAAAAGCTGGCCGGGGAATATCCCAATGATGTGTTGCTGGCCAAGATCAATGCCGATGATCAGCAAATGCTGGCGGCCCAGTTTGGCGTGCGCAGTTTGCCCACGGTGATGCTCATCAAGGAGGGGCAACCGCTGGACGGTTTTACCGGCGGCAAGACTGAAGCGGAAGTTCGGGCCTTGCTGGAGCAATATCTGCCCAAACCCTGGGAGGCCGACGTACAGCAGGCACAGGCGCTGATGCAAGCAGGCGATTTTACCGAGGCCCTGCCGCTGTTGCGCCGCGCCTACGAAGCCTCTGATCAATTGCCGGCACTGGGTTCACAGTTGGGGTTGGTCTATGCCCAGCTCAATCGGCTGGAGGAAGCCGAAGCAATACTTGTCACCATAAAAATGGCCGATCAGGATGCCATTTATGAACAGGCCATGGCGGCCCTGGAGCTTAAACGCAAGGCGGCCAAGACGCCGGAGCTGGCCAAGCTGGAAGCCGCTTATGAGCAGAACCCGGACGATTTGCATGCCGCCTATGCACTGGCGTTGCAATTGAACGAGGAAAATCAGCACCGTGCCGCCCTGGAGCTGTTGATGTCTATTTTTACCCGCGATCGCAATTTTGCCGACGGCGCGGTGAAAAAAGCCATCACCGATATTATTGCCACCCTGGGCAAGGGTGATCCACTGGCGGTGGAATTCCAACGCAAACTGTTTACCTTGCTCTACTAAACTCTACTGAATTCTACTGATGAAATTACAATTTTTACCGATACGGGCTTGTCTGGCCGCGCTTTTGTTAGCGGGTTGCGGCGAGTCCGTCAGGGATGAGGCCCCCATGCAGTCACTACCCGAATATGCCAGTGCCGCTGGCGATACCATTACCCTGCGCAAAGATGCCCTGGAGGTCACATTGATTCCCTCCATGGGCGGTCGCATTAGTGCTCTTGAATTTCATGGCGAGCCGGTGATTATCGCCGACGGCGATACCGGTAATCCCAATGGCTGGGGCAATGTGTTCTGGCCCAGCCCGCAGAGCCATTGGGGTTGGCCACCGTTGGCAACCATCGATAGCAAAGCCTACCAGGTCAGTGTGCAATCCGATCAGGTGGTGTTGACCAGCGATCGGGAGCCGCGCACAAATCTGGTGGTGGCAAAACATTATGATTTCGGTGAGGCGGAAAACGTTCTGCGCATTCGCTACCGCGTCACCAATACGGGCGAGGACGATTACACCCTGGCCCCCTGGGAAATTACGCGGGTGCCGCCGGAGGGTTTGGCCTTTTTCCCACGGGGTGAGTCGGCCTTTATCTCCGGCAGTTTTGACGCGCTGCCGGTGATGGAAGAAGACGGGGTGGTGTGGTATGCCATGGGCAATGCCGAGGCACACGGCCCGGAAAACCACAAATTGATGACCGACGGTCGTGAGGGTTGGCTGGCCTGGCTCCGCGGAGCGACGTTGATGGTGAAAACCTTTGTCGATGTGCCCGCCGATTTAATGGCTCCCGGCGAAGGGGAAATCGAAATCTATACCAATGCCGATCACTCTTATGTAGAGCTGGAGCAGCAGGGTATTCTGACAACTCTTGAGTCCGGTGAATCATTGGATTGGACGGTGCACTGGGTATTCGAAACGGTGGAGCCGGCACTGATCGCGGATCGTCAGGCCCTGGTGCGCAAGGCGCGGGCGCTGGCGGCCAGAGCGCCGGTGCACTAATGAGGGCCTGTTAACACCATGTGAATACAGCCTGTTGCGACTAAAAATTCGCCAATCAAGGCGCGAGGAGAGT
>CBFGUT010000149.1:0-8066 GCA_965652265.1 uncultured Cellvibrionaceae bacterium | reverse complement strand
AGCTTTGGCGAGGCGAGCTGACGCTGGCGGGTGCGGTGTTTGATACCCGCCACGGCCCCCAGCCGGAGTCCGACGGACATATGTATGTGCAGGCGGGTGACAGTCAGTGGCAGGGGCAGGTGCGCTACCGCGGCCATCGTATCGCCGGCGAGCAAGTGGTATTGATGTACCAGGTAACAGGCGACGGCTGGGTGGCCGAAATAGAGGAGTGGCCCAGCCTGCATCGGGAGGGTGAGCAAGTGCGTTTGCAGCGCCGCTTCCAGGTGAGTGGGCTTGCCGATGATGCGGTGGTGACCTTGAGTGGCTTGCAACTGCCGGCCCAGGTGACCGTCGAGGGCGAGGGACAACTGGAGGGCGCTCAGCTCAAACTGGGCAATGGCGAGACGGTATTGTCGGCGGTGTATTCGCCTGTCGCCGTGGCGGCAACGGCCGAGGAGGAAGACGCCCGTCATCCGGGCCTGGTGGCCATTGGCAATAGCGACTGCGCGGCCTGCCACAATGCCGAGGTGCAAACCGTGGGCCCGGCCTATGTGGATATTGCCCGCCGCTACGCCGGCGACGCAGACGCGGAAAACCAACTCGTCCAGCGGGTTATCGAGGGCGGCAGTGGCAACTGGGGGCAGGTGGCCATGACGCCACACCCTTCACTGCCGGAGGAGACGGTCCGCGAAATGGTGCGTTACATCCTCAGCCTCAAATCCGAAGTCGCCGAGGCCTCGGGCGGGTGGCCGGCGGTGAATATCAATCTGCAGCCCGAGACCCCCGAGGTTACGGCGGGGTCGCCGGGTGCACTTTTCTACCTGCACTATTTCAGTGGCGATCAGCCCAACCTGGCCCATATGCGCAGCCAGTCACCGGCCATGGCCGCTCACGCCCCCCAGATTCACTTGCCGGAGGGGAAGGATTTCGCCCCCGCCACCGAGCGCTTTGCCCTGCAGGTAAAAGCGCAATTGGTGGTGGAGGAACCGCTCGATACTCAATTGCGGCTGGTGAGCGACGATGGCTCCTATCTGTTTTTAAATGGCGAACAGCGTATCGATAACTGGGGTTTCCACGGGCCCGACCCGGTGGATGCCCGTGTCACCCTGGCGCCGGGAGAGTACCCGTTGGAGATTATCTTTTTCCAGGGCACCATGGGTGCCACCCTGTCGCTGCAGTGGCAAAACCCGGCCACGGGGGAGTTTGAGTTACTGCCCGCCAGTATGTTGCGCATAGCCGCTGGCGACATCCGCGAGGTGCGCCCGGTGGTCACCGACCCGGATATTGTCAAATCCATACCCGGTGATACCCACGAAGTGGCGGGCGTGCATCCCTCCTTTGATCGCTATCAGGCGCGACCGGATGATTTTGAACCCATGGTGGGCGGCCTCGATGTGATGGAAGATGGCCGTGTGGTGGTGTCCACCTGGGACCCCGAGGGCTCGGTGTATGTGCTGGACAATATAAACGCCGCGGACCCGGCGCAGATCGGCGTTAAACGCGTGGCCGCCGGCCTGGCCGAACCACTGGGCGTCAAGGTGGTGGATGGCGATATCTATGTGATGCAAAAGCAGGAGCTGACGCGGCTGGTGGATATCAATGGCGACGATATTATCGATCGCTACGAAACCGTCTCCAACGACTGGCCAGTGTCCGCCAACTTCCACGAATTTGCCTTCGGCTTAGTCTATGAAGACGGCTATTTCTACGCGACCTTTGCCACCGCCATTTTACCCGGTGGCGCCAGTGCCGACCCGCAAATACCCGGCCGCGGCAATGCGGTGAAAATTCACCGGGAGACGGGCGCGGTGGAGTATGTGGCCAGCGGCCTGCGCACACCCAACGGTATCGGTCGCGGTGTGGATGGCGGCCTGTTTATCGCCGACAACCAGGGCGACTGGTTGCCCGCCAGCAAAATTGTCGAGCTCACCGCTGGCGCCTGGTACGGATCGCGCTCGGTGGACTTCGCCGGCACCGAAGGGTTGAGCGAAACCCTGCCGGTGGTGTGGTTGCCGCAGGATGAAATTGGCAACTCCCCCAGCCAACCGGCGCCGCTCAATGTGGGCCCCTACCAAAACCAGATGATTCACGGTGAAGTGACCCACGGCGGCATCAAACGGGTATTCGCCGAGCGCGTCAACGGCCGTTTGCAGGGCGCCGTCTTCCGCTTTACCCAGGGGCTGGAAGCGGGGGTGAACCGCCTGGCCTGGGCGCCGGATGGCTCGCTGATTGTCGGCGGTGTGGGTAACCCCGGCAATTGGAGTCACGGTGAGTGGTACGGCCTGGAGCGGTTGGTGTACAACGGCGAGACCACCTTTGAAATGTTGAGAGTGAGCGCCCGCTCCGACGGTTTTGAAATTACCTTTACCGAAGCCATTAAACCCGGCCAGCATATCACCGCCGAGGACTTCGACATTCGCCAGTGGCGCTATCAGCCCACGGCGGAATATGGCGGCCCTAAAATCGATGAAAGCTCCTTAGCGGTGGAAGCCTTCTCCCTGTCGGAGGATCGCACCCGCGCCAGTTTTAAACTCAAGGGGTTGAAGCCCAATCATCTGGTGTACTTCCGGATTGTGCGGCCGTTTATCAGCGTGAGCGACCAGAGCCTGTGGACCACCGAGGCCTGGTACACCTTGAACGCCATCCCCGCCGACCAGCCGGTGATTATTAACCAGGACTATGCGCCTGCGCACAATCAGCTGAGTGAGTCGGAGCGCGAGGCTGGCTGGCAGCTGCTGTTCGACGGTGAATCGCTGGCGGGATTGCGCAACTATAACCGCGATGACCTGGGTGAGCGCTGGGTGGTGGATAATGGCACCCTGCACATGACCGGGCTCAAACCCGGGGAGGAAGGCTGGCACACCCCGGAGGGCGGTGGCGATGTGGTGATCACGAACGCGCCGGTGGAAAACTTCGAGCTCTACCTGGAGTGGAAGCTGGCGCCCAACGGCAACAGTGGCATTATCTATAACGTCAAGGAAGATCCCTCACTGGAGCACGCCTTTGTCAGCGGCACCGAGTACCAGTTGCTGGATAATGTGGGTCACCCGGACGGTAAAATAGAAACCCATCGCGCCGGTGATCTTTACGATTTAATCAAAAGTCGTTTTGTGACCGTGAATCCCCCGGGCGAGTGGAACCGCACACGTCTGGTGGTAGACAACGGCCGCATTGCCCACTGGCTGAATGGCTATAAAGTGGTGGAAACGCAAATGCATGACGCCGAGTGGCAGGCGCTGATTGCCGACAGTAAATTCCGCGACTGGGAGCACTTTGCCCAACCGGGTGGTGGCCATATCGTCTTGCAGGATCACGCCGACAAAGTGTGGTTCCGCAATATTAAGCTGCGGCCTTTATCACCATAGCGTCCGCCTGTAGGTTGTGTAAGCTCCGCGCCACCCAACGATTGGGGTGTTGGGTGGCGTTGCACTTACCCAACCTACAAACATTCAACAGCTTGCTAGCCTTCCACCTCTTCATCCACCTCTCTGGTTAGCGGCGTAATCTGTTCAAAATTGGCGTTGATGGTGTCGATAAAGGCGTTGCGCAAAATGCCTCCCACCGCGGCCCACATATCCAGCGAGGCCCCGTCCGGCAACTCGCCACTGATGTCGATACGGGTGGCCAGGGTCTCGGTGCGCGTATTGCTGAACAACGCACTCAAGGTACCGGCCAGCCCCTCCCACATCGCTTGCAGCGGGTTGGCGTCTTTCGCTTCCACGTCCTGCTTCCAGTTGAAGACATCGATATTTTCAAAGGCGGGTTTAACATAACCGGAGAGCTGGGCATCCTCTGCCTGCAGTTCCATCACCATTTTGCCCCGGCCGCTTTTAAAATCCAGGTTGCCGTAGGCTCTGGCAAAATCGTTGATCTCCGTCAGGTCTTCGAAGGCCATTTCGGTGGCAAACAGGAAACTGGTGTATTCAAAGGGATCAAACTCGGCCTTGGCACTAAATTCCGAGCTTTCGAATAAAGTTGCCTCCACGTCCAGGTTTGCTACCCGTCGCCCCTGCTCGTCGGCGATATTGGTCAAATTGGTGGCGGTGAGGTCAATATCGCTGGCCTGTATATTCACCGGCGGATCAGAGGTAAAATTGCGAAAGGCGATGGTACCCTGATGAATTGTTATTTTTTCAAACACAAAGTCAATTATACGAGAAGGTTTCCACTCAAAGCCGGCACCGGATTGTCGCTCTTCGTCTTTTTTGCCGTCCACGAAGTTGAGTTCCGGCTCATGCAAATGCAATTCCGCGCGAATGCGCCCCCGTACCAGAGCGCGCCAACTCAGTGAAATATCCGCCAGGGGCACTTTCAGAAAATCCACGCGCTGTGTGCCCGTGGCCTTTTCAATATCCACACCCTCTACCTGATAAGCCCCGCGCCACAGCGCGAGGTCCACATCCCTGACCTTCCCGGTGTACTCGCCCAGGTCCACCAGCCGATGCTCGTTAAGGTAGTACTCAATCGCATAGGGCGCCGCCGCCCGCAATAAAATTAACGGTGTCAAAATGGCGAGGATAATCTTCCAGCGTTTTGATAATCTCACAACGGCTCCCTGGTGGTTGGCTTGTGGATTGCACGGGTACTCAGTTGTTGTACAGGATGGTTGCACAGGCTGTGCCAGTCATTTGCGTCGGGTGTCGGACGTCTGACGCTGTTTGTAGGTTGGGTAAGCTCCGCGCCACCCAACGATCGGGGTCTTGGGTGGCGTTGCACTTACTCAACCTTGTATTTCTCCCTCCCTTCGCTTGCGAGGAAGGCCAATATGTACTCTCCCTCCCTTCGCTTGCGAGGGGAGGGCCGGGGAGGGGAGTGGTTGGTGTGGCACAATGCTCGAATCTTCGAGTCACCGAATCGTGGATCATCGATTCGGGGATCAACGACTCGGCTTTACACACGAAATTTAATGTCGAAAAAATTGAGGTAACGCGATGTTGGACTACAGCCTGGCCTTAATGGCCTTGTGGGTAATTCTGGTGACTTTGCTGGTGCAGGGATTGGTGGCGGGGTTTACCAAGGCGCGTCAGCCCGGCGCGGTGCCCGGCAAAATAGACGATTCATTGTCGCACGAGTCGTTTGTATTCCGCAGCCACCGCGCCTTTATGAATTCCCTGGAGAATATCCCCCTGCTGTTGGGTACAGTGATGCTGGCAATATTTGCCGGTACCAACCCCCAGTGGACGGCGGTGTGCCTGTGGCTCTATGCGCTGGCCCGTCTCGTTCATATGCTGCTCTATTACGCCATCGCCACCGAGAAAAACCCCAGCCCCCGCAGTTACTTCTATGGCCTCGCACTGATGGCGAATGTGGTATTGTTGGTTTTGGTGGCCCTCCAATGGGTAAGCTGAGATCAGCGTATGCAAGAACGCGGAACAGTTGAATCATTTAGTCGCGAGCGCGGCTTTGGTTTTATTCGCCCCGATAACACGGCCGGCGAAAAGCTGTTTTTGCACATTCGCGACATGAAGACCCGCGCTCTGCTGCCGGTGCCCGGCGATTGCATTCTCTATCGCAGGGGCGTGGATAAAGACGGCAGACCCTGTGCGGTAGAGGCTCAAATTGTCGGTCAGCGGCTGGCCATGCTTTCAGAAAAAATGGCTGTCATGGGGCCGCTGGCCGTATCCATCAGCTTCCTGGTGCTGGTCTGGCTGGGCACAAACGACGGCTGGATTAATGCTTTGCTTATTTGGCCCTACGGTGCGCTCAGTCTGCTGGCACTGGTGATCTATGCGGTAGACAAACGGGCAGCCCAAAAAGACCAGCAGCGCATTCCCGAGTTCAACCTTCACCTGTTGGCATTGTTCGGGGGATGGCCGGGTGCACTGGTGGCTCGCCATGCTTTGCGGCACAAAACCCGCAAGCAACCCTTCCGTACCATTTTCTGGATTCTGGTGGTTGTCAATATAGGACTGCTGATTTTGCTGTTTACTCCAATGGGGGAACAATGGCTAATGGAGCGGCTGCCATAACACGGGTACAAAGCCTCCATAAGGATTTTGACGCCAATCTGTACCGCTTAACCCCCGCCGCCTAAACATTTCCCCGCCCCTGCCGATGTGCTGGAAAAGCTTGTCACTCAGGGAAATATAACCATGAAACTGCGATTCTTGCTGGCGCTGCTGGGCGCCTCTGCACTGCTGGGCGGCTGCGAGGTGGTGGAGTGCTACGACTGCTACCCCCATGAGCCCACCACCATTACCGTGAGCGGCTATGGCGCCCCCGACCCCACGCTGGGCGAAAACCGCCCCCAGCAGGTGCTGATGGCCATGCGTGCCTCCGAGGTGGATGCCTTCCGGACCCTGGCCGAGCAGATCAAGGGCGTGGAAGTGACCTCCGGCAGTCGGGTGGATGACTATGTCACCCGCTACGACAATATCAGTGCCCAGGTGAACACCTTCGTGCTGCAAAACGCCCGCATCAATTCCCAGAGTATGACCAATGGCGGCTACTACGAGACCAGCCTGTCGCTGACACTGGGGCCGCGTTTCTACCGCATTTTCACCCATATCGACCGGCACCCCAGCCGCTATCACTATCGTCGTCAGGCGGTGATTACCACGCGCTCCACCCGCGCCAGCCACTATCACACCACCGCCGAGGCGGCGGAATAGCCGCCACAGGAGAATCGCCATGCGCTTGTGCCAACGCCTGCTGCTGAGCCTGATGTTACTGGGGGTGGTGAGTGCCGCCACCGCCGAAGTGCTGCGCGCCGAGGGCCAGAGCGTGATCACCGGCGATCTGGAAACCGCGCGGCAGAACGCCATTAACGACGCCCTGCGCCGCGCGGCCCTGCAGGCGGGCGGGCAAGTGCAAAGCCATACCCAGGTGAGCAACGGCCGCGTGGTGCGCGACGACATGCACCTGCAGGCCAGCGCCCGGGTGGACAATGTGCGGGTGTTGCACGAATCCCATAAAGGTGGTGTTTACCATGTGCTGGTGGAGGCGGGGGTGAACAGCGCGCCCGCCAGTTGCAATGCCCGCGGCTATCACAAGAGCGTGCTGTTCACCGGCTTTAACCGCGAGCGCCCGCAATCGGCCACCGTGGGCGGGCTGCACAATGTGGATTCGACCCTGCCCGAGGAACTGGCGCGGCGCCTCTACCCGGCCCACGACACCCTGGTGCAAACCCAGACGCGCCTGCAACTGGCGAGCAACGCCCGCTTCCTGGACGATTATTACCAGCAGGCCCACTCCCTGCAGCAGGCCGCCAGCCGTCACCACACCCAGTATGTGGTCACCGGCACGGTGCTGGATATGTCCATGCACGACACCGACGCCTACTACCGGCAGAACAGTATTACTCGCGCCGGCCATAAACTGGTGAGCGGCGTGACGGGCATGGCCGGGCGCCACGACGGTGATATTCGCAACCGCCACTTCGCCCTGCGGGTGGTGCTGCACGACGGCCTGTCGGGCGAGGCGCTGTTCGATAAAACCTACACGACGGACGGCGTGTGGAACGCCCGTTACCGCGAGAACACCGGCTTTGCCAGCCCCCGCTTCTGGAATACCCACTACGGTGAGCAGGTGGATAACCTGCTGGAGACGGTGGTGGCGGAGCTGGGCGAGAAACTCGACTGCCAGCCCTTTATGGCGGAAGTGCGTGTGGACCGCAAGGACACCGGCGCCTACGTCATGGCCGGCGCCAACCACGGCATCAAGGTGGGCGACAGCCTCAAGGTCATGGCCCACAGCCGCGCCCCCTTCACCCACCTGGGCCGCCACAGCAGCGCCTACCCCCTGGCCGAAGCCCCCGCGCGGCTGGAAACCAGCGAAGCGCAAATGGTCGTCACCCAGGTCTACCCCACCTACAGCGTCGGCACCTTCACCGCCCCCCTGGCGCCCCACTACCGCTACCTGGCCGTGACACAATAACAATCTGGCTCCCCTCTGCTGGCGGAGGGGCTGGGGGAGGTGGTAGAACGACGCAGGAGCCAAAGTCGAGGGGCTGGGGAAGGTAGTTGCAGACACTCGTAGCCAAGCTTGTTAAAAAGGCCGCCGCTTTCTTTTCGGTGAAGGCGATCATAGCCTTCCCCGTTCCCCGTTCCCCGTTCCCCGTTCCCCGTTCCCCGTTCCCCGTTCCCGTC
>CBFGUT010000148.1:0-8092 GCA_965652265.1 uncultured Cellvibrionaceae bacterium | reverse complement strand
GTGGAACTGGGCCCCAAACACGCCATGCTGATGCACCTGACGCTGGTGCCCTATATCGCCACGGCTGGCGAAACCAAGACCAAGCCCACCCAGCACTCGGTCAAGGAATTGCGCTCCATTGGCCTGCAGCCTGAAGTGCTGCTTTGTCGCTCCGAAGTGACCATTGACGACGACTCCCGCCGTAAAATCGCCCTGTTCACCAATGTGGCGGAAAAAGCGGTGGTGCCTCTGCCCGATGCCAAAACCATTTATGCCATTCCGCGACTGCTGCACGAATACGGCCTGGATCAGCTGGTGGTGGAGCAATTGGAACTGTCCTGCAATGCGGCGGATTTGTCCGAGTGGGATGCTGTGGTGGACGGCAAGTTGCATCCCGAGCACGAAGTCACCATTGCCATGGTGGGCAAGTACATGGATTTACTGGATGCCTATAAATCGCTCAACGAGGCCCTGGAACACGCCGGAATCCATACCCGCACCCGCGTCAAGGTGGAATATGTGGATGCTGAGCGTATCGAGACCGAGGGTGTCACTATTCTGCAAAATGCCGATGCCATTCTGGTGCCCGGCGGTTTTGGCAATCGCGGGGTAGAAGGTAAGCTCGAGGCGGTGCGTTATGCCCGTGAAAACAACATTCCCTACCTGGGGATTTGTTTGGGCATGCAATCGGCGGTTATTGAATTTGCCCGCAATGTGTTGGGACTAAAAGGTGCCAACAGCACCGAGTTTGACCGTCACTGCAAGGACCCGGTGATTGGCCTGATTACCGAGTGGGTCAATGCCGAGGGCGACGTGGAAAAGCGCGATGAAAAGTCCGACCTGGGGGGCACCATGCGCCTGGGTGCTCAGGAGTGCCGACTGGTCAAGGATTCCAAAACCCACGATATTTATGGGCAGGATGTCATAGTGGAACGCCACCGTCATCGCTATGAGGTCAACAACAATTATGTGGATCAACTGCAGCACGCAGGCTTGAAAATTGGTGGCTGGTCATCCGACGATACACTGGTGGAAGTCGTGGAAGTGGCCGATCACCCTTGGTTTGTCGCTTGCCAGTTCCACCCGGAATTTACCTCCACACCGCGCGACGGTCACCCGCTGTTTACCAGCTTTATCACCGCCGCCCTGGCCCATCGCCAGTAACCCTCACCCCGCTTGCGGGCGGGGTTATTGACTAGCGGAAGAGATTGATTGTGACAGACAAGACAATAACGGTTGGCGACATTGAGATCGGCAATCACTTGCCGTTTGTGTTGCTGGGCGGCATGAATGTGCTCGAGTCCCGCGACCTGGCGCTGCGGGTGGCGGAAGCCTATGTGGAGGTGACAGAAAAGCTGGGTATCCCCTATATATTCAAAGCCTCTTATGACAAGGCCAATCGCTCATCCATTCACTCCTTTCGTGGGCCGGGTATGGAAGAGGGGTTAAAAATTCTCGACGAAATCAAGCAGACGTTCAAGGTGCCGGTGATTACCGATGTGCACGAAACCTGGCAGTGTCAGCCAGTGGCCGAAGTGGCAGATATCATTCAGTTGCCGGCCTTTCTCGCGCGCCAGACCGATTTGGTCAAGGCCATGGCCGCTACCGGCAGCGTGATTAATATTAAAAAGCCGCAGTTTTTAAGCCCGGCGCAAATGAAAAACATTGTGGAAAAATTTCGCGAGTGTGGTAACGATAAATTAATTCTCTGCGATCGTGGCAGTAACTTTGGTTACGATAATCTGGTGGTGGATATGCTCGGTTTCACCACCATGAAGCAGGTAAGTGAGAACGCACCGGTTATCTTCGATGTCACGCATTCGCTGCAGTGCCGCGATGCGCTGGGTGCTGCTTCCGGCGGTCGTCGTCAGCAAGTGGCTGAACTGGCCCGCGCGGGGCTGGCGGTGGGGCTGGCCGGTCTTTTTCTGGAAGCCCACCCGGACCCGGACAACGCCAAGTGCGACGGTCCCAGCGCACTGCCGCTGGATAAACTGGAAGCCTTTCTGGTGCACATGAAAGCGGTGGATGACACGGTCAAACATTTGCCGCCGCTCAATATTCAATAGGCCCGCAGCCTTTCGCGGGTACAAGCCATTTCATACGAAAAACTGGAGTATAAAACCCCATGAGCAAGATAGCTGATATCAAAGCCTTTGAAGTTCTCGATAGTCGCGGTAATCCCACCGTCAGCGCCGAAGTGATTCTGGAGTCCGGTGCTGTGGGTTCTGCCTGCGCCCCCTCCGGTGCCTCTACTGGCTCACGCGAGGCACTGGAACTGCGCGATGGCGACAAGACACGCTACCTGGGCAAGGGGGTACTCAAGGCGGTGGCCAATATCAACGATACTATCAAACCGCTGCTGGTGGGCATGGATGTGACGGATCAGCGCGCCCTGGATAAAGCCATGCTCGATGCCGATGGCACCGACAATAAATCCAAGCTGGGTGCCAATGCCATACTGGCGGTATCCTTGGCGGCGGCCAAGGCGGCGGCGATTGCCAAGGGTGTACCCCTCTATCAGCATATTGCCGAGATCAATGGCACTGCCGGTAACTATTCCATGCCGGTACCCATGATGAATATTCTTAACGGCGGTGAACACGCTGACAACAACGTGGATATTCAGGAATTTATGGTGCAGCCGGTGGGAGCCAAGAGTTTTGCTGAAGCCCTGCGTATCGGCGCCGAGATTTTCCATCAGTTGAAAAAAGTTTTAAATGAAAAAGGCCTTAATACTGCCGTGGGCGACGAGGGTGGCTTTGCCCCCAATCTGCCCTCTAACGAAGAAGCCTTGCAGGTGATCGGTACCGCCGTGGCCAATGCTGGCTACAGTCTTGGGGATGATGTCACTCTGGCGCTGGACTGCGCCGCATCAGAATTTTACAAGGATGGTGAATACAATCTCTCGGGTGAAGGCAAGCGCTTTAACGCTGAAGGTTTCAGCGATTATCTGGCTGAGCTGTGCGACAAATACCCGATTATTTCCATTGAAGACGGTCTGGATGAAAGCGACTGGGATGGCTGGGCCTATTTAACCCAAAAGCTGGGCAACAAAGTTCAGTTGGTGGGTGACGATCTGTTTGTCACCAACACTAAAATTCTCAAGGAGGGTATCGATAAAGGTATCGGTAATTCCATCCTTATCAAGTTCAACCAGATCGGTTCACTGAGTGAAACCCTGGATGCTATCAAGATGGCCCAGGACGCCGGCTATACCGCCGTGATCTCACACCGCTCGGGGGAGACTGAAGATACCACTATCGCCGATCTTGCTGTGGCCACCGCCGCCGGCCAGATCAAGACCGGTTCCCTGTGTCGCTCTGACCGCGTGGCCAAGTACAACCGCCTGCTGCGCATCGAAGCTGAACTGAATGGCAGTGCTCCATACAAGGGCCGCGCCGAATTTAAGGCGTGAAGAACGTCAGACGTCTGAGGTCCGATGTCTGACGTACTCCCAGCTGGTCACCCGGAGTCAGCTGGGATAAACTGCGCCTATGAAATGGCTTATCCCGGTACTCGCGCTCTTGCTGCTCGGCCTGCAATTCCGGTTGTGGGTCGGGGAGGGCAGCTATGCTGAACGCACCCGCCTGGAGCGCGAGATCGTACGCCAGACCCATGAGAATGAGCGCCTGCGCGAACGCAATCGTTTACTGGCGGTGGAAGTGGACAATCTCAAAAACAGCCACGAAGCCATCGAAGAGCGTGCCCGCCACGATCTGGGCATGATAAAAAAGGACGAAACCTTTTTTATGCTGCTCGACCCCGCCAACCCCTGATGGTGCCATGACCCCAGTGACTGCCAATACCTCCGTACGCCTGTGGGCTATTGTTCCCGCTGCCGGTGCCGGCACCCGCATGCAAGCTGGCAAGCCCAAACAGTATTTGCCACTGGCGGGGCAGTGCCTGTTGGACCACACGCTGGCGCGTTTGCTGCGCGTTCCGGGGTTGACTGGTGTGGTCGTGGCTTTATCGAAAGATGACAATCAGTGGCCAATGTGCATACATGCCCGGCACCCCCGAGTCACAGTGGTACCGGGAGGCGCGACACGCGCGGACTCGGTGTTGGCCGCTCTCGATTATCTGGCGGTTCAGGGGGAAGAGCACGGCTGGGTGTTGGTGCATGACGCCGCCCGCCCCTGTGTTACCCCGGGGTGCATAGAACGCCTGCTGGCGGCGGCTGACACTGAAGACGGAGCCATACTGGCCCGGCCGCTGACGGACACTGTCAAACGCGCGCGCGGTGAGGTGATAACCGAGACGCTGGATAGAGGCGAGCTCTGGGGGGCTCAGACTCCACAATTGTTTCCCCGTGCCGCTTTACGGGCATGGCTTGCCCAGGCTCTCGCGGAGGGGTTGGCGGTGACCGACGAGGCGAGTGCGGCCGAATACGCGGGCAAGCAGCCGCGCCTGGTGTTGGGGCGCAGTGACAATATCAAAATAACCCATCCGGAAGATATGGTGTTGGCTGAAGCTATTCTGGCCTGGCAGCAACGGGAAGGTGTGGCATGAGAGTCGGACAGGGCTTTGACGTCCATCGCTTTGGGCCCGGTGATAAAATTGTCATCGGTGGTGTGGTGATTCCCCACAGTCAGGGGCTGGTGGCCCACTCCGATGGTGACGTGCTTCTGCACGCCCTGGCCGATGCGCTGTTGGGCGCCTGTGGCCTGGGAGATATCGGCAAGCATTTTCCCGACAACGATCCCCGCTACAAGGGGGCTAACAGCCGGGATTTATTGCGCCTGGCCTACAGCAAGGTCAGGGCGGCCGGCTGGCAAGTCTGCAATACCGATATGACCATTATCGCCCAGGTGCCGCGTATGGCGCCTTATATCGCGGCCATGAACTCGGCCATAGCCAGCGATCTACAGGTGCCTGTCGATTGCGTGAATGTCAAAGCCACCACCACCGAACAGCTCGGCTTTACCGGGCGCGGTGAAGGCATAGCCGCCCAGGCGGTAGTATTGCTGGAGCCTGTGGGTGTCTGACTTTTCACTGGACTTCCCCACGCCCTGGGGAGCACCGCAGGCCCGGGCGGTTTTGCGCGCCGAGGCGGCGGACTTCGCCGTGGATGAACACTTGGGCTTCGACCCCAGTGGGGGTGGTGAGCATGTGTTCTTGCAGCTGGAAAAAGAGCGTGAAAATACCGGCTGGGTGGCCCGCGAGATAGCCCTCCTGGCCGGCGTGAGGGAAGGAGATGTGGGCTATTGCGGCCTCAAGGACCGTCACGCCATTACCCGCCAGTGGTTTAGCGTTTACCTCCCCAAGGGGCCGGAACCCGATTGGAGGACGCTGGAGCGCCCCGGTGTGCGCCTTTTACAGGTGGCCCGTCATAGCCATAAGTTGCGCCGTGGCCAGCATCGCGCCAACAGCTTTCGCATTCGGCTGCGCGATTGGCAGGGTGATCGAACCATGGCGGATGAACGCCTGCAGGCGATCGGTGAGCAGGGGGTGCCCAACTATTTCGGTCCCCAGCGCTTTGGTCACGACGGTAATAACCTGCACCTGGCCCGCCAGTGGTTTGAAGATGGACAGGTGATCCGACATCGCCAGAAAAAAACCTTTGCCCTGTCGGCCGCGCGCGCCTGGCTGTTCAATCAGGTATTGGCCGAACGGGTGCGACAGAATAACTGGTGCACACCCCTGGCGGGTGAGATACCCGACGAGCGCGGTTGGCCCACAGGGCCCCTGTGGGGGCGGGGCAGGCCGCCGGTGGCCGAGGCGGTGCTGGCTCTGGAGCAATCGGTACTGACCCCCTGGCAGACCTGGTGTGAAGGCATGGAGTTTACCGGTTTGAAACAGGAGCGACGCTCGCTGGTGCTGATGCCGGAGGCGCTGAACTGGCAATGGGGAGAGGGCGAGCTTGAGCTGGCATTTACCCTGCCGCCGGGCGCCTTTGCCACCGCCTTGCTGGGGGCTTTTGTACACTTGCATACACCGGGCGAACCCGCGCGGGAACGACTATAAATTGTGCTATAGTGTGGCGCTTGAATGTGCCGACAATGCCTATGACAACAACCATGACACAGATCAACGGGGTACGGGGTGAGTAACTTGCTGCTGGAGGGTGTGGGCATGACGTCCCAGCGTACCCGCGAGCGTCTGATTCAGCGACTGGTGGAAAAAGGTATCGCCGACTGGCGGGTATTGGATGTGATGCGTAATACGCCGCGCCATTTATTCCTCGATGAGGCGCTCTCCCACCGCGCCTACGAAGACACCGCGCTGCCCATTGGCTACGGGCAAACCCTGTCTCAGCCCTATATTGTCGCGCGTATGACCGAAATCCTGTTTGGCGCCACCGGTGGCAAGCTGGAGCGTGTGCTGGAAGTAGGGACCGGCTCGGGATATCAGACAGCCATACTGGCACAGCTGGTGGGCCAGGTTTACAGTGTGGAACGCATCAAACCCCTGCAGGATAAAGCGCGTCAGCGCCTGCGCGAGCTGGGCCTGCGCAATGTCATGATGGAACACGCCGACGGTGGCTTTGGCTGGCCGGAAAAGGCCCCGTTTGATGGCATTCTGAGTGCCGCCGCTCCCCAGTATGTGCCGGAAGAACTCAAGCAGCAATTGGCGCCCAACGGTGTGCTGGTGATTCCCGTAGGAGGCGAACAACAGGAATTGCAACTGGTCATACGCGATGGTGATTCCGATCAGTTTGTCACCCAGTCGCTGGAAGCGGTACGGTTTGTGCCACTGCTGTCGGGCAAGGCCCGCTAGGGGGACGCTTGATCGACCGGGCGGGGCATTATCTGCTGGTGTTTATACGCGGTATGCTTATGGGAGCCGCGGACGTTATCCCCGGGGTGTCCGGTGGCACCATCGCCTTTATTACCGGTATCTATGAACGTCTGATCAATGCCCTGCGCGCTTTTACCCCCGCCGCTCTCAAACTCTGGTGGCAAGAGGGTTTTCCGGCCTTCTGGCGGCATGTGGATGGCAGTTTTCTGCTGTGCCTGTTCGCCGGTGTTATCACCAGCATTCTCAGTCTGGCCCACACTATCACCTATCTGATGGAAGCCTATCCGCTGGTGGTATGGGGGTTTTTCTTTGGGCTGATTATTGCCTCCAGCCTGTTTGTGATGCGTGAAATTTCCCCCTGGAGCCTGCCGGCCCTGGGTATGCTGACAGTCGGCATCGCCCTGGCGCTGCTGGTAGCCATGCTCAAGCCGGTGCAGTTGCCGGTGAATTCACTGACGATATTTATAGCGGGTATGATCGCTATCTGCGCCATGATTTTGCCGGGCATTTCAGGCAGTTTCCTGCTGTTGATGATGGGTTTTTATCCGGTTTTTCTGCGGGCACTGGCGGATGTCAATCTGACTGTTTTGGGCGTTTTTGTGGCCGGCTGTGTCGTGGGCCTGCTGGCTTTCTCCCACTTGCTGGCATGGCTTCTCAAGCACTACCACCGTGCCACCCTGGCGTTACTCAGTGGCTTTTTGATGGGGTCGCTGGTGATTATCTGGCCCTGGAAAAGTGTCGTCACCACCACCCTTGACCGGCACGGGGAGGAAGTCCCCCTGGTGCAGGAAAATATATCGCCCTGGCGCTATGAGGCTCTGGCTGGCGATGCACATCTCGGCAGTGTTGTGCTGGCGATACTGGCAGGACTGTTAATCGTAATAATTCTCGAGTACGCTGCCGGTGCGATTGGGCGCCGTAGCGGCAGTGAATACTGACAGCTGCAGGCTGCTGGTAACCGGTTTCATTGGAGGGGAATAACGTGTCGGCGGCGCAAAAATTAAGATATTTTTCTAATAAAACCCCCATATTAATTGCGAATCCACATAAAAAAATGACCCAGTGCAGTCGGATTTCGGGGTGAGTTA
The DNA here is from genome assembly GCA_965652265.1 of uncultured Cellvibrionaceae bacterium. Classification (GTDB taxonomy): domain Bacteria; phylum Pseudomonadota; class Gammaproteobacteria; order Pseudomonadales; family Cellvibrionaceae; genus Gilvimarinus. The sequence continues at coordinate 287 of CBFGUT010000148.1, read as the reverse complement.
ATGGTTTACAGCCGGCACATTTGGCGTTTATTACATCGCAAAATGTCAATTATATTGATCGTTTGCGGTGTCTCTGCTTGCTCGTCACCGCCGCCGGCCCACGTGGTCGACCGCGACCAGCCGCCCAGCCGCAAAATTGTGACCCATCGCGTATCCGCCGGAGAGACCCTCTATTCCATCGCCTGGCGGTACAATCTGGACTACCGCGAACTGGCCCGCCATAACGGGATTGGTAAAAACTTTAAAATATATACTAATCAGGTGCTTAGGCTTGATGTCAACAACGC
>CBFGUT010000147.1:0-8129 GCA_965652265.1 uncultured Cellvibrionaceae bacterium | reverse complement strand
GCCAGCGGCTGATAAAACTTTGACTGGCGTCCATTTTGTCCAGCGCGTCCATATTACGGACGAAGATGCGTATCACCGCCAGCAAGTCCGGTGTCGACCAGTAATCAGACATATATGCCTCGGCGGAGCCGATGGAGCCGCTATACATGACCTCCGCATACGCCCGCATATCTTCCACACGGATTTCGGCTACCAGTTCGGTTTGATCTTCGGCTTCACCAAAACGGTAGACTTGCCCCTGTTCATGCACTCGAAGGCAGCCCTTGTCGATATGCGCAAGCCTGGACATCACCAGCCGGCGGGCAAGGCGATTGAAACGGGAGAGCCCGCGGATTCTATGCGTCTTAAATGACAAGAGCGGCTTGTGAGTGGCAGCTTGGTTCACTGTAGGTCCTCGCGATGGAATCTATCAATTGGGTTGGTCATTATTACGCAACATCGAGGGTTTTGGATGCGTGTAAAAGGGGGCACGTTTAAGCCACAACTTGAAAGCCTGCCAGTAGATGGCAAACGGTACCTTGAGGCCTCGCCACAAGCCGAAGCAGAGCAGCTGGTTTAGGCGCCAGGGCGTCCACTTACGACGGTATAGCGCGAGAGTGGCATCCATATGCTTGTGGTGTTGACGGTGGTTTTCCATATGCACCAGCAAGGATTTTTCCGGTCGGGTGCTGACCCAGTGATACTCCATATCCATGGGGTTAAAAGGTGACACGTGAAACGCCTTATCAAAGCGGTAGCGAAACCTGCCGGCTTTCTCGGTCACGGGCAATACATAGGCATGACGCTCCAGCCACGGGGTATTATTGACCTCGGCAACAATATGGCTTAACTGTTCCTGTGTATCGAATACATAATAGAAAGTCACCGGATTAAAGCATACACCCCAGAGTCTCAGTTGGGTGAGCATAGTGACTCTGGACACATCGGGCAACGCTTGACAGGAGGCGCGCACACGCGCAATGACCGCCTCCTTGATGCTGAGATGGTGAGGTCCGATATAATCCTGGCGTCTTAAGCTGCCCAGATTAAAGCGATTCAGGCTCCAGAACCAGCGTCCATGAAAGAGTCGTTCCTCTTCATCCAGATCGATATAACAGAAGGTCATACGATAAGAGAAGGCGTGGTGGACAGGCCAGAAACGCCGGTGCCTGACACGACCGGTGTAAAAGGCACTGTTCACAGTGTTTCCCCAAAGTACTCGCCAACCCTCAGTGCCGAGACGACGCCATCCTCATGAAAGCCATTGCGCCAATAGGCGCCGCAATAGTGGGTGCGGTTGACGCCGCTAATCTCTTGCCAGCGCTGTTGCGCCCTGACACTGTCGGCAGTGAAAAGCGGATGATGGAACAGGTAGCGCCCCAGAACATTCTTTTCACTCAGGCGTGCCCCGGGATTGACGGAGACGCAAAAGGTTTCGGGAGACTGAATATTTTGCAGGATATTCATATTGTAGGTCAGCATGGGACTGTCGTCACCCTTCTCCGCCAACCGGTAATTCCAACTGGCCCAGGCGCGTCTACTACGGGGCAAAATAGATTCATCGGTATGCAGTACCACTTCATTGGGAGTATAGCTTATGGCGCCCAGCACTGAGGTTTCCGCTTCATTCGCGTCTTCAAGCACAGCCAGCGCCTGATCGCTGTGGCAGGCCAGTACCACCTCGTCAAAGTGCAGAACCTGATTCGCGGTGAGTATTTCCACGCGATCCTCCCAGCGACGCACACCGCGCACAGGTGTATCAGTACGAAGCTGCTGCGCGAAACTTTCGGTCAGAGGCGCAAGGTAACTGTGCGATCCACCTATCAAGGTATACCACTGAGGTTGTTGAAAAATGGTTAACAGACCGTGGTTATAAAAAAAACGGATAAAAAAGGTCAAAGGCATGGCAGCGGCTGCCACTTGTCCGGCGGACCATATGGCGCTCACCATAGGTAACAGGTAATACTGCTGAAAGGCTTGGCTGTAGCCGCGTTCGGTGACAAATTCGCCCAGGGTTAAGTCGGAGGGAATCGCGTTGTCCTCGTGCAGTTTTCGGCACTCGCGATTAAATCGCAGGATGTCGCGCAGCATGCGCCAATGCATCCCATTGAACAACTGTTGCCGCTGGGCGAAAAGACCGTTGAGGGAACAGCCACTGTACTCCAGCCCTGTGGCTTCTGCCACCACACTAAAGCCCATCTGTGTCTTCTGTCCCTCAACACCCAGCTGTTTCATGAGTTTAATGAAATTAGGATAAGTACGATCGTTGTAAACAATAAAACCTGTGTCAATGGCATAGCGACCGAAGCTGGTTTCAATCATCCTGGTGGCGGTGTGGCCCCCTATGCGGGCAGCACTTTCAAAAACCGTTACCTCATGATTTCGAGCCAACAAGTAGGCGGTGACCAAGCCGCTGACACCGGTACCCACAATGGCAATACGCTTGCGTGCTGTCATTACTGCCTCACGGTTTTCTGCAACAGTCTGAGCTTCAGACCTTCAGGTAATAGACTCAACAGCCGCATGGGGGCGGCAAGTTGCCAGGGAAAACGGTATTCATAGTGACGTCCCACCAAGACTTTGATCAGGTGTCGTGCGGCCACTTCCGGCTCCATGATAAAGGGCATGGGAAAATCATTACGTGCCGTCAAGGAAGTACGAATAAACCCGGGTTTTACGATGGAGATATCAATGTTTTCGCGGTACAAATCCACTCTCAGGGAAGAGAGTAAATAGTCCAGGGCTGCCTTGGAAGCGCCATAAGCCTCGCTGCGCGGCAGGGGTAACAGGGTCACCAGGCTGGAAATACCCACAATATGTGCGCGCTGCTGAGCACTCCTCAAGAGCGGCAAAGCATTCTGCAATACCTGTGTATTGGCGGCCATGTTAAGTGCCCACACCGTGTCAAAGGGCTCGCTGGAAAATTCGGCGACATTCACATACTCACAAGTGCCGGCATTGAGAACCAGCGTATTCAGATAGTCCGTATGTTGGCGTAACTCAGCGATGGCTCTCTGTTGACTGCTCGCATCGGTCAAATCCACTGCCACCGGGATACAGGTACCCGGCCAGCGATTTTGCAAGTCACTTAAGGGGGACGTATCGCGGGCGCTGGCGTACACTGTGGCGCCGACACTGAGCAGGTGTTCCGTCAGTGCCAACCCGAGCCCTTTGGATGCGCCGGTAAGCCATACCCGTTGCTGGGATAATTGCCGTGACATTTACGCCTCCTGCCGCTCGGATTGCAGTGTTTGAAATAGCTCGATGGTTTCGCGACGGCTGGCTTTCAAGTCCACCATAGGCCGCGGGTAATCAGCCACGTCCGGCGCCTGATGGATGTGGCGGCCATTGACGGTGGCAAGCTCTGACACAAAATGACGAATAAACTTGCCTTCAGGATCAAACTTCTGCGACTGGGTGACGGGGTTCATAATACGAAAATAAGGGGCGGCATCCGTACCCGTGGAAGCGCACCACTGCCAACCCCCGTTATTGGAAGCAAAGTCGGCATCGATAAGTTGTTGCATAAAATACTCCTCGCCCCAACGCCAGTGGATGCGCAGATTCTTGGTTAAAAACATGGCGCTGATCATTCGCAGGCGATTGTGCATCCAGCCGGTTTGATTTAACTGACGCATGGCGGCATCGACGATGGGGACACCTGTGTTTCCCTCACACCAGCGCTGAAATGCCTTTTTGTCATCGTTCCAGGGAAAATTCCGGGTATGGGCTTGCATGGGTTGATGGCGGCTCAACTCGGGAAATGCGGCGATGATATGGGTATAGAATTCACGCCAGATTAATTCATTAACCCAGGTTCGCAGGGATTCATTCTCCATCCAAGAACCGCGTGCATTGACCGCCAGGAAACACTGTTTGGGAGATATTGCCCCCACCGCCAAATACGGGGAAAGTCGCGAGGTGCCCTCCTCGGCAGGCAGGTCTCGCCGGTCTTGATATTTACTCAGATCATGCTTGGCAAATTCAGACAGCCGCTGCAGCGCCACTTCTTCGCCAGCGGGCCAATAGCTGGATAAGTCGCGCCGGGGTGCACCCTCAAACAATCTCTTGATAGCCGATTTTGCGGCTGGCTTGACCCCCTGCGGCATAGAACGTTGTTGGGGGGTCGGATAAACGGACAATTGTGCGCCGGAGACGGTTTTTACCCACTGTTTCATGAAAGGCGTGTACACCCGATACATTTCGCCTTGCCCGTTTTTTAACATCCCCGGGGGTACGATTACCCGATCGTGATAGCGATTGACGTCGATCTTGGCGTCGCGCAAATGTCGCGTCACCTGTTGATCGCGGCGAGCTTCATCCAGCGGGTATTCGGCGTTGTAAAACAGTCGAGCAATCTCCAGTTGTTTACAGTGTTTCAACAGCGCAGAGGCAATCTCCCCCTGGTGATCCACCGCCAGCACTTGCAGCGGTATACCGAGCTCGCTCAAGCTCGCACCCAGCAATGCCAGGTGCTGTTCGATAAACCCCAGCTTGGCCGGCCCCAGCGAGTGACGTTTTACAGTATCGCGACTAAACAGGTAGCATGCATAAACCTCTCCCCGATGCTGGTGACAGGCGTGATAAAGCGCAGGATTATCGAGGGTGCGCAAGTCGTTTCGAAACCAGACCAGATGTTTCATTACAGGCGTTTCTTGATATGACCAATAGCGGTTTTCACAAGCGGCAAATGTTCGTACAACATTTGTCCCAGGTCGTAGTAGTCGCGGTGGTAGTAGATACTGTCGGCAAACTTGATGTGGGAGGAGCCGGGCAAGTGCAGCAGCTTTCCTGAACGAATTTTGGGGTGGCTGTAGTGCATATCCCAGAACAGTGCTGCCTGATGGATCGTATCGCCGCGGTAGTCGTAAATGACCTCATTAAAATTAAATCGGCACTCCGTGAGCCCGGAGGCCATGGCGGTAAAGTACTCAACCAGTGACGATTGCCCCTCAATCTGCTTCACCGGGTCGATAAAAATCACATTGGGATGGTAGAGAGTGCCAATCGTCTTGACCGAAGTCGAATCAAAGGAGGCATAGCAGTCCATTAACCGTGAAACCAGTGGTACCTCTGTGATGGGGGATTGCAAACTATTCATGGGAGCTCACTGTGCCAAGGTGGCATTGCGAAGGCCAAGAGCCTGTGGATGGGGTGACCAAAAACTTTGCTGCTGCAGGTAGTCATCGTCAGTTTTCAACAGGTGATGCTTGAGCAGAGTCACGGGCACTATCAAAGGCAGCATGCCCTGGCGATAGTGTTCAATCAGTATTTCCAACTCCTGCTTCTCCACCGGTTGTAGCTGGTTTTTTAGATAGCCCTGCAGATGTTTCATGGCATTGGTATTGCCTTTGCGGGTGGCGGGCCGGGACAGAGCCCCCATAAACAGACCGATAAAATCCTCGCAGATTTCTTCGATAGGCCTGATCTTAAGGTTGGCCAGCAGGCGCCCTATGGCCTGATAGCTGGGTACATGGTGGGCCATCACCTGATACTTGTAGCGTGAGTAAAAGCGAATCAGTTTGTCGGCGCTCGGCGCATTTTCCACCTGAGTCCGCCAGTCGTGATAGGCGAATACCCGGGTAATAAAGTTTTCCCGCAGCGCCGGGTCATTGAGCCGACCCGCCTCTTCCACCGGCAACAGTGGCAGGGCCTCGGTCACCACGGCGGCGAAAGCGCCCCGACCCTGGTGGTCCTGGGTGTAGCCATTGGGCCTATGGCGTTTCATGTTGAACAGACCACAACTGGGCGATTTTTGCATAAAAATATACCCACACAGGGATGACAATTGTGGCAGCAGGCTGCGAGCGTACTCCTGCAGGGGGTCAGTCACATCGATATTATGGTTGTCGCTTTGCAATACCCGAGTGCCCTTATCAGTGGCCACCAATTGAATGGGCTTTCGGGGAATACCAAGGCCGATGGCCACCTCCGGGCAGTAGGGCTGGAATTCGAAGTAGCGGGATAGTTGATCGGTGATAAAGCGCGAGCGCTTGTGGCCGCCATCGAAGCGCACACCATCGCCCAACAGACACTGACTAACGCCTACGGGAATCCTGGCGGTGCTGGATAAGGAAGACATAACACCTCTGAACCTCAAAATGCCTGCATCAATATACGCTGGACACAGGCATCTGGATCATCAGTAGGAGGGTAAATCCACGGGTCGAAACAGCTCATCCAGCTCCGCGCGGGAGTGACAGGCATAGGCCTGATTGACCACATCGGGATTGAGGTGCGGGGCGAATGCCTCGATAAAATCGTACATAAAACCCCTGAGAAAGGTACCGCGGCGGAAACCGATTTTAGTGGTGCTGTACTCGAACAGGTGACTGGCATCGAGTGCTACCAGGTCGGTATCCTTTTCCTCGTTGAAGGCCATTTTGGCGATAATGCCGATCCCCAGCCCCAGACGCACATAGGTCTTGATGACATCGGCGTCGGCGGCGGTGAACACCACCTTGGGTGCCAGACCCCGGTTGATAAAGGCTTCGTCCAGCTTGGAGCGGCCGGTAAAACCAAATACATAGGTGACAATGGGGTGGACGGCCACATCCTCCAGCGTCAGGTGGCTGACACTGGCGAGAGGATGGTCGCGAGGCACGACAATACAGCGGTTCCAGCGGTAACAGGGCATCATAATCAGGTCGCTGAACAGCTCCAGCGCCTCGGTGGCGATGGCAAAATCCACCGTGCCGTCGGCAGCCATTTCCGAAATCTGCATGGGTGTGCCCTGGTGCATATGCAGGGAGACTTCCGGGTACTGGCGGATAAACTGCTCGATAACCGGCGGCAGCGCGTAACGGGCCTGGGTATGGGTGGTGGCGATGGAGAGGCTGCCCTTGCGCTCATTGCTGAACTCCTGGGCCACTTGCTTAATACTTTCCACCTTGCGCAATATTTCGCCAGCGGTTTTAAGAATCGCCTCACCAGCCGGGGTAATACGGGTAAGGTGCTTGCCGCTGCGGGAGAAAATCTCGATACCCAGCTCATCCTCCAGCAACCGGATCTGTTTACTGATCCCCGACTGGGAGGTATAGAGGCTTTGGGCCGTTGCCGATACATTCAGGTCGTGGTGAGCCACCTCCCAGATGTAGCGCAGTTGTTGCAGCTTCATAAGCTCTCCCTTTCCTGTAGCGCGTTATAAAAATTTAATTGATTATGCGCATTAAGAATAGCGAAAAAAATCGCACTCTGCCAAGAATTTAGCCTTTTTGTGCCGGTGTACTGACCGGCTTGAGCTCGTTGGCGATACCGTGGGGCACATGTCCGGTGGCCACGTGTTCACTGGCCGAGTCGATGTGAGCGCGCTGATCGTCGAAAAATACGTCAGCTCCGTAGGCCTTGAGAAACGCGCCCTTGGGGAGTCCCCCGAGAAACAGGGATTCGTCGATACGGATATTCCAGGCGCGCAGGGTGCGAATCACCCGCTCGTGGGCCGGAGCCGAGCGGGCGGTGACCAGCGCCGTGCGAATGGGACACTGGGCCTCGCTAAACTCCGCCTGCAACCCCTGCAGCGCGGCCAGAAAAGGCTTGAAAGGCCCGCCGGTCAAGGGCTTGCGAGCGGCGGCCTTCTCACTCTCGGTAAAGGCGTTGAGCCCCTCGCGCTTGAAGATCTGTTCCGCCTCGTCGGAAAAGACCACGGCGTCGCCGTCAAAGGCAAAACGCAGCTCGTTTTCATTTTCGGAGCGGTTCTTGGGGGCCATCAAGGTTGCCGCGGCAATACCGTGCGTCAACGCATGACGCACATCTTCCGGTTCAGTGGAGAGAAACAGATGGCAGCCAAAGGCCGAGGCATAGCGATAGGGACTCTGACCACTGCAAAAGGCGGCCCGGGTAATACTCAGGCCATAGTGCTCAATAGAGTTGAACACCCGCAAGCCGGTATCGGCGCTGTTGCGAGACAAGAGGATAACCTCCACGCGCGGGTCACCGGGGAGGTTTTCATTGAGCCGCAACAGCTTTTGCACCATGGGGAAAGCATCCCCCGGCGCCAGGGGTTCATCCTCGCGGGCTATCTGATACTGGGAGTATGCCTCCAGACCCTGCTCTGTATAGACCTTATGGCTATCGTCCAGATTGAACAGCGCCCGCGAGGAAATCGCGATCACCAGCTTGTTGCCAAAATTACCCGCCATATCAACCCCAGT